>NZ_JYHN01000067.1:0-421314 GCF_000954015.1 Clostridium sp. FS41
TGAAGATATTCCCTCCACCTGCAGAGCAGGTGGTTTATTTTTACTGTGACACAACAAGGCAGGGACCCGCACAGCATTTGCCGCGCGTTCCCTGCCTTTTATATCAGCCTATTTCAATACTTCCATTTATTTCCATATTTCTCAATCACTCATCCCAGTTGTGATATACGGCCTGGACATCATCATCCTCGTCCAGCAGATCCAGGGTCTTATTCAGCTTTTTGATATCTTCCTCATCAGTCAGCTCCACCCATGTCTGGGGGATCATGGTCACGGAGGCTTCCATCATGGGAATGTTCTGGGCTTCCAAAGCCTCGCGCACAGCGCTGAAATCATCCGGTGCCGTGATCACTTCATAGCTGTCCTCCTCCTCGGCGAAATCCTCTGCGCCTGCGTCCAGAGCAATCATCATCAGCTCATCAGGATCCATCTCGCACTCTTCCTTATCAATGATGATCTGTCCCTTCTTGTCAAACATGTAGGACACGCTTCCCGGAGTACCTACATTGCCGCCGCCCTTGGTAAAAGCGCTTCTTACATTGGCAGCCGTACGGTTCTTATTGTCAGTCAGTGTATCCACGATGATGGCTACCCCGCTTGGTCCATATCCCTCATATGTAAGGATTTCATAGTTAACGGAAGCGGCATCTCCGGCAGCCTTCTTAATACCGCGGTCAATGGTATCGTTGGGCATGTTGTTGGCTTTTGCCTTTGCGATCACATCGCGCAGCTTGCTGTTGTTGGCAGGATCCGCTCCTCCTTCTTTTACGGCAACGGCGATCTCACGTCCGATCACTGTAAAAACCTTACCTTTAGCAGCGTCATTACGCTCTTTCTTATGTTTAATGTTGGCAAATTTTGAATGTCCTGACATTGGTAAAACACCCTTTCCTTGTTCTTCTTTTTATCGGTTCTTCTACTTGAAAATACAGCCCAAGCCGTATCTTATACACATCTTTTCTATCTTAACATGATTTTTTTTATATGGCAAGCAAAAAATCCCGGGCCCCGGCCTCATGTGTGCCTTCGCATATATCCTCACTCATAGCTTCATGGATGTCTTCACTTTTACGGTACTTCCACCGCCAGGTTCCTCAGCCATTTTTTCTGCCGGTACCGTATATATCCCAGGATTGCCTTATACACTTCCTCCAGCATCACCAGGCCATACACCGCGTAGATGGGCAGATGCCACACCAGGGCTCCCAGAAAGGCCAGGGGAACTCCGATCACCCACACGCCGCTGGTGTCCAGGAAAAGACACATCTTTGTATCGCCGCCGCTTCTCAGCACACCCACCACATTCACATAGTTAAACATCTTGGCAGGCATATAAGCGGCAAAAATAAGGATGCACATATTCACGTCCCGCCCCACCTCTGCCGTAATATTGTAAAGGCTGATAATGGGCCATCGGATCCCGATCACCACCATGGCTGCGGCCATGGTGACAATAAACTGCAAAATAAAAAACTGGGTCGCATATTTCTCAGCCCGTTTCAGTTTGCCTGCCCCCAGCTCATTGCCCAGGATAACGGCCGTTGCCGCGCTGAGCCCCTGGAACAGGACCACCACAATGTCCTGTATGGTGGTGGCAATGGTAATGGCCGCCACCGCCTCATCCCCCATACGGCCATAGGCCAGGGAATACATGGTGGTTCCCAGCCCCCACATGAACTCATTGGCGATCACAGGAGCCGAGGTGGCTGCAAACTTCCTGACAAAGGCAGCCGGCCATCCAAATAATTGGGTAAACCCGCAGGCAATGGGCATTTTCTTAATGTACACATACCCCAGCACCAGGCCGATCTCAATCACACGGGCAATAAAGGTGGCTATGGCAGCGCCCTCCACCCCCAGGGCCGGAGCCCCGAACTTTCCAAAGATCAGCACATAGTTAAGGCAGATATTCACGGCAATGGCAATACAGCTGCTGATCACAGGGAATACCACCTTGTTCACGGCCCGCAGCATTGCCACATATACGTTGGTCAGGGCAATAAAGGGATATGTAAGGGCGGCCAGCCTAAGATATTTTGCCCCCAGCGCGATACTGTCCTGACTGGTGGTGAAAATGCGCATCACAAACTGCGGGGCGGCAATGGCCGGCACCACAAAAAACAAGGCTCCCCCCATTGCCAAAAGCAGGGAAAGTCCCAATACCTTTCTTATGTTCTTTACATCCCCGCTCCCCCAGAACTGGGCTGCCAAAACTCCGCTTCCGCTTACAATTCCAAACACCAGAAGGGAAAATACAAAAAAGACCTTATTAGCCAGTCCCACGGCCGCTATGGCCGTGGCTCCCAGGGTGCCGATCATCAGTGTGTCCACCAGGTTCACCACCGTGTTCAGCATGCCCTGCAAAGCCACCGGGCAGGCGATCATAAGGGCCTTTCTCAAAAATCTGCTGTCACGAAACATCTCCTTCGTGCTCTCTGTCAGGCCTCTCATACTTATCTTCCACCAAACCTTTTCCCAATCTGTCTGATCGGGGATTTTCTTTTTCTTTCTCACTGTCTCCACGCTCCTGGGACAGGCGCTTAAACACCAGGACGCTCTCGATCATCTTATTGCCGGCTTTTATCACCTCAAAGGTATATCTGCCGAAATCCACCCGTGGATTCTCCCCCTCCTGAGGGATCCGGTCCAGACGTGATATGAGGTACCCGTTCAGGGTATCATATGTATCGCTGTCCTCCTCAGGAAATTCAATGTCCAGTACCTCCATCACATCATCCAGAGGCGTCAGGCCGCTCATAATATAGGAGCCGTCCTCTGCTGCCGTGATGAAATCTTCCTCCTCATCATACTCATCCAGGATGTTTCCCACGATTTCTTCCAGGATGTCTTCCATGGTGAGAAGTCCGGCAGTCTGCCCATATTCATCCACCACGATTTCCATGTGTATCTTGCCTGACTGCATCTCCTTAAACAGGGTATCAATGCTCCTTGTCTCAGGGATAAAGTTAGCCTCCCTTAAAAGTCCGGGGATCTCCATCAGCGGCTTGTCCTTGTATTCTGCCTTCTCCACGCAGACCATTGCATCCCTCATATGGAGGATCCCGATAATGTCGTCAATATCTTCCCTGTACACCGGGTAGCGTGTGTTAATCCCCTCGTTCAGTATAAAATCCACTGCCTCCTTAAGGGGCATGGTTCCGTCCAGCGCCGTCATGTTGGTGCGGTGGGTCATGATATCCGATGCTTCCTTGTCCCCAAGTTCAAAGATGTTGGTGATCATCTCCGTCTCGTCCGCCTCCAGGACCCCCTGCTCATGGCCTTCATTTACCATGGACATAATATCTTCCTCAGTTACATTGTCATCATCATCCGTGATCTCCACCCCAAAGAGCTTCAGCACCAGGGTGGATAAAAGTGTGATCAGCTTGGTCAGGGGCAGAAATATCCCTGCGGTAAAGAGGACAATGGGAAGCATATGATAGCCCCATTTTTCCGGCTCCTTTGCAGCCAGACGCTTGGGGATGATAATACCAAAACTGATGATGATCAGCAGCAGTATCACGGTCACCACAGCCATAAACAGGATCTGCTCCCACCACGCGGAATCCAGATACCACGGGGTTGCAGCCGTACCTGGTTTCCACCAGGCCAGAGGCTTGAATATATGGACATGTCTCATAAGACCATTGACCTGGACAGGGAGAATAACTGCTCCTGTGATCATTCCGATCAGATGGGTCGTGATCTGAATGGTGTGCACAAAACGCCCCGGCCGGTTGACAATCTCAAGCAAACGGGCCGCCTTCCTATTCCCCTCCTCAGCTTCATCCTCCAGTCTGCCTTCGTTTACATTCTGGATCGCTGCGCCGAAACCGTAAAACACGGCCTCCAGCAGGATAAAACCAATTAAAACCAGTATACTGACAGGCGAATAACCATCGTCCATAATTGTAGTAAGACTCCTTTCATACTCATGCTGCATCCGCTTTTCATTCCCAAAATGCCTTTCACGGAAATGAAAAAACAGAGCAACGCCCCTTAAATTCACGGCATAACTCTGCTTATCATAACATTTTTCTTATATTTCGTCAATGGCGCCCGGGCGTGTTTGGGAAATGCCCCTCCCGGCACCGGGGAATGCAGCCATCCCCGTCTGGAACCGCCTGCCTATGTATGCAGTTCCAGGCTTATCATCAGAGCCTCATCCACCCTGTGCTGCAGCTCCTCGTCTATATGGCATATCTTCTCCTTCAGCCGCTGCTTGTCAATAGTCCTCAGCTGTTCCAAAAGAATAACGGAGTCCTTGATCATGGCACACCGCCTGGTATTCAGCTCCACATGGGTGGGAAGCTTGGCTTTGTTCATCCTGGATGTAATAGCCGCACATATCACTGTTGGACTATGTTTATTGCCCACATCATTCTGGATGATCAGCACCGGACGGACCCCTCCCTGCTCGGAACCCACCACGGGCCTTAAATCAGCATAATAAATATCTCCACGTCTGATAATCACATCATTCACACTCCGTCAATTTATTCAACCTTAGTATTGACCATATTTGACTTGTGTATACATTTCTTCCAGTGCACTGCAGCTGCACACTGATATAATATGATTCAGACCTTCATTTGGAGCATGGTAGGCTTTTACATATATCCAAAGCCTTCATAAATATCATTAAAATAATCTTTTTTGCCAATGATCCGATTGTCTCTCAGATAAACTCTGGGCACGCGCTTTCCAATGCCGCAGATGATCTCATAATGGAAACCGCCGCTTATTTCTGCCAGTTCCTCCACGGAAATACATTCCTCCCCATCCCTTCCAATAAGCGTCACCTTATCATCCTCCGAAGCATCGGGGATATCCGTCACGTCCACCATAAACTGGTCCATACACACACGTCCCAGTATCCTGGCCCTCTGCCCCCGAACCAGCACGGATCCTTTGCCTGAAAGGCTTCTAAGGTAGCCATCCCCGTATCCCACCGGTATGGTGGCCACGCGCATGGTCCTGTCGGCCACAAAGGTTCCCCCGTAACTCACCTGGTCTCCGGGCTCAATGGTCTTTATGTATGTGATAAAGCTTTTTAGTTCCATGGCGGGCATAAGCTTTACCGCGTCCCTGCCCACCTCATCAGAAGGGTAGAGCCCGTAGATGGAAATCCCGGCCCGCACCATGTCCAGTCCGTTGGATTCCAGGGATTCCACAATCCCGGCGCTGTTGGAGCAATGGCGGATGGGGATGGTCACATCCCTGGCCGAGAGCATGTCCACAAAATCCGTATATGCCCTGTATTGGGCGGTGTATGCGGTCTTATCCAGCTCATCCGCCTTTGCAAAGTGGGTGAACATCCCTTCGATACAGACTCCTCCCAGCCTGCTCATCCTGTACACCATGTCCGCGGACCTTTCATCGGGCTTCATGCCGATCCGGTTCATCCCCGTATCCACTGCCAGATGGATATTGGCCTTTTTTCCCATCTTCACCGCGGTGTCGGAAAGCTTCCTCACCTCCTCGTACCGGAACATAGCCGGACGGATATCATAGTGGACCAGTTCCTCAAAACGGCTCTCATGGGTCACACCCAGTATCAGGATCATTTTCCGGATCCCATGACGGCGCAGTATAATGCCCTCATCAATGGATGCCACCGCATATCCCTCCACATACGGGTCAATGGTCCTGGCCACGGGTACTGCCCCATGGCCGTATCCGTCCGTCTTGACCACACCCATCATGGCAGTGGACGGAGGCAGGTTATCCCTCATGGCCTTCATGTTGGCTGTCACTGCATCCAGGTTTATGGCCGCATATACTCTGCTGTATGGTTTCATTTTCAATGCCTCCTGTTATTCATGCGCCACGGACTTCATGGCTGCTCCGATACAATCTGCCAGATCGGAAGCCAGAAGGCTGTGCTGTCCTATTTTCCCTGCTGCCTGATCACCCGCACGCCCATGGAGATACACCCCCATAAGCGCGGCCTGTTCCTCCTCCATCCCAATGGCGGCCAGTCCGGCGATGATTCCGGTAAGCACATCACCGGAACCGGCTTTTGCCATGGCGCTGTTGCCGCTGGAGTTCACATAGAGGGTGCCGTCCTTTCCCGCCACCACGGTGGCCGCATCCTTGAGCACACAGGTGATCCCGTAACGTCCCGCGTATTCCAGGGCGGCTCCTGTGAGGTTTTCTTTGACGGCATCTATACTCTCACCGATGAGGCGGGCCATCTCTCCCAAGTGGGGGGTGATGATGATATTTTCCGTAAAATAAGTGGTGAGGTATGGATGTCCTGCAATGGCATTAAGGCCGTCCGCGTCAATAATGACCGGCACAAAGGCACTGGTCAGTATATCTTCCACCAGATACTCCACATAAGGTTCGCTTCCCAGCCCGGGCCCCAGCACCACCACATCAGCCCAGTTCATCTGTTCCTCTATCATCTTCTTAAACTCTTCCCTTCCCTGGATCAGCTGGTCCGAGGTGTAGGTGGCAATGATGGCTTCCGGCAGCCGTTCCTGAAGGATCTGGCGGTTTTCCTCCACTGTGAGCAGTTTCACAAGCCCCGCACCGGTGCGGTAAGCTGCCAGGGCGCTTAAATACGCTGCACCGCACATATTTTTGGACCCTGCTGCGATCAGGACCTTCCCAAACGTCCCCTTGTTGGAATAGGCCGGGCGGTCCGGAATCAGACACAGGTCGCTGCTTTCATAAGTAAGCCCATACCCGTATCCCTCCTCCTGATCCCTCACGGCATCCAGGGCGCTTTCCGGAAAACCGATGTCGCAGACCCTGACGGTTCCCGCATAGGCACGGCCCGGATAGAGGGCGGTTCCCATCTTCTCCCATCCAAAGGTCACTGTCACATCCGCCTTCAGTGCCATCCCCATGACCTGGCCTGTGTCTCCATGGATCCCGGAGGGAATATCCACCGCCACTGTATGGGCGGCATGCCGGGCCTCCAGCATTTCCATACACTGCCTGTATTCCCCCTCAATGGGGCGGCTCAGTCCAACGCCGAATACCGCATCGATCAAAACAACGCAGTCCTCTCCCGCCGCTTCCTGCCACGGCCTCATCTGCATTCCCAGGTTCCGGGCAATGGCGGACTGGGCCAGAAATTCCGCAGTCCCACGGTCCGGATCCCCCACCACAAACAGGCTGGTCTTATATCCCTTCAGGTGCAGCATCCTGGCAGCCGCCACACCGTCCGCCCCATTGTTGCCCGTGCCGCACACGGCCCAGATCACATCCGCTTTCCCGGCAGTCTCCTCAACCGCCCGGGCCACCCACATGGCCGCCCGTTCCATCAGCACCATGGAGGGCACTCCAATGGTGTTGATCGTATAGGCGTCAATCGCCTTCATCTGTTTTGCCGTTACCAAAGTTCTCATCCCCGCTTACCTCCTCGCTATGAGCACTTAGAGACCGTATTGGGGTCTCTTACGTGCGATGCATGTCATCTCCACTTGGTAAGGTCCCTCACGAACCTAGTGGAGTGACTCGCTATGAGCACTTAGAGACCGTATTGGGGTCTCTTACGTGCGATGCATGTCATCTCCACTTGGTAAGGTCCCTCACGAACCTAGTGGAGTGGCTCGCTATGAGCACTTAGAGACCGTATTGGGGTCTCCCGGAAATCAAAAACCGGCAAGCAAAAAGGTACTCTCCTTTGCTTGCCGGCTGTTTCTTACTTTGACGTTTTCCCTTCGATTTCCGCCTGATCGTTCATACTGCAAACCCTGTATGACAAACGCATCAGACTTTCGGACAGGTGTACATTCTCCACCACCACATCGTCCGGAACCACCAGATCAGTATGGGCAAAGTTCCAGATAGCTTTAATGCCGGCCTTTACCAGACGGTCTGCGATCTCAGACGCCTTTGTCTTTGGAATGGTCAGGGCTGCGATCTGAATTTCGTTCTCCTTGATAAAAAACTCCAGATCATCCACAGACCGGATCTCAATTCCGCGGATCACAAGACCAATGAGCTTTGGATTGATATCAAACATACCCTTGATAACAAATCCACGTCTCTCAAAATTCGTATAGTTGGCAATAGCCTGGCCCAGGTTTCCGGCACCGATAATAATCAGGTTGTGCTGCTGGTCAATTCCCAGAATCTTTGCTATCTCAGCATACAGGTACTTTACATTATATCCGTATCCCTGCTGTCCGAATCCTCCGAAATTATTAAGATCCTGGCGGATCTGTGATGCCGTCACCTTCATCCTGGCACTCAGCTCATTGGAAGATATGCGCTCCACACCCTCTTCAATCAGCTCTCCCAAATAGCGGTAATAGCGGGGCAATCTTGAAATTACCGCCTTCGATATCTCTTTGCGTTCCATCGTGTTCCACCTTCCCCTTACGCGTTTCTCTGATACATCAAAATGATCCAGATAACAGTATCTAAATCATACCTAATGGTTCTATTATAAACAAGCGTCAAAAAAATGTCAAACACGTTTAAGTATGTTCTTGAAAAAAATATCCTCTTATATTATACTGATGAGTGCAAAATAAAGAATTTTTGATAATAAAAAGCCTAAAAACCTCACAACATACAGCGAAACATTTTCGCATACAGGCGCCCCAACCCAGGCGCTGAGTGTCTGGCACAAAGGAGTTACCCATGATTTTATCATGCAGCAATATAACCAAATCATTTGGAGAAAAACATATTTTAAAGCAGGTATCCTTCCACCTGGAGGAACATGAAAAGGCCGCCATTGTGGGCATCAACGGCGCGGGCAAATCCACCCTGCTTAAGATCATCATCGGAGAACTGTCCGCAGACCAGGGCGTGGCAGCCCTTGGCAAAGGCACCTCCATCGGCTATCTGGCGCAGCATCAGGATCTGGACAGCGAAAGCACCATCTATGACGCACTCTTAGAGGTAAAGCGCCCCATCATCCAGATGGAGGAACGGATCCGCAGCCTGGAGCTGGAGATGAAATCCGCCACCGGCGATGTACTGGAGTCCATGCTGTCCGAATACAGCCGCCTGAACCACTCCTTTGAGCTGGCCAACGGCTATGCCTACAGGAGTGAGATTACCGGTGTATTAAAGGGCCTTGGATTTGAGGAGGAGGAATTCACCAAACACATCAACACCCTTTCCGGAGGACAGAAAACCCGCGTTTCCCTGGGCAAGCTGCTTCTCACCAAGCCGGATATCCTGCTTTTGGATGAGCCTACCAACCACCTGGATATGGAATCCATCGCCTGGCTGGAGACATACCTTAAAAGCTACAGCGGCAGCGTCATTATCGTGGCCCATGACCGGTATTTCCTGGACCGGGTCGTCACAAAGATCGTGGAGCTGGACAATGGAACAGCGACCGTATTCTCAGGCAACTACTCTGCCTACAGCGATAAAAAAGCCATGCTTCGGGATGCCAGAATCCGGGCATACTTAAATCAGCAGCAGGAGATCAAACACCAGGAAGAGGTGATCACAAAGCTCAAATCCTTTAACCGGGAGAAATCCATCCGCCGGGCTGAAAGCCGGGAAAAAATGCTGGAAAAGATAGAGAGGTTGGAAAAGCCGGTGGATATTGATGATTCCATGGATATCCGCCTGGAACCGGATGTGGTCAGCGGCAATGATGTTCTGTCCGTCACTGACCTGAGCAAATCCTTTGGCAGCCAGACCTTATTTTCCAATGTGGATTTTGAGATAAAACGCGGGGAGCGGGTTGCCATTATCGGCAATAACGGTACGGGCAAGACCACCCTTTTAAAGATTATCAACGGCCTCCTGGACGCTGACAGCGGTGAGATCCGCCTGGGCTCCAAAGTCCATGTGGGTTACTATGACCAGGAACACCAGGTCCTTCACATGGAAAAGACGCTGTTTGAGGAAATACAGGACACCTATCCCAACATGAACAATACACAGATCCGCAACACCCTGGCCTCCTTCCTCTTTACCGGAGATGATGTGTTTAAGCTGATCAAAGACTTAAGCGGCGGCGAACGGGGGCGCGTATCCCTTGCAAAGCTGATGCTCTCCGATGCCAATTTCCTTTTACTGGATGAGCCTACCAACCATCTGGACATCACCTCCAAGGAGATACTGGAGAGCGCCCTGTGCCGGTATACAGGAACCGTGCTCTATGTGTCCCATGACAGGTATTTTATCAACCGGACGGCCACCAGAATCCTGGATCTGACCAGCCGGTCCCTGATCAATTACATTGGAAATTACGATTATTACCTGGAGAAAAAAGAGGATGTGGAAGCTGCATTTGCTGCAAGGAACCCATCCCCTGCCTCACCTTCAAAGGAAGGTCCGGAAGCGGCACCTTTTGCCGGCTCCCCTGCCAGCGATGTGAAAATGGACTGGAAAGCCCAGAAGGAGGAACAGGCCAGGATCCGCAAACGCCAGAATGAGCTTAAGAAAACAGAGGATTCCATCCATGCCCTGGAAACCAGGGACAGCGAGATTGACGGTCTTCTGGCCCAGGAGGAGGTTTATACCGATGTGGCCAGGCTGATGGAGCTGAACAGGGAAAAGGAGGAGATCGCATCCCGGCTGGAGGAATTGTACCAGCGCTGGGAAGAACTGGCAGAGGATTAAAAACACGGACGGCTCACCGCCAAAAGAGGCGGGAGCCTTGATCGGAAGGAAAGGCGAAGGGAGTCATATTATGAAATTAAAACGGATGTTTGCTTTGGCCGGAGTGGTGCTTTTAGTGGGACTGTTTGTGCTTGCCATTGTCCTGGCAGTGACAGGCGCCCCCAAAAACCACCTGATGGCAGTAATTTTTTCCATGGTGTTCATACCCATCATCATGTTTTCCATGGGACTGATGACACGGGTCTTAAAACCCTCCGATCCTCCGGAACCATTGGATGGACCAGACGGGGAGCCAAAGCAGGAGGAAGACCTTACAATTGAGTAGGAGGCGGTGATTGACCGCCGTCCTCTCACACCACCGTGCGTCAGACTGTCTAACGATAAGGTTTTCAGTCTAGATGTACGATGCTTTTCCTTTTGTTTTTTTGTATTCCGCATATAAAGCACTATAATTAAGTACAGTGTATAAATCCCTGCGCTGGCTTCGGCTCCTTTGGGGCTTCCAGAAAACAGCCAGTTCTTACGCCCTATCGTAAAGGGACGGATGCAGTTTTCAGCAAGATTGTTTGAGACAGCGCAGTTCCCGTCCAGCAGATAATTCATCAATCCGTTTCTCTGGTTGAAGGCATAGCTAAATGCCTCTCCAAGTTTGGATTTTGGAAGGATTCCGGCAAATGCCTCTTCCGCCCACGACCAAAAGGCCTCTAATACAGGCATTTCCTGTATCAGACGCTGTTCCTTCCTGCCCTGGGGAGACAGGACTTCCAGTTTTTTCTCAATCTCAAACACCTTATTGATGTAGCTGATGGCCTGTGCCGGAATCGTTGTTTCCCGGCTTTCCGTATCGTTCGCAAGAGCATCCACAAAGTATCTGCGAAGGTGTGTCCAACAGTAACATCTGGTAATCCCGGATACTTTTTCATAGCCTTTATAAGCATCTGTGGTGTTCTTCCTTCCGGCTTCACCCAGCACCTGTACCGGCGTCTCGTCAATGTGCAGGTATCCCTGTTCCAGAAGTCTTTTCCGTAAAAGCCCGACAATCGGAGACAGCCAGTCCCTACTCGTCTTACCGGGTCAGGAGTGTATTTCCCACCTTTGATTCTCTCGATAAGTTCTTTCTGATTTTCTCGAAGGTACGCGCCTATTTCCTCCACGCTCATACCATCGATTCCCGGCGCTTCCTTGTTTGCCTTCACTCTCTTATAAGCTCTGTTTAGATTATCCTTGTCCAGTATCTTTTCCAAAAGTTCCGGCTGTGCACTGTCCCTTTCCTTCCATATCCGGCGGAAAGAACGGTGCGCTCTCACATCCCCTTCACGTTCCGCGCTATCTCTCGATAGTGGTTATCCCTTTCAGGACATTCCGTACAGACCTCCCCGGGTACCACACGTTTCTTTCTCTCCATCCATCTGCCACATTTACCATACATGATTCCGTGTAGTTATTGGGCTTCGGCTTGGCTCGCAGTCTTACCCTCATGCATAGCCTGATGTGATTTCTGTTCGTCAGACCAGAGATTTGCCCGCGGGTTAGTATATTCCCCACATCCGGCTTCCTTCAGATTCCACCTCACGATGGACACCCTTGCCTTCAGCTATATCCTTCCCACTACCGGGCGGATTCCAGACTTTCACCGGTTAAAAACGTGCGCCGCCGGGCGCACGAGAATAAAAAACAAGAGAACATACAGGGGGGAATCCCCTATCTGGTATGTTCTCCTGTTTTTTATTTTTTCCTAAATGTCTCTCTTAGCATGTTATAGAGAAGATAAGCAGCAATGCCGCATCCCCCTCCAATGATTATCACATCAAGTACTGTATATAGCATCATTTCACCTCCTACTTATCATCTTCTCCCCTGTAAGTTAATGGGCAGGCTACAAACAAGGCTATGGTGGAGCAAGCCAGCCCAAACAGGAAGTGGCTGATTCCCAGAGGTGAACCCATTAACCAGTAGCCGACCGTGGATATCACAGCAACTGCGATCGTAATGGCTGCTCCTCTGGGGTTTGTCTTTTTCCAAAAAAACATTCCAAGGAAAATGGGGATCAATGCAGCCACGCATGGTGCACCTACATCTTCCATGATTGTAACAATGGAAGTTCCCTGATATCCCACAATAATGGCCAGAATTGTAAATACGATCAATGAAATACGCTGAATCTTCAGCACATCAGAACCACTCATGTCACGTTTCAGACGTACTGCCACATCCCTGGTAAATGTTACGCTGGTAGCCATGGCAACCGATGCCGCGGTTCCCATAACAGCTGCCAGAAGTCCTGAAAGAAGGAATGCACCTGTTAAATCCCCTGTCATCTTATCGATCATTGCAGGGATAATGGAATCGGAAGTCCCCAGTTCTGGGATCAAAAGAATGCCCATGATACCGATCAGACCGGCAAAAATCATATATGGAAGGTAGATCAAAAGAGCGGCTGTCAGGGTTGCTCCCTTTGCCTCATGTGCATTTTTGGCACCGCATATTCTAAGGAAGTTTTCATTGTTGATCATACCCACCAGACCGAAGTATAAAAAGGTGGAAATCATGGGGACTATACCCATGGTGGTCAGGCTCTTCTGATCCGCGCTCAGATTAAGAGCAAGTCCATGGGTACCGCCGATCTTCATCATGGCAATAATAGGCGTGATCACCATAACTGATATGATCATAATGCTGACATTCAGTTTATCCGTATTCGTGGCAGCTACCATTCCGCCTACTACCGAATAGATCATCATAATGACACTCATGATAATAATTGCATTCAACAGGCTGAGGGACGGTATGAAAATCTGAAGAATGGTTCCAAGGGAGCGTACCTGTCCTGCCAGTATTCCGAATACCTGTATGATGGTCAGTATACAGATCATATTTGCAACTCGCTCACCCAGACGGTTCCTTATAAGTTCAGGTATCGTTGTGACATTGGCTTCCCTGATCTTTTTGGCAAAGATAAGTCCTGAACATATAGCCCCTGTGGCTGCTCCGAATCCAAGGATCATGCCGGAAAAACCATACATATAGGTCATACTGGCCACGCCCATAGTGGCGCCGGCTCCAATCTGTGCAGATGCCATGGAGTACACATTAGTCCAAAATGGAATTTTCTTTCCTGCCGTAGCAAAATCTTCTGCTGTCTTTACCCGCTTGGCACTGACAAATCCTATGACCAAGATAGCAACCATGTAAATAAATGCAACAAGAACTTTCGCCATATTACGCCTCCTTCACAAGTTTACGAATCCCCCGCTCCATACGGTCAAGGCCCTCTTTAAGGATTTCTCTGCTGGTAGCCAGGCATATTCTTACATGCCCTTCCGACCCAGGTCCAAAGAACTGTTTTCCGCCGGGAACAATTGCCAGTTTCTCCTCTTTCTTTAAATATTCCACCAGTTCCTCTGAGCTCATGGGAAGTTCTGATACATCCGGGAATATAACAAATGTAGCCTGAGGCCTATAGCATTTTACTCCCGGTATCTGATTGAGGCGTTCCAATGCATAGTCCCGGTTGGACTGAAGATGGGCTACAAACTGGTCCAGCCATCCGTAGCACTTATCCAGGCAGGCAATTGCCGCAATCTGGGACAGTGAAGAGATGCCGCCTATAGTGGTATCAACCAGGGATGCCTCCACCAGCTTTTCAAAAATATCCTCATCCTGACAATAAATGCAGCCTGCACGTAAGCCGGCAATCCCAAAGCTTTTTGAAAAGCCAAATACGGAAAGTGTCCTCTTATTCCTTGCCTTTCCAAGGGAACAAATGCTGTTAAACTCTGCATCAGAATACACGATATCCGACCAGATCTCATCATTCATAATGTAAAAACCATACTTCTCTGACAGATCCAGAAGGTATTCCAAATCCTTTACCGGATAAACCTTTCCAAGGGGATTGTGGGGATTGCAAAGTCCCAGCATCTTTGTCTTTGGTGTGATATAGCTTTCAATATCGCTGAAATCTATGGTGCCATCCTCACGAAATTTCATGGGGAACAGATTTACCTTTGCACCGGCTGCTTCCATACTTGTCTTAAACAGAAAATCAACCGGGTCGAACACAAGGGCCTCATCTCCCGGGGTCAAAACAGCCTGAGCAATGATGTGCATTCCACGCGCAGCACTGTCCACCGGCAGTACCAGCTTTGGGTCAATATCCTCGTTCTTTCTGTTTTTTACTGCTCTTGCCAGACTCTCCCCAAATTCAGGGAACCCTCTTTTGGGAGTATAAGAAAAATACCCGCCTTTTATATATTCGATCAATGAATCCGCAATCTCCCTGGGAGCCGGAAAGTCCGGATCTGCTGCTGTCAGCGGAATCATCCCCTCTTCCACTTCCGCCCATCTCATGTTGTATGCGCGCTTTTTCAGGACCTCCAAATTAACTTCACTGTTTGTAAAGCTGTTCATCGTATTCCTCCTCATCCTTTTACTTTAACTGTTCACTTTTCAGCAATCACTTCTATCTCACACAAAAGCCCCTTGGGAATGGATCTGACTGCCACACAGCTCCTGGCTGGCTTAGACGTGAAATATTCAGAATAAACCTCATTAAACTGCTGGAAGTCATTCATATCCGCCAAAAAGCAGGTTGTCTTCACGACATTTTCATAGGTTAGGCCCGCTGCCTCCAATATAGCGCCTACATTCCTGCAGCTCTGTTCTGCCTGGGCTTTAATTCCATCAGGCGCCTGTCCGGTAACGGGATCCACTGGAATCTGACCGGATGCATACACGAGATTCCCTACCTCATATGCCTGTGAATACGGGCCAATTGCTGCTGGTGCCTTTGTTGTGGAAATTACTTTCATCTTTTTCCTCCTTTATGAATTATTTATATTTTGTTTATATTTTATTAATTATTTTTATCTATTTTTATTATAACAATGAATTTTAGTTTAGTCAATCTACAGATTTAATAAATTTTTTTTTATTAATTTGGTAAAAAAAGAGAGAGCAAGGATTCCCTGGATCAAATCTTTGCTCTCTTTTAAACTTTACCTATGTTCATCTTTTATATACCTAAGGTGCATGTACACCGTATTTTTTGAAATATTCAGCTGGCTGGCAACATAATCCACTGAATTCTTCATATTAAATATTCCCTGATTATATAACATACGGATAATATTCCGGTTTTTCAGAGATGGTAAGATAGAGGGATTACATGATACTGCCTGCCTGGCGCTAGCTACCGCATCCTCCAGAAGGCCATGGCTGCTGTCCAAAAAGACCTCTGCCTGCGCTCCCGCGCCGGAGCCATTTCCCTGAGTAAAGACAGAGAGGAAATCAGCCAACGGCATGTTTAAATAAAAATTAATGCACAAAAGTCCAATGGTTCGGT
Source organism: Clostridium sp. FS41 (assembly GCF_000954015.1). Taxonomy (NCBI): domain Bacteria; kingdom Bacillati; phylum Bacillota; class Clostridia; order Eubacteriales; family Clostridiaceae; genus Clostridium; species Clostridium sp. FS41. The sequence goes on from NZ_JYHN01000067.1 coordinate 15,899, forward strand.
CATTCTCTCCGCGTATCACGATAGTCGCAGACTTTAAAGGTTCTCCCTTTTTATTCTGTGTGAAATACGAAATGCCTGTCTGGTTTTTATTTTTCTGTATCTCATCCAGCATTTCCAGTGCCAGGTTGGTGATGGGGGCCCCTACCCGTCTTCCTGTGTGATGTCCATTGACAATTTTAATAACTGACTGTTCCAGGTTCTCAAGACTGTGAAGTACGATTTCACATCCCTCTCCCAGGTAATCAGCCAATCCATCCAGCACAGTGTCATATGATTTAAGTATTTTCCTATCCGTTTCTGTCAGCTTCATTCATTCAACCTGCTTCTTTTATGGTAATAACATAGTATCATTTTATTCCACATTTTTTTTTAAGTCAACTCTACTTTAAAAAATCACCTGAAAAGAACAAGACAAAAATAAAACAGAGCAATCAGAATCAACGATCCTGATCACTCTGTTTTATGCTCATTGCATTATTTCATCGGCGCATGATAATGTCATCCCGTCCCGGTCCATTGGAAACCATGGAGATAGGAGCCTCAATCTCCTTTTCCACGAACTCGATATACTTACGGCAGTTCTCAGGAAGGTCCTCATACTTCCTGATTCCCCGGATATCGCACTTCCAGCCCGCAAGCTTGGTAAGTACAGGTTTTGCCTTTTCCAGCCTGGCTGTGGTGGGGAAATCCCTGGTTACCTGGCCATCGATCTCGTACCCTACACATACCGGCACCTCATCCAGGTATCCCAGCACGTCCAGCACGGTGAACGCCACCTCCGTGGTGCCCTGGATCCGGCATCCGTACCTGGTAGCCACGGCATCAAACCAGCCCACACGCCTTGGGCGGCCTGTGGTTGCGCCATACTCTCCGCCGTCTCCTCCGCGGTGTCTCAGCTCCTCGGCCTCATCCCCGAAGATCTCGCTTACAAAAGCGCCTGCTCCCACTGCGCTGGAATAAGCTTTTACAACCGTGGTGATATCCTTGATCTCATAGGGAGGTATTCCTGCTCCGATTGCTCCGTAAGCAGCCAGTGTGGAGGAAGATGTAACCATGGGATAGATACCGTGGTCCGGATCCTTAAGGGAGCCCAGCTGTCCCTCCAACAGAACCTTCTTTCCCTCTCTGATGGCCTCATACAGATATGCGGAGGTGTCGCACACATATGGCTCGATCATGCCGCGGTAGCTTAAAAGTTCATTGTAGATCTCCTGGGGATCCAGAAGGGGCTTATGATACAGGTGCTCCAGCAGCACATTCTTCTGCTCGCACACCCTGTATGCCTTTTCCTTTAAAAGCTCCTGGTCAAAGAGTTCACTGACCTGGAAACCGATCTTTGCGTATTTATCTGAATAAAAGGGAGCAATGCCCGATTTTGTGGAACCAAAGGACTTGCCGGCCAGGCGGGCTTCCTCATAGGTGTCAAACAGCACATGGTACGGCATCAGGATCTGGGCCCTGTCGGAAACCAAAACCCTGGGCTTTGGAACGCCTCTGTCCACCAGTGCCTGGATCTCATTCACCAGATATGGGATGTTAAGCGCCACACCGTTGCCGATGACACTTGTGGTGTGCTGGTAAAACACTCCGGATGGAAGAAGATGAAGGGCAAATTTGCCATAGTCGTTGATAATGGTATGACCTGCATTACTTCCGCCCTGAAAACGTACTATAATGTCAGATTCCTTGGCAAGCATGTCTGTGATCTTGCCTTTTCCTTCATCGCCCCAGTTAGCGCCTACAATTGCTCTGACCATACTAAAATCCTCCTTCGGGTATCTCCCGTACATGCTCATTAAAAAACAATAATTACTTTACTACATCATGCGTTATAAGTAAAGACGTTCTTTATTATGATTCCCATAATGACTACTTATACCCATCTGAGACTAGAGCGTGTTTTGCGGGAATGAATTTTCACGCGCTCTAATGTAAGATCCCGTTTTCATCCATTTTCTGTCCTGTTATCATCTCCAGCAGTTTTCGCCCGGGCATGGAGATCAGGCCGGATTCCCCTGTCACCACACAGATATGGCGGGAAGGCATCTCCATGTTGAATTTCAGTTCAAACACATCCCCTGCATCCACGGCATCTCTGGCAAACCCTTCCATCACGCATCCCACTCCCATGTTGCGCTTTGCAAACTGCACGATCATGTCACTGATCGCCAGCTCAAACTCCGGCTTCAGTTCAATCCCCTGCTTTAAAAGGAAATCATCCATAAAAGTCCTGGTGCTGGTATTTTTTTCCAGAAAAATACAGGGCAAGCCGGAGAGGGCATGGTAATCCAGGATCTTCCCTTTGAGTCCGCTGAAACTGTTGCCTGCAATAAAAACGTTCCGTATGGCTTTTACCGGAATCTGGTTCATGGTTCCCCTGCACTCACAGGGCGTGGTCACCACCCCAAAATCAATCTTCCCCTCCTCCAGGCTTTTTATGGTTTCCGGCGTGGGGGCATTGGATACATTCACTTTGATTTTGGGATACTCTTTGTGAAACTCCTCCAGATATGGAAGCAGGAAAAATTGCAGCGTCATATCACTGGCACCGATCCGCACTTCCCCCATATCCATGCCGAGCACGCGTTCCACCATCTTTTCCCCCTCCAGAAGGCTCTCCACTCCCGCTTTCACGTAGCGGTACAAAAGTTCTCCTTCCTTTGTGAGCTGAACCCCTTTTGAGGTGCGCAGAAACAGTTTGATGCCGGTTTCCTTTTCCAGCTGCCGCACAGCCTGGCTGACCGCCGGCTGGGAAATGCACAGCTGCCTGGCCGCCGCGGTCAGGCTTCCGTGGGCGCACACATAATAAAACACTTTATAGTATTCCAGATTTACATTCATCCATTCCTCTCCTTCCAATGGAATCCTTTTAGCATCCATTTTCAGCAACACGCGTATCCTGATTCAACTATACCATTCTTCCATTTTAACCACAATACCAAGATTGGGTCACGCTAAGGAAACAAACTGATGCGGATCCACTTTCACATCATACGGCAGCACAGCCGGAAACCGGTCCGCCGCCAGCATTTGCTGACCCTGCGCCCCTGTTTCCGGCTGTGTATTGTATTATATCACTGGTGGGGCCTACACATTGATCTCAGCCCGCATTCCCAGCTCGTCCGCATTTTCTGACAGGATCGGGGAAATGACCTCCTCCAGAAATTCCTCCACCTGCCTGGGTGAACGGCCCACGTACCGGGACGGATCCATGGCTGCCTTCAGATCATCCGGTGAAAGGTTAAAGGCCGGGTCAGCTGCGATCAGCTCCAGCAGATTGTTATCCAGCCCCTTTTCCTTTACATTCCTGCCTGCTTCCATGGACAGCTCCCTGATCCTCTCGTGAAGCTCCTGGCGGTCTCCCCCTGCCTTTACCGCATCCATCATGATATTCTCCGTTGCCATGAAGGGAAGTTCGGCCATCAGGTGCTTTTCGATCACCTTGGGATACACCACCAGACCGTCCACCACGTTCAGATAAAGGTCCAGGATACCATCGATTGCCAGGAATCCCTCGGGAACGGAGAGACGCTTGTTGGCGGAATCATCCAGCGTTCTCTCAAACCACTGGGTGGATGCCACCAGCATGGGATTCATCATGTCGCTCATCACATAGTTTGCCAGTGAGGCGATGCGCTCACTGCGCATGGGGTTGCGCTTGTACGCCATGGCCGAGGAACCGATCTGCTTTTTCTCAAACGGCTCTTCCACTTCCTTCAGGTGCTGGAGCAGGCGGATATCGTTGGAAAACTTGTGGGCGCTCTGGGCAATGCCGGCCAGCACGCTTATGACGCGGCTGTCGATCTTTCTGGAATAGGTCTGCCCCGACACAGGATAGCATCCCTCAAATCCCATTTTCTCGGCAATGCGCTGGTCCAGCCTGCGGCACCTTTCATGGTCTCCGTCAAAAAGCTCCAGGAAACTGGCTTGGGTGCCTGTGGTGCCCTTGGAGCCAAGCAGGCGCATGGAACGGATCACATAGTCCAGATCATCCAGATCCAGCTTCAGTTCCATCATCCACAGGGTGGCCCTCTTGCCTACCGTGGTGGGCTGGGCCGGCTGGAAGTGGGTGAAGGCCAGGGTTGGAAGATCCTTATAGTTATCGGCAAAGCGTGACAGCTCAGAGAGCACATTGAGCAGTTTTTTTCTCACCAGCTTCAGTGCTTCGGTCATAATGATGATGTCTGTGTTGTCCCCCACATAACAGGAGGTAGCCCCCAGATGGATGATGCCCTTTGCCTTTGGGCACTGCGTCCCGTAGGCATAGACATGGCTCATGACATCATGGCGTACTTCCTTTTCCCGTGCCTTTGCCACATCATAGTTAATATCCCGGGCATGGGCTTTCAGCTCTTCAATCTGCTCATCCGTGATCCCCAGTCCCAGCTCCTTCTCTGTCTCAGCCAGGGCAATCCATAGACGCCTCCAGGTCCTGAACTTCATATCCGGTGAAAAGATATACTGCATCTCCCTGCTGGCATAGCGCTCGGAAAGAGGGCTTACGTATCTGTCTGTGTCACTCATGTCATTTCCTCCATATTCAATCATTTCGTGGTCTTTATCTTATCATAACAGGGTCCTGTATTCAACTGCTGTTTACTTTTCGTAGGTTCCCCTGATGTCTGCGGAAGGCGGTTCTATGGGATAAACACCGTTAAAGCAGGCCATACATACGGGCTTTCCGGCCGCCATCTCATGAAGGCGTTCTGTCTGTAAAAAGGAAAGGGAATCCGCCCCTATGATCCTTCGTATCTCATCCACCGTATGTCCATGGGCGATCAGCTGGTCCTCCGATGGAATATCCGTGCCGAAATAGCAGGGATGCAGAAAAGGCGGCGCGCTGATGCGCACATGGACCTGGATGGCGCCGGCGTCCCTGAGCATGTTCACGATCAATGCACTGGTCGTGCCCCGGACAATGGAATCATCGATCATGATCACCCGTTTTCCGGCCACCGCTTCCCTGAGCACATTCAGCTTAATGCGCACTGCCGATTCCCGGCTGCTCTGCTTGGGTTTTATAAAGGTGCGTCCCACATAGGAATTCTTTACAAACGCAGTTCCGTAAGGGACCCCGGATTCCATGGAATAGCCCAGGGCAGCGCCGTTTCCGGATTCCGGAACCCCTACCACCAGGTCTGCCTCCACAGGTGCATCCATGGCCAGGAAACGGCCCGCCTGGATCCTGGCATGGTACACGCTCACCCCGTCAAAGACACTGTCCGGCCTTGCAAAATAGATATACTCAAAAATGCATCTGGCCTCTCTGGCGGGATCCTTGGGACACATCTCCCGGTCGGACACGATCCCGTCCTTTGTGATGGTAACGATCTCCCCGGGTTCCACATCCCGGACAAACTCCGCTCCAATGGTATCCAATGCGCAGGTCTCAGATGCCAGTATATAGGCATTGTCCCGCTTACCGATACACAGAGGCTTAAAACCAAAGGGATCCCTTGCTCCTATGAGTTTTCGCGGGCTCATGATCACCAGGGAATAAGCGCCCTTCAGTTTCTTCATGGCCAGGGACACGGCGCTCTCCACACTGGGGGTGTTCACCCTGGCTCTGGCAATATGGTAGGCAATGACCTCAGAGTCAATGGTGGTCTGGAAAATGGCTCCCGTGTACTCCAGTTCATGGCGCAGCTGCGGTGCATTGACCAGATTTCCGTTATGCGCCAGGGCCAGGGTGCCTTTTATATAGTTGAGCACCAGAGGCTGCGCATTCTCCCGGGTACTGCTGCCCGCCGTGGAATACCGCACATGTCCTACCCCGATGTTGCCGTGCATCTGTTCCAATATTTCTGTGGTAAATACCTCATTGCAAAGGCCCATGCCTTTGTGTGTGCCCACCTTCCCCTTTGGTCCCTGTGTATCGCTTACCGCGATCCCGCAGCTTTCCTGCCCCCTGTGCTGCAGGGCAAACAGCCCGTAATAGATCGTAGATGCCACATCATTCCCATCAAAATCATATATACCAAAAACCCCGCACTCTTCGCGCAGCTTGTCTGCCCCAATATCAAAGTCCATCTGATTCTGATCCATGAAGTCATGTCCCTTTCTCTTCCTATGTCCATCGGTTCACGCTGTTAAAGAAGGTAACGCCTGGGTATCAGCCCAGGCGTTATATGTAAATTGATTACTGGATACCCAGTCTGCGGAAAACTTCCTCATAGGCATCCTCTACATTGCCCATGTCCCTTCTGAACCTGTCCTTATCCAGTTTCTCATGGGTGTCCTTATCCCAGAGGCGGCAGGTATCAGGGGAAATCTCATCGGCAAGGATCACCTTTCCGTGGTAACGTCCAAATTCGATCTTAAAGTCGATCAGGTCAATGTTCAGACCGCCGAAATATTCCTGAAGTACTTCATTTACCAGGAATGCATATCTGGTGATATCATCAATCTCTTCCTGGGTTGCAAGGTCCAGCGCCAGCGCATAGTAGCTGTTGATGAAAGGATCTCCCAGATCATCGTTCTTGTAGCTGAATTCCAGGGTGGGGCATTTGAACTTGATCCCCTCCTCCATTCCCATCTTCTTGGCAAAGCTGCCTGCGGAATAGTTGCGGATGATTACCTCCAAAGGTACGATCTCAACCTTTTTCACAACCGTCTCCCTGTCGTTTAACTCTTCAACCAGGTGGGTGGGTACTCCCTTTTCTTCCAGCTTCTTAAAGATAAAGTTTGTCATGCGGTTATTGATAGCGCCCTTACCTACAATGGTTCCTTTTTTTAATCCGTTGAATGCCGTAGCGTCATCCTTATAGGATACGATCAATAAATCCGGATCCTCGGTTGTATAGACTTTTTTAGCTTTTCCTTCATAGAGCATCTCTTTCTTTTCCATGGGTATCCACCTGTCCTTTTCTTTTATTCATATGGTTACGTAGATATAGATTTATAAGCTGACGCTATAAAAGAATACCATTTCAGAAGAAATTATAATACAATATGAATATGAATACAAGCAGGACAATCATTAAAATTCCTAATGAATTCTTTCTTCCCAGCTAATCACTCCCTGATTCCTCATAGGTCCGGACCCTGAAAATAGTGAAATTTCCATCCTCCAAACGAAAGTTCAGCCCTGTTTTTACCGTAGGCTCCCCTTCCCGGAACATGTCTCCGCCTGTAACACGTTCCTCAATGATATGGAACCCTGTCATATCCTTAAGGATTAAACCAATATATCCCCCTTTGTAAATCCCCCACATGACTCCGCCTGCCGCCAGAAAAAGCAGCCCTCGGCGCAGGGCCTGTTTCCCGGGTCCCCGCTCCCTTTTACAGAGTTTCAGCCTCTTAGCCCACCCTTTCACAGCCTGGCGCCTGGCAAAACGGATTCGTACCCCATTAACATAATACAACAGCCTCATTTGCAGTTATTTCCCCCATAACTTTATGGACTCATTATAATTCAAACCGCACCGGGCCGCAAGACCAAAAGACCAAATGGACCCTTTCCTGGCCTCACCGGCTGAGAAAGGGTCCTCTTTGTATTCACCGCCATATACTCTTTATATTATCGTGTAGCCTCTGTGGTGGATGTGTTGGTGGTTGACTCAGACATGTTGCCTGATTCACCTGTGATGTCCTTAACGCCGTTGCCTACGTCATCCACACCCTTCTCCACATCATCTACAAGTCCATCGATAATGCCCTCATTGGTCTCTGCAGAACCGGACATACCGCTCTCTGCCCCAGTGGTAGAGGTGGCTGCTGATGAGGAAGACTGGCTGGTACCTGTCGTGGACTGGGTCTCGTTATTACTGCTTCCACAGGCCGTAACAGATAAAACCATGACTAACAGTAACATAGCTAAGATAGCAGGTCTGATTTTTTTCATAATCGCATTCTCCTTTCGATTTCTATCTTTATTATGTGCGTTTCGAGAATAGATTATGGTGGAACATCCTGCCATCTATGGAATTAAATGTAAAAATGCAGCTAATCAGAGCCGGACCACATCCGCCATGGTGTAAAGCCCGGGACCCTTGCCTGCCAGGAACTTGGCCGCTTCCAGGGCGCCCTTGGCGAAAATAGCCTTGGAATAAGCCGTATGGCTGAATGTCACCACCTCATCCCTGCCCGCAAATATCACATCATGCTCCCCTACTATGGATCCGCCTCTGACAGCGCTGATCCCAATCTCTTTGGGGCTGCGCTTTTCCCGCTTCCCGCTTCTGTCATAGACATATTCATAGGAATCCCCCATGGCTCCATTCATAGAGTCGGCCAGGGCAATGGCAGTGCCGCTGGGGGCATCCATCTTCTGGTTATGGTGCTTTTCCACGATCTCAATGTCAAAGCCGGAACCAGCCAGCACTCTGGCGGCGTCCTGGACCAGCTTAAGGAGCAGGTTGACGCCCAGGGACATATTGGCTGAACGCAGTACAGCCGCACTGGCGCTGGTCCTCTTTACAGCCGCAAGCTGTTCCTGGGAAAGTCCCGTGGTACACAGGACCACCGGGGTCCCTGTCTCGGCGCTGAATTTTAAAAGCCCGTCCACCGCTTTTGCGGATGCAAAGTCCACGATCACGTCCGCGCTTACATTGCATTCCCCAAGGGAGGTAAATACGGGATAGCCGCAGTCTGTTCCCTGGCGCAGGTCAATGCCTGCCACGATCTCAATGTCCTTGTCATCTGCTGCAAGGCCTGTTATCACCTGGCCCATGGCCCCGTTGCAGCCGTGCATTATCATCCTGACCATTTATCTTACCGTCCTTTCTTAACTGTCTTACAGAATGCCGTAGGCGATCATGGCCGCTCTCAGCTTCGCCTGGTTCTGAGGCTCCATCTCAGTTAGAGGCATGCGCATGGGTCCCACATTCTTCCCCATTATGTTCATGGCCGCTTTAACGGGAATGGGGTTTACCTCGCAAAACAGTTCTGTGATCAGAGGGATCGCAGCCAGCTGAAGTTCTGCGCTGCGCTTTACATCCCCGGACAGATAGGCTGCGCAGATATCGTGGGTCTGGCGGGGCGCCACATTGGATAAAACTGAGATAACGCCCTTTCCGCCCAGGGAAAGGAGGGGCACGATCTGGTCGTCATTGCCTGAATACAGGTCCACTTTGCCATCGGACAGGTTCATCAGGGTGGCGATGGCTGAAAAATTGCCGCTGGCCTCCTTCACTCCCACAATATTATCCACCTCCTTGCAAAGGGTGGCGATGGTCTGGGGAAGAATGTTCACGCCTGTTCTTCCCGGTATATTATAAAGAAGGACCGGAATCTTTACCGCGTCCGCAACCGCCGTGAAATGGGCCATAAGCCCTTTCTGCGTGGCCTTGTTATAATAAGGGGACACCACCAAAAGCCCGTCAGCCCCCCTGCGCTCAGCCTCACCTGAAAGATAGACCGCCGTCTCCGTACAGTTTGAACCTGTTCCTGCAATTACAGGAACCCGCTTATTGGATACCTTGCACACATATCCGATCACATCCAGGTGCTCCTCATGGGACATGGTGGAAGCCTCTCCCGTGGTCCCACAGGCAATGATGGCATCTGTGCCTCCTGCGATCTGCTCCTCCACGATTTCCTCCAGCTTCTCATAATTCACTTCCCCATTTTCCTTAAACGGTGTGACCAGCGCAACACCTGCTCCTTCAAAAATAGCCATACTTTTATTCTCTCCTTTTTTCTTGATTCAATCACAGTATGCTTCCCTTCCCGTAAAAACCATTCACAGCCATGTTCCCAGAAAAGCTGTGCCAGAATAGCAAAAAAGAGCTGAGGTAAATGTCAGCCCTTCCCATGCGTTTCAACTTCGCACTACTGCGAATCCACGTTCTTTGGTAGCTCTCCATCCACCCGGATGACAGTCACATGGTTGTTCACCATGTGCCCAGAAGGATAACTGATTCAGGCGTTCTCCTTCTTCGGCGTCTTTCCCTTTCATCAAACCCTCCCCTGTGCCTGCCACATCGGGCTTGATTACTCTTGATCAACGCAACCTCTACTCTATGATTGTTGGTATTATATTATCATCCCCTGAGGAGGATGTCAACAGGAAATCCCGGGTATTACACCCATTTCCCATTACTGCTCATATCTGGTTTGGATCTTGGTGATCTCATCCACATAAGGGTCCAGTGTCTGGGGATATACATTCCCGGTGAGGATCAGGCGTATCTCGGACTGCCTGGCCTGACTGATCAGATTACACAGTTCTTCCTGCGTGATCACTCCCTCATCCAGGATTCCCAGGATCTCATCCAGGATCAGAATATCACATTCGCCCGTAACCAGGACCTTTTTCGCAAAATTGATTCCGTTGCGGATGCAGATCCTTGCCTCTTCCTTTTCTTCCTCTGACAGCTGATTAAAGAAGACAGGCGATTTCTCAAATCTAAAAATCTTGAATTCCGGCTCCAGACGCTTTATGATCTCCATGTTATCCATATCCATGGAACCCTTTAAAAACTGTACCATGATTACATTGCTGCCCTTGGTCAGCGCACTGATTCCCCTGCCGATCGCACTTGTTGTCTTACCCTTGCCTGGCCCGCAGATAACCTGTATCATGCTTTCTTTCATCATCATGCACCTCATGCTTTATTCGCTTTTTCTTCTGAATGGTCTGTCATTCATAGACTTCGCTCATAATAGCATAGTTTGAACAACTTTGCAAATATTTCTTACATCTTCCGAAAGATTTTCCAAAGAGATTCAAAAAAATCAGGCTTCATCGCATTCCAGTTTACTGATGGAAACTTCATAGGCAATGCGCTTCTCACACTCGGTTTCAGAGAGTTTTTTCGTGTACTCCCTGCTCTGTACGCGTCCCCAGACCCGCACCCTTGCGCCCACCTCAAAGCTGGACGCAAACCGCGCATTGCGGCCCCAGCTGATGCAGGGTATGTAATCAGATTTCCCATAGGGACGGTTTACAGCCAGCAGGATATCGGCAATCTCACGGCCCAGAGGAGTTTTTCGGTAAATTGGCGGTTTGCAGATATAGCCGTCCAGGAATATCTGGTTTGTTTTTGTGTAGTCCGTAAATTCTTCCAGGAAATGGACCTCCCTGACAAAGATGGACAGCATCAGCCTGTTCTTGACGCCCTCGTGACGGTTGTAGGAGCGGAACTGTCCAAGAGCCTCAATGGTGTTACCCGTATAGTCCTGATGGATATCCAGAAGGCGTTCCGACACCATAAGCGGTATGATATCAGCCTGCTCACTCAATCTGTTCACAGCAACATCTACCATATAAAAGCCTTCTCCAAATACCTCGTGGCTAAAGGTAAAGCCTGATACAATCTCACCAATAACGCTTACCTTGTTGTTTTCGATCATTTTTTCTGACATAGTACATCTCCTCTTCGCTTCTTATAAATTCTCATTTTGCCGTTTTATGTTTTTTATCCTGTTTATGCTTGCTTTTGTACGGCACATTGATAGTTTATGAGGAGATTTACCATAATAGACCAAAAAAACAGGCGATTCCCGCCAGAACATTTCGACAGGAATCGCCTTTTGTGTTTAAAATTGTCGTTTTTTACTTCTTAAAGGACGCCCTTTTACGCATGGTGGGATCCAAAATCTTCTTACGGATCCTAAGGCTTTCAGGGGTTACCTCCAGCAGTTCGTCCGTATCAATAAAATCCAGCGCCTGCTCCAGGCTCATGATCTTGGGCGGTGTCAGCTTCAGCGCTTCATCTGCGCTGGAGGAACGGGTGTTGGTCAGCTTCTTGGTCTTGCAGACATTGATCTCAATGTCCTCCGCCTTGGGGCTCTGTCCCACGATCATACCGGAATACACTCTTGTTCCCGGTCCGATGAACAGGGTTCCCCTCTCCTGTGCATTAAACAGGCCGTAGGTAATGGCTTCCCCTGCCTCAAAAGCGATCAGGGAACCGGTCTGGCGGTAGAACAGGTCACCCTTGTACTCCGCATACTCATCAAAGATGGTGTTGAGGATACCATTCCCCTTCGTATCTGTCATGAAATCACCGCGGTATCCGATCAGTCCCCTGGACGGAATGGAGAATTCCAGACGGGAGTAGCCGCCGGCTGCCTGGCTCATGCCCTGCAGGGCTCCCTTGCGGCTGGTAAGCTTCTGGATAACCACACCTGTGTATTCCTCAGGGACATCCACATATGCCAGCTCCATGGGCTCTAATTTGCGGTTTCTCTCATCATATTTGTACAATACCTCTGCCTTGCTCACCGCAAACTCAAAGCCTTCCCGGCGCATGTTCTCAATGAGCACGGACAAATGCAGCTCGCCTCGTCCGGACACCTTAAAGCAGTCGGCGGAATCCGTCTCCTCCACGCGAAGGCTTACATCGGTGTTCAGCTCCCTGAACAGCCTGTCACGCAGATGGCGGGAAGTGATGAACTTTCCTTCCTGTCCTGCCAGCGGGCTGTCATTTACCATGAAATACATGGCAATGGTGGGCTCGGAGATCTTCTGGAACGGGATCGCGTCCGGATTCTCAGGGGAACAGATGGTATCCCCAATATGGATCTCGGCAATGCCGGATATGGCCACAATGGAGCCCACAGACGCCTCCTGTACCTCCACGCGCTTCAGTCCGTCAAACTCATAGAGTTTTCCTATCTTGATCTTTTTAAATTTGTCAGGATCATGGTGGTTCACCAGCACGCATTCCTGATTCACCTTAAGACCGCCGTTGTCGATCTTACCAATGCCGATACGGCCCACAAATTCATTATAGTCGATCGTACTGATCAGCACCTGGGTATCTGCCTCAGGATCGCCCTCCGGGGCCGGTATGTGCTCAATGATGGTCTCAAACAGGGGACTCATGTCCATGTTCTCATCATTCATATCATATCTTGCAAATCCTCCCCTGGCGGAGGCATAGATAAAGGGACAGTCCAGCTGCTCATCAGAGGCGTCCAGATCCATCATCAGTTCCAGGGTCTCATCGATCACCTCTGCGGGACGGGCCTCGGGCCTGTCGATCTTGTTAATGCACACAATGACAGCCAGATCCAGTTCCAGCGCCTTCTGGAGCACGAACTTAGTCTGAGGCATGGGACCCTCATAGGCATCCACAACCAGAACAACCCCGTTCACCATCTTGAGCACACGCTCCACCTCACCGCCAAAGTCGGCATGGCCTGGCGTATCGATGATGTTTATTTTTGTATCTTTATAAAATACAGCCGTATTCTTGGACAAAATGGTAATGCCGCGCTCCCGCTCGATGTCGTTGGAATCCATCACGCGCTCCTGAACCTCCTGGCCCACACGGAATACGCCGCTCTGCCTTAACAGCTGGTCTACCAATGTTGTTTTGCCATGGTCTACATGGGCAATGATAGCGATATTTCTTACATCTTCTCTTTTCATCTTCATAGTGATTACTCTTCCTTAATTATATATGCATTGGTTCACGTCTACAGCCACGGTTTTATAGTATAGCATTGCTATTTACAGATTGCAAGGGCTTTTGACGGAAAATACAGGCTGTACAGGCATTTTCCGTTAAAAAACAATCAGTTCCCCCTGTCCCATGCCATAGTATACCTCGTCCACTTTCTTTATATGGGCACGTCCGCTGGTTCCCTCCGTGATCTGGGACCGGAAGCGCCCTTCCTCTGATACGGGCACAAGAAACACAAAAACCACCTTGTCCGTGTACTGCACATCCAATGTGTCCATGCCTGCCTGGGCTGCAATGTACTGTATTTTCCCGGAACCATTATAATCAGTCGTCACTTCCAGACGGACCGCCAGCTTTTTTTCCACGATCACACAATCCTCCAGGCCTGCCTTGACCGCTCCCGAATAGGCCCGCACCAGTCCGCCCGTGCCCAGCAGGGTTCCCCCAAAGTACCTGGTTACCACGGCGCATACGTCATGAAGGCCCTCCCCTGCCAGCACATCCATCATAGGCTTTCCCGCTGTCTGTGACGGTTCCCCGTCATCGCTGCACCTGGCTGTCTGCCCCCTGTCTCCTATGATATAGGCAAAACAGTGGTGCCTTGCATCCCAGTATTTTTTCCGTATCTCCTCCACAAAGGCCAGGGCCTCCTCCTCGCCGGACACCGGCCTTATGTCTGCTATGAACCTGGATTTCTTCTCCACCAGCTCTCCGCTTCCGCCTTGATACACGATTTTGTAACTCTCTACCACTTCTGTTGCTCCTTTGCCATGTTTTGTGGACAAGCTTCCCCACAATCCGACCTGTTTCCGCCTGTTTTTTATCATAATATAGAAAAGCGGCGATGGCAAGGCAATATTTAAACCTTTTCATTTTTACAAAACTGGTGTATAATCTACAGGATAAGCTTACCCTCAGTGGACAAGGGTAGACATTACTTGAATAAAGGAGAATCTATGAACTATGGTAAGTACGAGACGGAGCGCAGGCTCAAGTCTCTCCACTCCAAATCAGGCAAATACGCCTCGCGGCTTTTCCTTAATATCTTTAAGGCCCTGTTTGTCCTGTGTTTGTTTTTAGCAGTAGTGGGTGCATCCATCGGTTTTGGTATGATTAAGGGCATCATTGACAATGCCCCGTCCGTAGATATTTTAAACATTCAGCCCGACCGCTTTGCTACCACTGTCTATGACGCGGCGGGCAATCTGACCGATACCCTGGTGACCAGCGGTTCCAACCGCGAATCGGCCACTTATGATGAATTGCCCCAGAACCTGGTCAATGCCTTTATCGCCATTGAGGACTCCCGTTTCAGGAGCCATAACGGCATTGATATCCGTTCCATTGCCCGTGCCGTGCGGGGCGTGATCAGCGATGATTATGCGGGCGGAGGAAGTACCATTACCCAGCAGCTGATTAAGAACAATGTGTTCTCCGGCGGTATGGAATCCGGATGGGGCGCCAAGATCGAGAGGAAGCTGCAGGAGCAGTACCTGGCCGTCCAGCTGGAGAAAAACTCCGGGATGAGCAAGGAGGAAACAAAGAACCTGATCATCACCAACTACCTGAACACCATTAACCTGGGCAACAATACCCTGGGTGTCAAGGTAGCTGCCAAGCGCTATTTTAATAAGAATGTCTCCGACCTGACCCTCTCCGAGTGCGCGGTGCTGGCATCCATTACCAAGAATCCGTCCAAGCTCAACCCTATCTCCGGCAGGGAGAACAATGCGGAGCGGCGCAAGATCGTGCTCCAGTACATGTATGACCAGGGTTTTATTTCAAAAGAGGAGCAGGAGGAAGCCCTGGCGGATGATGTCTATGACAGGATCCAGAATGTGGACACAGCTACCAAGGAGAGCAATACCCATTACAGCTATTTTACGGACGAGCTCATTGAACAGGTGATTTCCTCCCTGATGGAAAAGCTGGACTATTCGGAAAGCCAGGCCAGCAACCTGCTGTATTCCGGCGGACTTCAGATCTACACCACCCAGGACCCTGACCTGCAGGCCATTGTAGATGAGGAGATCAACAACCCGGACAACTATTCGGCTGCCAAGTACTCCGTTGAATACAGGCTTTCCGTGACCCATGCGGACGGCAGTACCCAGCATTACTCTGAGGAAAACTTAAAGACCTTCCACAAAACAGAACTGGGCAATCCTTCCTTTGACGGCCTTTATAAGACCGAGGAGGCAGTCCAGGCAGATATCGATGCGTTCAAGGCCTGGCTGTTAAAGGACGGGGATGAGATCATCGGTGAACGGCAGAACCTCATCCTTCAGCCCCAGACCTCTTTTGTGCTCATGGATCAGCATACAGGTGAGATCAAGGCCCTTTGCGGCGGCCGCGGCGAGAAAAAGGCCAGCCTTACCCTAAACCGTGCCAGCAACGTATACCGCCAGCCCGGTTCCGCCTTTAAGGTCATCTCAGCCTTTGCACCGGCCATGGATGCCTGCGGCGCCACCCTGGGAACCGTGTACTATGACGCTCCCTACACCATCGGGACCAAAACCTTCAGGAACTGGTGGAATAAAGGGTATGGGTTTGTGGGCTACCACAATATCCGTGACGGCATCATCTACTCCATGAACATTGTGGCCGTAAGGACCCTGATGGAAACCGTTACTCCCCAGCTGGGCATCGAGTACGCGGAAAATATGGGCATCTCCTCCCTGGTCAAGGATGACCTGGGCGCGGCAACCGCCCTGGGCGGACTTACAAAGGGCGTGTCCAACCTGGAGCTGACCGCTGCCTATGCTTCCATTGCAAATGCGGGTGTTTACACAAAACCACGTTTCTTTACAAAGATACTGGACCACAACGGCAAGGTGCTCATAGATAATGAACCGGAAACCAAGCAGGTATTAAAGGATTCCACCGCCTTCCTTTTAACAGATGCCATGTCAGAGTCCATGAAGAGCAACCGGCTGTTTGCACGGTCGGGGATCTCCATCAACTCCACCAGTACAAGGGCTGCCCTCACAGGCATGTCCGCAGCAGGTAAAAGCGGTACCACCACTGCCAACAATGATGTGTGGTTTGTGGGATATACCCCCTATTATACGGCAGGAATCTGGGGCGGATGCGACAGCAACCAGAAACTGAGCAACGGAAACGGAGGCACCAGCTTCCACAAGGACATCTGGAGAAATATTATGAACCGTGTCCACAATGGAATGTCGGATCCCGGCTTCACCATCCCGGACAGCATAGAGACGGCGGAGATTTGCCGCAAGTCAGGGAAACGTGCCGTTGCAGGCGTATGTACGGCTGACCCAAGAGGCAACGCGGTGTACACCGAATACTTTGCAAAGGGCACAGCTCCCACCGAGGTATGCGACAAGCATGTGGCCGTGACCGTGTGCGCTGAATCAGGCATGCGCCCAACGCCCTACTGCCCCACTAAGACAACCCGTGTGTGCATGGCGCTCCCGGACGGTGAAAATGATGCCACGGATGATTCCGCATTTGCCATCCCGGGCTACTGCCCCATCCACACCGATGTGTCCACCATCATTAACCCCAATCCCGATGAGTCTGGCGGCGATGGTCCTGTGGTGACCCCCATTGGACCAGGATACCAGTCCCCCACCTCCCCATCCCCTACAACCGAAGGGTATGGACCGGGTAATATCCCATATTAAGAACGCAATAACAGCCGGAAACAAAGCTGCGGGCCATAACCATCTGGCGGCAGCTCCCCGTTTCCGGCTGTTTTGATATCCGGGCATACCACACCCTACTTCATCTTAGGTTTAAACACAAGGGAAGCCAAATATCCAAACACCAAAGCTCCGCAGATTCCGGCGGAACTGGCCGTAAGTCCTCCCTTAAAGATCCCCAGGATCCCGTCTTTTCCAATGGCCTCCTTGACACCCTTCCACAGCGTGTTTCCAAATCCCAGAAGAGGGACTCCTGCCCCGGCTCCGGCCCATTTTGCAAAGGGCTCATAAATTCCGACCGCTCCCAGTATGGTTCCGCTTACCACCAGCAAAACCATGATACGGCCCGGCATCATCTTGGTTTTTTCCATGAGGATCTGGACCAGGGCGCAGATCAGGCCTCCGATCAAAAATGCTTTTACATAATCCATGACCTCTACCTCCTTAATCGTCAATGTGTTCAATGATGACTCCGTGGGCTATCCCCGGGATGCTCTGTCCCTCATTGAAGCTTACGGTTGATAAAAGGGCTCCTGTGGGCACGAACAGCACCCGCTTCCATGTACCGTCCTGGACCCTGGGCAATATATAGGAGCACAAGGTAACGGCACTGCACCCGCAGCCGCTTCCGCCTGCATGGGTGTCCTGCTGGTCCTTATCATAGATCTCAATGCCGCAGTCCATATGGATCTGGCTTAAATCCCTGCCCTTATTCTTCATAAAATCCAGCAGAATGGTCCTTCCGATCTCGCCCAGGTCACCGGTTATGATCTTATCGTACCATGTCTCATTGACCTGGAAGTCCTCCAGGTTCTGTTCAATGGTATGAAATGCAGCCGGAGCCATGGCAGCTCCCATGTTCATGGAATCCTTGGTTCCCATGTCCACCATCCGTCCCGTTGTAATGCCCGCAATCCTGGCCAGGCCGTCCTTTCTGTTCCCGGCTATGACCACGGCTCCGCAGCCTGTTACGGTCCAGGTAGCGGACATGGGTCTCTGGTTGCCGTAAGCCAGTGGAAAGCGGAACTGCTTTTCAGCCGTGGCAAAGTGACTGGATGCCATGGACATGACCTGATCGGCATATCCTCCGTTCACTGCCATGGCCCCAAGGCTTAAAGCCTCCCCCATGGTGGAGCAGGCTCCATACAGGCCAAAAAGGGGGATCTCCAGATCCACGGTGCCAAAGGAGGTGGCGATCAGCTGCCCCAGCAGATCACCGGCAAACAGATACCGCAGGTCGCCTTTTCTGACGCCCCCTTTTTCGATCACCAGGTCCGCCGCCCTTTTCTGCATGGCGCTTTCCGCCTGCTCCCAGTTGTCCTTGCCAAACATGTCGTCCTGCTCCACCTGGTCAAACATCTGCCCCAGCGGACCATCACCTTCTTTTTTTCCCACTACGGAACCCGCGCTGATGATCACCGGCGGATGTTCAAATTCAATACTAGCCTTTCCTTTCATCTGTCCCATCTCTTGCATTCTCCTTCCTCTGACAGGATATATTCATTAACAGTATCTCTCATTTCCTGAAAATTAGTCATGATCATCCATGAGATGCCCAAAGGATATTCCAATGGCTTTAGGAAATTGACAGAACCGGGAATATCTGATAGTATGGGATTTTAGAAAGACGAGGTATCATTACCGTGAATTCCCATTGGAAACAGACCACTGCGCGCTTTTTGACCGCGCAGACCATATCGCTTTTCGGCTCCTCCCTGGTGCAGTACGCCATTGTATGGTACATCACGCTCTCCACCTCCTCGGGCAGGATGCTGACCATCTCCACCATCTGCGGCTTTGCGCCTCAGATTATCATCTCCCTGTTTGCCGGGGTATGGATTGACCGGTATGACCGCAAAAAACTGATCATGGTATCGGACGCGGTGATTGCCCTTGCAACCCTTGCCCTGGCTGCGGCCTTTTTATCCGGCTGCCGGGAAATACGGCTGCTTTTTATCGTGCTCTTTGTGCGTTCTGCGGGCACAGGGATCCAGACACCGGCAGTGAATGCCGTTATCCCCCAAATCGTTCCGCCGCGGCATCTGATGCGCGTGAACGGTATCCAGAGCACCTTAACCTCCCTTATGATGTTCCTCTCCCCGGCTGCCAGCGGTGCCATTCTGTCCGCAGCCGGTCTGGAGGCCACCCTGCTCATCGATGTGGCCACCGCGCTTATAGGCGTGGGGATCACATCCACCCTGACAATTCCCATGTACCGTAAAAATACGGTTGAGGGAAATGCACAAATTGACAGTTTAAAGGAAGGATTCCGGTATCTGCGCTCCAATACATTTGTGCGCCGTCTGCTGATGTTCCAGATCGCAATCCTTTTCCTCATCAGCCCCTCCGCCTTCCTCACTCCCCTGATGGTAAGCCGTACATTCGGCTCCCAGGTTTGGCGGCTGACCGCTTCTGAAATGACATACAGCATTGGTACCGTACTGGGAGGGCTTCTCATCACTTCCTGGGGCGGGTTTAAAAAGCGGCTGAACACCACCCTCATGGCCGGTGCGGCTTACGGCATACTGATGCTGGGGCTGGGGACGGCTTCCGCCTTCTGGGCCTATCTGGCGCTCAACACCATGATCGGTATCACCGCCCCCTGCTATCAATCTCCGGTCACCGTGTCCATCCAGGAACGGGTAGAGCCCTCCATGCAGGGAAGGGTATTCAGCTTCATGCAGATATCCACCTCCTGTGCCCTTCCCCTGGGCATGATGGTGTTCGGCCCTCTGGCTGATGCGGTCAGAATCCAGTACCTGCTCATAGGCGGAGGCCTGGCTGTTATGGCATGTACGGCCGGTGTGGCTTTAAAGGGCGGCTTAAGCAGCATATAGACAAAAAAACAAGACAACCAAACGTACTCCGTCCCATTGTCTTGTTTCAACCGCCATATCTATTGTTATAGCTGGAAAATCCCCATCCATCCGCCAACCCAGTAGATCAGTCCCAATACCCAGCTGGTAAGGACCCCATATAAGATCACCGGTCCGGCAATTGTAAATATCTTGCAGCCCACGCCAAACACCTCCCCCTCTGCATGGAACTCAATGGCTGGTGCCACCACTGAATTTGCAAATCCTGTAATGGGAACCAGTGCACCGGCACCGCCGAATTTTACGATCTTGGGATAAATATTCAGCCCTGTGAGCACAATGCTTAGAAAGATCAGGGCCAGCAGATTCCATATGGCTGCCGGCTCCTGCTCCATCCCCATCCGGTTCATCAGAAAATTGGTGATAAACTGCCCGATCACACAGATGACGCCTCCCACCAAAAAGGCGCATGCCATGCTTTTAGGCAGGTTGTGGACCGGTGTGATCTCCTTTACATATTCCCCATATTTTTGCTTATCAATTTCCATCGCTTCCCACTCCTTTTCATCACATTCACTTTGGTGCACTCTCTGAGACTCCGGGAGTACGCTTTATCCCATGGAGGCCATACGGAACCAGAAATAGACCAGGGATCCTGTAAGTTTTCCGGCGGCCAGGGCAAAGATCAGGTACTGAAGCCCCACGGCCAGATGGATCCTCCGGCTGATGACCGGCAGCGCCTTCAGCGTCTCCGCCAGGGACATAACCAGGCATCCCACAAAGATCCCCACGCACACGCCGGCCACTGCCAGGAAAATGGTGCCTATAAAGCTTCCCATATAGATGGGAAACTCATAGATATCCACAATATTTCCCAGCACGCCTCCCAGCACGATCACTGTCTCATACAGTATAATATGTTTTCTGGTGCCTGTCTTTCCCATAAGGCGCACGAATACACCGATAATAGCCAGAAAAGCATATACGCCGGCTGCAATGACGCCGCCGGCGCACAGGCCGAAAAAAGCCAGCAGAATCTTTTTAAGTAATATCAATTTTGGACTCCTTTCTGCCGTCCTCGGCAATCAGGGTCTTACTGATATTATCCTCATAAAGACGCATTTCCACCTCCAAAGGAGTGGGATCCGTATTCAGCTTTATAGAAGCAAAATGGTTAAAGAACCCGATGATCCCCACTGCCAGGCCTATGCTGTAGCTGGCCTCCAATACGGTGAATCCTCCTGATTCATATCCCATAACAAGCTTAAAGATCTCGCTGAACACGTCAGTCACGCTGACGTCATTGTTAAAAGTCATGATCGCAAAGGCTGCGCCGAAAAAGCAGATGCCGCAGACAAAGATTGTTTTCGTCCATTCCCAGACATAGGTGGGAGGTGCTGGCGGCTTATATGCAATGATAAAGTCCACTTCCCCCACATGGTTTACATCCAGGGTGGAATCCATCTCAATCAGTTTGCGTGTCACATCCAGGGCGCTCATAATATAGCGCCTTTTTTCATCCAGCTTTACAGTCATGACCTTCATGGAATTGCACTTGTTCATTACGTTCTGGTCATCACAGTAGACCTGGGCCACATCCTTTAAAACCACATCCTTGTGTGTCAGTTCTGTTATCTGACTAAGTTTTACATAGACTGTGTGCTTCATAATCCCCGTCCGCTCCTTGACAGTTCCTGCTCCCCGTACATCCTGGATGCAGGGTCTGTCACAAAGGCCGGATAAGCCTCCTCTTCCGGTACCGTATTCTGCTCCTCCCACACAAGGGTTCCTTCCTTTTCATATCCCCTGTCACCCATGGCGGATGAAAGATACCACACCAGGACCCCTATCAGGACAAGCGCCCCGACAACTGCCAGAATTTCACATACTCGCTTACCAAAACCCATATAGATCACATCCTTTTCGTAAACTGGTTTGATTGGTTCTGATAACTAGTATGGTTTGAAAAATTAAATTTATACTTTTTTATTTTTCATAGCGCATTCGCATTTCTTTTAAGATCCGCTTTTCGAGACGTGAAACCTGTACCTGGGAAATCCCCAGTTCCTTGGCAATCTGGGTCTGGGTCTGGTTGTAAAAATACCTTCTGACAATGATCTCCCTCTGCTCCTCGTTCAAGCCTTCCATGAGCTCCTTTAGCACCATGCGGTTTAGCAGTTCCTCATGGTCATTGTTCTCCTCCTCCAGCCGGTCCATCAGGAACGTGGTATTGTCATCCCCATTGCCCGCGGGCCGGTACAAAGATTCCACCTCGGCGCCTGCCTCCAGGGATGCCGCCACTTCCTCACGGCTGGTATCCAGATGCCTGGCGATCTCCTCAATGGTGGGTTCCCGTCCCAGGCTGTATGTCATCTCCTCCCTGGCAGCCCTGACCCGTATCCCCATTTCCTTGATCGAGCGGCTTACTTTGATCATTCCGTCATCCCTGAGAAAGCGCTTGATCTCCCCGGTTATCATGGGCACCGCGTAAGTGGAGAATTTTACGTCAAATCCCGTGTCAAATTTATCAATGGCCTTTATAAGCCCAATGCTTCCGATCTGGAACAGATCCTCCATCTCGTAGCCCCGGCCTGTAAAACGCCTTACAATGCTCCATATGAGCCCTACATTGTCCATCACCAGCTGATCCCTGGCTGCTTTATCCCCTTCGTGAGCCATACCTATTAATTTCATGGTCTCATCCATCTGCGTCACCTGCCGATGAATTTCTTCATTGATACCAGGGTTCCCTTACCCGGTTCTGACTGTACATCCACCTGATCCATAAATGCCTCCATAAAGGAAAATCCCATGCCGGAACGCTCGCCCTCAGGATCCGTGGTAAACATTGGCTCCATGGCTCTTTTTACATCCGCGATCCCTACCCCGGTGTCCTTTACACACACCTCCAGCACATTTTCCTGTGTATCGGCCGTGATTTCCATATGGATAACCCCTCCCCGGCCCTGGTAGCCGTGGATGACCGCATTGGTCACTGCCTCGGACACAGCGGTCTTCACATCATCCACTTCCTCCAGGGTAGGATTCAGCCTGCTCATGAAAACAGCGGTCACGACCCTGGCAAACTCCTCGTTCTGGGAAAGGCTGTCCATCTCCAGCCTCAAATGTTCCTTACAGCTCCCTGATTGATTGAATCGGGGACTTTCCATCATTGATTCCATTTTCTTATCCTCCATTCTTCCTTCTTCCCTTTCATCCCTTAAGGGCCGATTCCCTGTCGTCATAGCCCTGTATCAGACGGTTCATCCCGCCCATTTCCAGTATCCGCCTCACCTGGGCTCCCGCCCCATAGTAAGCCACCTTCCCCCTGCTTGCGGCCATCTGTTTGTAACGGCTCAGCAGCACTCCGATCCCCGAGGAATCCATAAAAGATGTGTGTGTAAAATCAAACACGATCCTGTTAATATAATTTTCGTCAAGAAGCAGATCCGTATCGCTTTTCAGATTCCTGCAATTGTGGTGGTCCAATTCCTTTGGAAGATGGATGACCAGCGTCTGTTCCCTGGCTTCATAGGTAAACATTGTATGATCCATGCTCTCATACTCCTTTCTTATGCGATGTAATAATAAAAAAAGATACTACAAAAGACGTATAAAACTTATCTTCTGTAGTATCTTACTGTGTTAATATCCTCTGGCGTTCCTTGCCCTGTCCACATAATCAGAACTGGGGAATTCATTTACCACTTTGTCAAACATGGTATTGGCATTGTCCATATCACCGGCATCCTGGTACAGACGGCCCACATAGAAAAGAGCCTCCGGGTTGTCCGGCCTGATGGTAAGGCTGGCCTGGAAATAATCCATGGCCTCTGTCTTCTTGCCCGCGTTCCAAAGGGTAAGGCCGCGTTCCACCAGGGTCTGATAGATATTGGCCGTCATATCCTGGCGTATGCTTTCCACAATGGCCTGTATGTTCTCATCCTCGATCAGGTCAAAGCTGGCTTCAGCAAATGATTTGGCCGCCGTCACCATATCCCCTGTCCTGTAATTCTGGAGGATCCATATAAGCCCCTGGTACTGGGCCATGACACTGGTATTGCCGTTGGTCAGCTCATCCAGCCTTGACTGCACTTCCTTGGCCTGGGCATCCAGCTTATCATACTCTGATTTCAGCATATCGTACTGCTGGTTGGCATTGCCCAGCTTCTGGCTGTAGGCAATGATCTCCTGATTCTTCTCGCTGTTAAGAGCCTTTGTCCTGGCCGGAAGGATCAGGACAAAGAAGACCGCCACCCCCAAAAACAGGCCTATAATAATATGGAGGATGGTGGAAAGCCCGGTGCTCTCCTTGTAGCTGTTGGGGATGATCACATCATCATCCTCCATCTGCCTGTGGGAAAACGCTTTTACCATCTTCCTCTTTTCCGCGTCCGCCCTGCCCGTGTTCTGCTTTACAATGGACATATAATAAAGGGCTTTCTGATTGCTTTTGTCAATCTGAAGGATCTTGTACAGGGAGCGGCCCGCCTTGTTGTAATCCTCCCTGCTCATATACAGCAGGGCCAGCAGCAGATGGGCCTTCACAAAATGGGGATTCGACTCCACCACCCTTGCCAGCTGCAGGATAGCCAGGTCATCGCTTCCATTCTGTGCGTGCCACAGGGCCTGGTTAAATGTCTTCACATTCTGGCTCTCGCGCTCCAGCTGTCCCGGTTTTCTCTGGATCTCATCCAGATAATGGTCGGCCAGGTTTCCCTCAGGCTGGAGGTTAAGGCTGATGACCCACTGTACCAGGGCATCGGCCACCTCCCCGTTCTCGTAGTATATAAGGCCCAGCAGATTACGGGCGTCCGTCTGAAATTTATTAAAATGAAGGC
Source organism: Clostridium sp. FS41 (assembly GCF_000954015.1). Taxonomy (NCBI): domain Bacteria; kingdom Bacillati; phylum Bacillota; class Clostridia; order Eubacteriales; family Clostridiaceae; genus Clostridium; species Clostridium sp. FS41. The sequence continues at coordinate 40,579 of NZ_JYHN01000067.1, forward strand.
TTTTCTTCAGACACTGGGCCGCGCCGGACAGATCCCTGATCTTTGCCTTTTCCAGGCCCAGATTATAGAAGCTGTTGGCGATCTGCTGGTTCTTTCTTCCATAGTCTATATTCACCGCTTACTTTTCGCCTCTCTCTTTAATCAGTTCCATCATGATGTCAGTCATATCTGTTAAATCACTTTTTACAATGGCGTCCTCCACTTCCTCCACATCCAGGCTCGGCTTAAAACGCTCAATTTCCTCTTCAAAATCAATCATGTATGTTCAACTCCTTTCAGGCCTCCTTCTGTTTCAGGCGCTCCAAAGCTGCTTTGATCTCCCCGATCAGGTACAGGGATCCTGCGCAGAACAATACCCCTTCCCCGCTGATCTCCCTCATTCTTCTCACCGCTGTCCCTGTGTCCTCAAAGGACAGGACGGGACAGTCCGTGTCTTTCTCAAATTCCCTGGCCAGCGCTTCCGAGGACAAGCCACGGTCACTGTTCATATGAACCACTCCAATGGTCTCCCAGGCAATTCCTTTGGAGAGCTGGGACACCATCTCCCCGTAATCCTTGTCCGACACAGCCGCAAACAGCAGATAGGGATGTTTCCCCAACCGCTTTGCTATCTCCCGGGCAGTCTGTATAAAAGCGCCGATCCCTCCCGGGTTATGCGCCCCGTCCAGATAGACGCCCGGGGCCGCCTGCTCCATTCTCCCCGGCCACATGGTCTTTTTGATCCCCCGGACGATCTGCTCATCCGTAATATTCCACGTAATGGCTCCGGCCGCTCCCTCAGGTTTATGGCCTAAAACCCGGCTGTGCTTCCTGCACCTCATCCCCGTGTGTCTCAGCACATCCAGGGTACGCACGGCAAGCATGGCGTTTTCCGCCTGATAAAACGCCTCAAAAGGGATCTGGATCTTTAACCGCTTATCATCCTTCATCCTGGCACTGACCGTAAGCCCGTCCTCCCCCACACCTTCCACACGGTAGTCTTCCCTGCCCACAGGATAGCGGGCAGCGCCCCGGCGGAATGCGCAGCCCTCAAGGATCGTGGATACCTGGGGCTGGTTGTCGTCAAATATAAGAGGAACGCTGCTTTTGATAATACCCGCTTTTTCTGCCGCAATCTTTTGCAGGGTATCCCCCAGATACTTGGTGTGGTCTAAGCTGATGGACGTGATCACACAGGCACAGGGGTGCTCCAGCACATTGGTAGTGTCTAACCTTCCTCCCATCCCGGTTTCCAGGACCATCACATCCACTTCCTGTTTCTTAAACAGTTCCATTGCCATATAGAAAAGAAATTCAAAAAAAGTGGGATGACATTTGCCCGTTTCCACCATTCTTTGGCTGACCCTGAGAACAGTCTCAAAGGCTTCCTCAAAGTCCTGTTCCCCCACCATGGCCCCATTGATCAAAAAGCGCTCCCTTACTTCCACTAAATGAGGAGAAATAAAGGTGCCTGTCCGATACCCTGCTTCCCTGAGCATGGATGTAAGGAAGGCGCACACGGAGCCTTTGCCATTGGTCCCTGCCACATGGATGGCCGGTATATCCCTGTCAGGCGCGCCCATGGCATTCAGCACGCTTCTGACATCTTCCAGAGAATTCTTTTTTCTGGTCCACATAGGAATCTGATTCAAATATTCCTCTGCTCTTCCCATTTCATTACCATTCTTTCTAATAAGCCTGCCATGGACCATTGATCATCCAGAGACAGGCTTTTATAATATTAACCCAATTTTATGTAATTATCAACCGGATATTCTCGCCAGGGTTCGTCACCAACCGACAAGCCTTGCTTTATATGTTCACGGATCTGCTTGCTTTGGCGCGTGCCGTCATGCCTCCTGTGCCTTAGCCGCAGACTTTCTGCCCACGGGCAGCTGTGCAAGGATAATGGCTGCAAACATCAGGACACAGCCGGTTAACTCCTTGGCCGTAAGCTTCTGGTTGAGAATGGCCCATCCCGCCAGTACGGATATGCTGGATTCCAGGCTGAGGATCAGGGACGCCACCGTGGGGTCCGCTCCCTTTTGCCCGATGATCTGCAGGGTGTAAGCCACACCGCATGACATGACGCCTGCGTAAAGCACAGGTGCCCATGCGGCCAGGATCTGCCCCATATCCGGTGTCTCATACAGGAGCATTCCCATTCCCGAAAGTATGCCGCACACAAAAAACTGGATGCAGGACATCTTAACTCCGTCCACCACCGGTGAAAAAAAGTCAATGATCATGATATGCACTGCAAAAAGGGCGGCACAGACCAGCATCAGCAGGTCGCCCTTGTTCACCGACAGGTCGCCTCCTGTCATGCACAGCAGGTACAATCCCGCCACGGAAAGCGCCACTGCGCCCACGATCACAGGGCTGCATTTCTTTTTAAAGAACAGTCCCAGGATCGGAACAATGATAATGTAGCAGGCGGTGATAAATCCCGCTTTTCCAACCGTGGTATACTGTATGCCGAACTGTTGGAAATTGCTGGCAAGACACAGGAACACACCGCAGCAGACGCCTCCGGTCACCAATGTCTTTCCGGCTCCCGGTATGGATACGGTCTGTTGCGCTTTCGCCCGCTTCCTGTCAAAATACCAAATACATGGCAGCAGAACCACTCCACCGATCAGGCTTCGGACACAGTTAAATGTCAACGGACCCACATAGTCCATTCCCACGCTCTGTGCCACAAATGCAACTCCCCATATGGTGGCTGTCAAAAGCAGCAGGACCGCATTTCTCATCTTCATGTTAGTTATAACCTCGCTGTAATTTTATTGTAAGATTTCTTCCTGGGGCAGCACCACATTCAGGCTGTAGGAAACAGACACATCCTTGCGCACATAGGCCTTGTTAAAGGCTGACAGGATGCGGTGCATGACCTGCTCCCCGTTCTCATAGGTGGCTGAGGGCAGCAGGATGATAAACTGGCTGACGCTATAGCGGGCAAATGCATCGCTGGAGCGCAGCGAACTGTTGATCACATTCCTGAGACGTTCCATGGCCCTGGCCTGTATCTCCGGCTTTAAGGTGCGCCCCTTCCTGTCACCCACGGTGAGCAGGCACAGATAAACCGAATCGCCGCTGCGTTCCACCCCGCGCCTCTCCAGCTGCACCAGACGTTTGAATACGGCGTATTCGCACTGGTAAGCGCCCCGGTTTTTCTCCTCCCCGCAGCTACTGTTACGGTCCAAGGCCTCCTGGATCACATTCAGGTCCGTGATCACTTCCTGTTCGCTGTCACTGATCACCCGGTACATTTCCTTAAAACGCTCCGAGGGGGTCATCAGCCGCTCACGGTAGAACATCTCCGTGGTATCCCTGTAATTTTGGAGGGCCTTTTTCTGGTCACCTTTTTTGTAAGCCGCATAGATCAGATAATAATGAAAATCCTCTGTAAACCGGTCTATGGAAACAGCCTGTGTACAGATTTCCTCCACCTGTGCGTAGTCCCCCCGCTCCATCAGATCTTCCGAGACAGCCCGTACCAGCTTCTGGTAAAGGGAGTGGTAATATGTATGTAAGGGATTGACCCAGCTTTCATCCGCAGACTTTGGAAGAAAGGTGCCCTTGTAAAGTCCAAGGGCATCCCTCCACTCCGGTTCCAGATTTCCCATGTCATCCTGGGAGTTTAATATGCGCTTGCACAAAAACTCAAACCGGTCCGTGTCAATGGTCAGCTTCCAGGAGGGGTTCCACATATAGGCCCCCTTCTGGTTCAGGATCAGTTCCTGAGAGGGAAAGCCTGCAGCTTCCATCATCTTCCGCACCCGGAAAACCAGGGTCTTTAAAGCCCCGTAAGGATTGTCCTGCATCCCTTCCTGCCATATGGCATTGAACAGTTCGTTAATGCTCACATCCTTGCGCCGGTTGACGATCAGATAGCTCAGCAGGCTCCAGGCTTTCCTGGAGCGGTTATCGCTGTCGCTCATGGTTCTGTTATCCATGGTGATGGTGAATCCTCCGAACATGTTCACCTGGATCACCGGATTGTTTCCTGATGTATCAATCATGCTTTGTTCTCCCTCTCTGTCTGGTACTTTTCCTACTTCTGAAGCTGTGCCAGACGTGTCTTTACCTGTTCCATCATCTGTGTATATTTTTCAAGCTTTGCCTTTTCCTCAGCTATTTTGGCTTCCGGTGCGCGGCTTACGAACTTCTCATTGTTCAGCATGCCGTTAGACCGGGCAAGTTCTCCTGCCAGGCGCTTTTCTTCAGCCCTGAGCCGTTCAACTTCCTTCTCAATATCCACCAGTTCGGCAAAAGGCATATAGATAACCGCTTTGGGGAGCACGGCAGATACCGCGTCTTCGGCGATTCCCGCCTTATCCCTCTGCAGTATGACTTCTCCCGCATATCCCAGGGTTGCAAAAAAGCTTCTGCTGTGCTCAAATACGGACAACAGTCCCTCATCCTCAGAAACCACGTACACGGTGGCCTTTTTGCTGGGCGGTACATTCATGGATGTGCGGACGCCGCGGATGGCCCGCACCGCTTCCTTAATGGTTTCCGTGGACCCTTCCTCCTCCCTGAAGTCCCAGTCCTGCCTGTATGCGGGCCACTGGGAAACCATGATGGTCTCCTCCTCTTCCTGAAGGTTGCAGAATATTTCCTCGGAAACAAATGGCATGAATGGGTGAAGGAGTTTTAAAGCCTGGATCAGGACAGTCCTCAGCGTCCAGATCGCCGCTGCTTTTGTCCCGTCCTCTTCATTGTACAGCCTGGGCTTCACCATTTCAATATACCAATCGCAAAATTCTTCCCAAATAAAATCATAAACCTTCTGAAGAGCGATCCCCAGCTCATATTTATCCAGGTTTTCCGTTACATCCTTTGTCAGCGTATTCACCTTGGACAAGATCCATCTGTCTGCCATGGTAAGGCTGTCCGCGTCCACGCCGCTTATATCCGGCGCCTTTTCAATATTCATCATAATGAAACGTGATGCGTTCCACACTTTATTTGCAAAATTGCGGCTGTTCTCCACCCGCTCCCAGTAAAAACGCATATCATTGCCAGGTGCATTTCCCGTGATCAGGGTCATGCGCAGGGCATCTGCGCCGTACTTGTCAATGACCTCCAGCGGGTCGATGCCGTTCCCCAGGGACTTACTCATCTTGCGGCCCTGGGAATCCCTTACCAGGCCGTGGATCAGAACCGTGTGGAACGGGTTCCGGCCGGTCTGTTCAATGCCGGAGAACACCATGCGGATCACCCAGAAAAAGATAATATCGTATCCGGTAACCAGCACATCCGTGGGATAGAAATAATCCAGGTCCTCTGTTTTTTCCGGCCATCCCAGGGTTGAAAAAGGCCAGAGGGCAGATGAGAACCATGTGTCCAGGGTATCCTCATCCTGCTTAAAGGCGGTGCACCCGCAGTCCGGACAGGTATGGGGCGCTTCCCTTGCAACCACGATACGGCCGCATTCCTGGCAGTAGTAGGCAGGAATCCTGTGTCCCCACCAGAGTTGGCGGGAAATACACCAGTCGCGGATCCCTTCCAGCCAGTGGAGATATGTCTTTCCAAAGCTTTCGGGCACAAATTTCAGGCTTCCGTTCTTAAGGGCTTCTATGGCCGGCTTGGCCATCTCCTCCATCTTCACAAACCACTGCTGCTTTACCATGGGTTCTACCGTGGTCTTGCAGCGGTCATGGGTTCCAACATTGTGGGAGTGGGGAACCACCTTCACTAACAAGCCCTGCTTTTCCAGGTCGGCCACAATGGCCTTCCTTGCCTCATAGCGGTCCATTCCCTTATATGGCCCGTCCACATTCACGGTGGCGTCATCGTTTAAAATAACAATCTCCTCCAGGTTGTGGCGCTTTCCCACCTCAAAGTCATTGGGATCATGGGCCGGGGTAATCTTAACACAGCCGGTTCCAAACTCCTTGTCCACATAAGCATCGGCAATCACGGGGATCTCCCTGTCTGTCAGAGGAAGTTTTAACATTTTGCCCACAATGTCGCTGTAACGCTCATCCTCCGGGTTCACCGCCACTGCCGTGTCGCCCAGCATGGTCTCCGGTCTGGTGGTGGCGATCTCCACAAACCTTCCAGGTTCACCTGCCACCGGGTAATTGATATGCCAGAAAAAGCCGTCCTGCTCCACATGCTCCACCTCTGCGTCTGAGATGGAAGTCCGGCAGACCGGGCACCAGTTGATGATCCTGGATCCCTTATAGATATATCCCTTTTCATAAAGCTTTACAAAGACTTCCAGGACCGCATCGGAGCAGCCCTCGTCCATGGTAAACCGCTCCCTGTCCCAGTCTGCGGAGGAGCCCAGCTTATGAAGCTGATTCACGATCCTGGTCCCATATTCATCCTTCCACTTCCAGCACTCCTCCAGGAATCCATCCCGTCCCAGATCTCTTTTGTCAATACCTTCTTTTTTCAGCTTGTCTATGACCTTGACCTCGGTGGCAATGGCTGCATGGTCCGTTCCGGGCTGCCACAGCGCCTCATATCCCTGCATTCTCTTATAACGGATCAATATATCCTGCATGGTGTTATCCAGGGCATGTCCCATATGAAGCTGACCTGTGATATTGGGAGGGGGCATAACAATGGTAAAGGGCTTTTTGCTGCGGTTCACCTCTGCATGGAAATATTTTCCTTTTAACCACTTCTCGTACAGACGGTCCTCTATGGCCGCCGGATTATAGGTTTTTTCCAGTTCCTTCATCTTTTAATCTCCTTTTTCCCTATGAAATAAAAAAACACCCTTTGCTCCTTCGGCTGCATCAGCCGTGCAAAGGGCGAATAACTCGCGGTACCACCTTTATTCTGCCGGAAGCACCTCTTCATCCGGCAATCTCTTTAGCCTGTAACGGAGCCGCCCGTCAGACAGTTACACAAAACCCAGGAGCCACAACTCCCGGTTCCTTCACCGTCCCAGTTCAGAAGCTACCTTCCACCATCCATCCACCCGGGATACCTTTCAGCCCATGGGCCTCCCTCTCTGTTGGCTGTTATGGTGTACTCCTCTTCCTCATAACCTTTGATCTCATTGATTTACTTAACAATCATAAAGATTATTTTACCATTTGTCAAGCTGTTTTCATCTTTGCAGCTCAGCGATAGACTAAGCCGCAGGCTTAGCTGGCCATCACTGCCATCTGCCAGGCTTTGCACACATCGATCCACTCCAAATAACCGGAGGCCTTTTCCAGTTCCGGTATGGACAGCCGGACCGCGCTGCTGGCGCTTCCGCAGGCAGGATACACTGCGTCAAAGCGCTTTAACGACTCATCCAGATAAACCCTTACCCCCTCCTTCACACCAAAGGGACATACGCCGCCCACGCTGTGTCCTACCAGGTCTGTCACCTCGTCCGGTGAGAGCATCTTGGCTTTTGTCTTAAACTGTTCTTTATATTTGTGGTTGTCCACCTTTGCGTCCCCTGCCGCCACGATGAGCACCGGTCCGCCTTCCACCATAAAAGAAAGCGTTTTGGCTATTCGGGCCGGTTCACATCCCACAGCCGAGGCCGCCAGCTCCACCGTGGCGCTGGAAACCTCAAAGGTATAAATCCTGTCCTCCAGCCCCATTTTTTTAAGATGTTCCTTTGCAATGTCAAATGCCATGTCCTTTTACCTCCATTGATCCGATACGGTCCCGTCAAACCAGCATCACCAGGGACCTAAACCATCATCCTGTACTCCTGCTTCCACCGCTGCACCATCTGGGCCGCCCCGTTGATGCGCTTGATGGGATCCTTTTTAAACAAAGCCCGCAGGGCCCTTACCTCCTCATCCTGCCCGGCGTCCAGGCTGGCCGCATCCATCTCCTTTTTCCACCGGCTCCTCAGCTCCTCTGTAAAAATGGACTGGTAGCGCTCCTTCACATCCAGCTCCGGCGAAAAGACAGAGAGGAAATAGATCCGTTTCAGCACATCCAGATCCTTTCCCAAGCCGTATGCTTTATCGTAGGACGCAAGAGCCCTGCGGAACTGGAACATCATGGCGTAGGACGCACCCAGGTTATTGTAGACCCTGGCCAGGAATAGGTCGTCCACCTTTTTGTCCTTTGGATATTCCAGAACCTTGGTATATCTCTGGGCCGCCTTGCCGTACTGGCGGGCCCGGAACATATAGTCCGCCCTCTCCTTTTCATATTCCGCCGGATGCAGGGCCCGGAGAGCGGCCACGGTCTGCTTAAACTTCTGTATTTCCTTATCACTGTAATAATCGCATTCCGACAAAAACAGCATGAGCACGTCCTCTGAACGGCTGCCTGTCTCTATCAGCTTCTCCATCCTGCCTGCCAGATAATCCACATCCAGCTCCCTGCGTATGAATTCAATGAGAAGCTCATCCATAAAATCATCCATCACAAGGATGGGATGGTTGTAGATCACATAACACAGTTCCTGGGAAGAGTGGATATGGATTCCCAACACATCAATATAGTAGGGATGTTCTACGGGCTCATGCCTGCAAAGTATCAAACTCATAAGCTTACCTCTTGTTTCACCACAGCTTTGGTGGCCGGGAAAAGTTCCCCGAATCCTTTATCTTCTATCACCATCATCATGGTTTCCTCATCAGTAAATCCAACCTTTAGCTCAACTCTGGTGGTTCTGGGCGGCCGTTCCGGAAATCCGCTTAAAGGGATCCGCACCAGTTTCTTTTTCTTGGAATCCAGGGGCGTGATTGTGAATTCAATCTCATTCTGCCCATCCACGATCAGGTCCAGGGAGCTTTTTGACTCATACCAGTTATCCCCATAAGAGGCCACTACCAGATTGCTTTCCCTGCCCCGGCGCAGTACCTTCAGGGCCACCTCAGCCCTGAGCCTGCCTTCGCACACGAATATATAGGGGTAGGATGTATCCTCGTGGGTGTAATCCGCCCCCTTATAGGCAGCCCCTCTGGCAAACAGATAGGACTCCACAAATACCTTTCTCCTGTTGCATGCCAGTCTCATAAAACCGCCGGCCCAGTCCTGGCGCTCAAATCCTTTTCCGGTGAGAAGCACCGTGGAAAAGAGCTTTCTGCTGAGAAGCTTTTCGCCGCAGGAACAAAGTATCTTGTCAGCCAGCTTGCTTCCCGAGGGAGAATCCAGAATATCCAGGTTAAATGCCTCCTCCTGGTTCTGCGCCTCGGCCTGTACCATGTTTCTTCTCATGCCTCTGATGACCTTCATCTCATAATAACACAGACGTTCTGAGGACAGTTCAAACAGCCCCACCTGGTTGGTCCAAAGTTCCTTTTTCTGGCTCAGCACATAATAGATAAAGCTTTCCGTATGGCTGATCACATGAACCCGTTCCCTGGGTATCCCCAGGAAATCCGCACAGTACATCAGGGTATCCAAAAGCCTTGCATCCACATTCTGGAGCGTGATGACCAGCTGCGCCACCTTGTCCTTGCCAAACTCTTTTTTGGGGTATTCCAGCATCTTCTGGATAAACAGCTTCAAAAGCGTGCTTCCGCTGTAGCAGATACCTCCAATGGTGGATGTCCCATCCTTTGCAGCCAGCTTTAAAAGCTTATCTACAATAACCCCTTCCCCCAGGAGAGTAGCTGCGTAAGCGTTCTCCCCTGAGAGCCAGGTTTCCTCTTCCTTCCTGCGGCAGATCACCGTAGGAATGGTCCAGGACTTTTCTTTATCATAACAACAGATCTGAGTGTAATCATCATTCAGATCCAATCCAATCACAAGCCCGTCCATAGACGACTCCTCCATAACTTTACTCTGGGATGTGCCTGAAATTCAGTGTGGAACACTTACTCAATGGGGAACAGCCTGCCAAGTGCGGCTGATTTTTTGAGATAATCCTCCATTGCATCGGACAGCCTGCTGCTGTCCCTTTCCTTCAGTGCGGTCCCCATTTCGTTGAGGCAGGCAAAACGGCTGTTCTCCTTGCCCTCCAGCTTATGGTCGCACTCCACCTGTCCTTCTGCCGCCAGTATGCGTTTTCCATCCACATGGTCATATATTCTGTACTCCATGGTTTCACCCTCAAAGAGTACTTTTTGTTTTACATAGATTCCCTGATACACCCTTCTGAAATCCTCGCCGTGCCAATCCGTCTCCTCGGGCAGGATCCTGACCTGAAGTTCGGGATGCCCGTCCTTTTTGCCCCTGTATTCCACCATGGCCTTGTCCATGATATCCTCAGGGATGGGAATATGTCTGGACAATTCCCTGGTATAAGGGAATACCAGGCTCTCCTCCAGCAAGACGGACATCATGCTCCTGCACAGAGCCGTATCCTCCTCATCGATCCGATCCAGGGTTGAAAAATAGCGCGTCAGTGCCAGCAGATAAATAGTGGGCATCCTGTCCTTTTCAATGATACCGGCCACCGCATGCTTTAAGTACTCAAACACGCGCTGGTCCATCTCCCGGCCTTCCAGGAAATACTGCACGCTTTTTTGGGTAAAGTATGCCTTTACAATGATCTCCCTGGTGGCCTTTCGTTTCATATAAAGTTCAAAGACCGAATCCATCTGTTCACAGTTGCCTGTAAACAGCATCTGGCAGAGCAGACGCTCCTCCAGATCATAGGTCTCCACATGTTCCTTTACCCCTTGTATAAGCACTTCATACATCTGGGACCCGGTTCCGTTAAAATGCTCACAGAGGTAATCCATTATGACGCTGTCATAAGCGCCTGACCGGAACACCTGGTAAGCCATGTGCAGCAGCAGGTCGTCCTGGTCAAACAAGCGCATCAGGATCGTCTTGGCGCACAGCTTCATCAGCCGGTTGGGGCTTATATACTGGCTTCCATACTCCCGTATCATGTCATATGCTTCCCGCATATAGTTCTGGCTGATCAGTGTCTCGCAGATCTGCTGCCTCTGCTTTACCCCCAGCCGTTTTTTATCCAGCTGGATCAGGTAGGTGCAGTTAAATCCTCCTGTCCCCTCCCTGTCCCCAACCGCCCGTTTGCAGTAATAGTCCGTCACTGCCTGAAGGATGGCTGATTCAAACACGGGAGACAGTTCCATCTGCACCATGGCCTCTTCCAAAAGTTCTGCATGGCGGTCCGTCTCCACGCCCTTGTCCAGTATATTCCTGCACTCCCTGAGCCTGAGCATGGGATGGCCCGGATATACCTTGTAGCACTGGTCCAAAAGTTCCGGCTTATCCATCACCGGGACCTTCCAGTGCTTTACATCCAGATACCGGTTGCCGTATGAGTCCTGGAACAGCAGGACATTCCTGTCGGAAAACAGAGGCACATAAGCTGCCTGGTCCTCCAAAAGATATGCCTCCTCCTCTTCCAGTTCCTCATAGCGCACGATCACATACTTCATCCTTGGGTCATCACACCTGATGCGGCATGACTTTAAGATCCCCGGAAGCACCCTGGCCACCCGGACATCGATCATATCCCTGTAGATCATATGCTCATAGATTACCGCCATGCGGCTGTTGATCTTGGAGCAGAACAGCTGCTCCATGGCAAACTGTTCCATATGCCTTGTATAAGTCTGATAAAGCTCCGATGCCGGATTCATATACAGTAAAATATTCCTGTAGAGCACGGAACGGCTGTGGCTGTCCAGATCCTTGTCATAGGAGAAATACAGCAGCACTTCCTTGGGAAGAAGATGGCCGTAATCCCCGGGCAGGGAGTACAGGAAATATTCATACAGCCTGGTCAGGTTCACTCCCTGCTGCAGCGCCTTTTCATACCACAGGAACGCTTCCCCTGATTTGCGCTCCCCTTTGATCAGGATGCTGCACACCGCCTCCAGAAGGCAGACCTGGGGATAGGCATCATATAACTTTACCATCAGGCGCTCCACCAGTTTCCTGTAATGCTTGATACCCAGGGCCATCCCCGCAGCCTTCACTGCGGTCTGACGGCCTACCATGCCTTTTTGTATTCCCAGATACAGGACCTGTATCTCAAAATCACCCAAATGCACCAAAAGGTCCGGATGCTCCTCCAAAAGCCTGCAGGCCGCGGTGTACAAAAACGGGCTGCTGCACCCGTTCTCAAACAGGGAGGCCATGGATTCATAAAGCTTCAGAGGATTCTGGGCCATGGTCTCATCCAGCCTGATCAGCAAAAGGAAGAGGTAGGGCCTGACCGCCCCGTCCTCCCACAGCAGTTTCCTGATGTAGCGGACCAGGGAATCCTTCTGTTCCCGGTCAGGCTTAACCTGTAGGCGCAGGTACTGGTAAAAGCAGTAGATATCCACCCGTTCCTCGCGTCTTCTCAATACACTGTCCCTGGCCTCGTCCAACACCATGGATGCACTGTCCGTCTTACCGTTGAGGATCAAAAGCTCCGCCTGAAGAAGGCGTGTCCTCTCGTCATCCGGGAAACCGGCGCGCAGGTGCTCCGCCTCCTTTGTCATCTGGTTCAGTATCAGAGCCGGCTCATAGATTCCTGTCTCGTAATTCAGGCGCAGGGAAAGATACCGGAACAGGCTTTCCCTGTCCATGTCCCCCTCTTTCAGGCCCCGCCCGGTGATATCCACCGTGGTATCGCCCTCAGCCTCTATCTCTATTATAAAGTCTTCCCTCAGGGACCGTATCCTGATACGGCCAAAGTTGCGGCCCTTATGAAGCCTTGAGGGTACGATCCTGTAATGTACCCGGCATCTGCCGTTGACAAAATCCCGGTCCGTTATCTTCCGGCTTACCAGTTCAACAAAGGGCACGTCCGCATCGATCTCTGCGGACACATACCCCCAGCCGCTGGAAGCAATATCAATAAAATCCCCCACCGGTTCCAGCGGGTTCTCATATACCCGGCCTCTGGTGTCCAGTGTCAGCTTTACCGGCTCCTTTACATGGAGGGCCACCAGAAATTCTTCCAGAAGATTCCTCCTGCCCGCCCTGCCCTTTAACCCCTCATAGATGGTACGGACGCGGGCGTCCTTCATAAAGGGAGCTTCTGTAAAATCCTGGTATTCAAACATCCTCAGAGCGGACTCCAGATCCCGTTTTGCCAGCAGCCCAAAATCCCTGGGTGTGGCAAGGGCGCCGTACACATCCCCTGTATTTCCGGCCTGAACGCACAAAGAATAAGGAATCTCCCTCTCACCTGCGTTGGTGACAAGATAAAAAGATCCCTTAATGACGTCCCCATGCTCTGTATATCTGCTGTTGACTTCGTATATTATTCGGTTTCGCAGCCCGCCAAATGCATTGTTGACCACCTGCACCCTCTCATGGCTGGAGTACACCAGTCCTTTGATATGCAGATTGTTGGCGCTGCTCACCACAATCTCACCACGGATGACCTCACCCGCCGGAACCACTGTCTCCAACTGATCCGGAGCCAGCACCAGTTCCGGAATCCCGCTGTCAATAATTCCCCTGGCCAGACGGTTAATCCGTTCCCTCATAGTACCACCTGTATCTTTATCCTTATGTGTATATTGTTCACACTTACGTAACATGATACCACATTTTAATATGTTTTAAAAGTTTTAATTGAATCTTTATGTAAATACTATCAAAATTCCAGACAGTAACCTTCCCCCTGCCGGCCATGGACCGTATCTCCTTGCGGTTCATAATTTTTTTATTTGACTACGCACTCTGTCTACTTTATAATTGACGGATATTTGCAAAGGAATCCGCTGCCGCCCATGCAGCAGCCAATTACAACCATGATGATAAAAATACTAGCTTATTTCTTGATCCCAGCCTACACCATTCTTTTTACCAGGGGTTATAACTGGTTTACCACCAACTTTTCCGTGATCGGCAACCTGATTGACCGGAAACTTGCTTTTTTTCTGTGGGGTGTGATGGTAGGTGTATACTATTACATGATCTACAGGGCGATCCGAAAACAGATCCGCCTAAAACCGCTGGCAGCCCGGCTGCTCCCCGCCGCCCTGCTCCTTCTTTTCTGCGCGGTCACCACCCCCTATCTGCCGGAGCAGCTGCCCTTAAAATCATTTCTGCACATTATATTTGCATTTGTGTCCACGGTGCTGCTGGTCTTCTTAGCATTAGTCTCCTGGAGCCAGTATCCCTCCGCTCCCAGGGCTTACCGGCCATTCCTCCTTGGCCTTGCCGTGATCGTAGTGGTCTCGGCCGTGCTTCTGGCCGTGGCAGGGATTGTCAGCAGCGCCCTGGAAATATTTCTCACAGTCACCACCGTTATCCTGTCATCACGTCTGGTGGACTGTCTTAGAAAGCTGGGCGGGCCGGATGCAAACAGCACTTGTATCATGAAGTGATTGCGTATATACTAAAATCACACTGATCAAAGGAGATAATTCATTATGACTCATCATGGAAATCCAATTTTTAAGAACCGGTACGGGGAGGTCCGCTCCGGTTGGATCATATTAGCGGTAATGGCCGCCTTTTATGTTTTTGTGTTTCTTTCCGGTACTGCGGTCATTATGGCCCTCAGCGCCCTGTTGGTCCAAACCGGCCATATCAATCCCGCCACCGGCGAGCTGTCTGCTTTTACCAACTGGCTCAATGATACCGTGCTGCCCATCGCCATGCAGATCCTCACTGAAATCATCATGATCGCCGTGCCGCTGATTTCCTGGCGTCTGATCATGGGCCATCCCTGCAAAGAAATGGGGATTACCACAGGTAACCGGGGCAGGCGTGAGGGATGGGCAGGCATGGCCCTTGGAATCATCAACTGTTCCATTGTCTTTCTCCTGGTCGTTACAGTGGGCAATGGCCGCGTGGTATCCTGGGTTCCCCATGTCACAGCCCTCACCTTCTGGTGGATCTTTGTCTTTGTTCTGGTTGCCGCTGCCGAGGAACTGTTAAACCGGGGATTCTTAATGGCAGTCCTGCGCAGGTGCCGGAATCTCTATTTCATCACGCTGGTGCCCTCTGTCATATTCGGCCTGATCCATCTGTCCAATCCGGATGTGACCTTTTTATCCATTTTAAACATCATACTGGTGGGGATCCTCTTTTCCTACATGTTCATCCGGTCAGGCAATCTGTGGATGTGCATGGGGTATCATTTCACATGGAATACCTTTCAGGGCGTCATCTACGGTATGCCGGTCAGCGGACTTACGGTTCCCGGAGTGGTGAAAACGGAATTTACCGCAAACAACCTGCTTAATGGCGGGATGTTTGGGATTGAAGGAGGGATACTCACCACCCTGGCGACTCTGCTGGGTTTTATCTTTGTATGGCGTTATTATAAAAACAGCACCTATGACTTCCTTGCAGACACGGACTCCGCTCCTTCCAAATCTTTGTCATCTGAATAAAACAACTGGCTATTATCTGAAAAGGAACTTGATTCTATTGGTCAAAATTGTTATGATATAGGAAAATGTGTTTTTTGATTCCACAAATAAAATTGAAAAAGGACGGATTTTATCATGACAACCAATGAAAAAGCATTGCTCCTTCACGAAGAGTGGAAAGGCAAACTGGAAACAGTGTCAAAAGCAAAGGTAGCATCCAGGGAGGACCTGGCCCTGGCCTATACGCCCGGTGTGGCTGAGCCCTGTAAGGCCATTGCCCAGGACCCTGAGGCCGCCTATCTCTACACCATCAAGTCCAACACCATTGCTGTTGTATCTGACGGCAGTGCGGTCCTTGGTCTTGGGAATATCGGTCCCCTGGCCGCCATGCCTGTGATGGAAGGGAAATCCGTCCTGTTTAAGGAATTCGGCGGAGTCAACGCGTTTCCCATCTGCCTGGACACCCAGGATACAGAAGAGATCATTGAGACGGTTGTACGCATCGCGCCTGCATTTGGAGGCATCAATTTGGAAGATATCGCTGCTCCCCGCTGCTTTGAGATCGAGGAAGCCTTAAAAGAACGCCTGGATATCCCGGTATTCCACGATGACCAGCACGGAACAGCCATTGTGGTCCTGGCCGGTGTCATCAATGCATTAAAGGTAACCGGCCGCAGAAAAGAAGAGTGCCGTGTGGTTGTAAACGGCGCGGGTTCCGCTGGCGTGGCCATCACCAAGCTGCTTTTAACCTACGGCTTCCCCAACATTACCATGTGCGACAAATCGGGAATCCTGCGCAAGGGGGCCGAAGGCCTTAACTGGATGCAGGAAAAGATGATGGACGTGACCAACCTGGAGCGCAGGACAGGCTCTCTGGCAGATGCCATGAAGGGCGCGGACATCTTGATCGGAGTCTCAGCTCCCGGTATTGTGACCTCTGACATGGTTGCCTCCATGAACAAGGATGCCATTATATTTGCCATGGCCAACCCTGTTCCGGAGATCATGCCGGACCTGGCAAAGGCTGCCGGAGCGCGGGTGGTTGGCACGGGACGTTCCGACTTTCCCAACCAGGTCAACAATGTGGTCGTATTCCCCGGGATCTTTAAGGGGGCCCTGGAGGGGCGGGCAACTGCCATTACGGAAGAGATGAAACTGGCTGCCGCCAACGCGATTGCGGGACTGGTGGATGAAAAGGACCTGAATGAGGACAATATCCTTCCTGAGGCCTTTGACCCCAGGGTTGCCCGCATGGTAAGCCAGGCTGTAAAGGATCATATCTGAGAATAAGGGATAACCTGATGGAGTGTGTATAATATGCTGACTGAACCTATGACTTTATATAAACTGATGAATCTTTATATGTTAAAGCAGGTGAATTTTCCTCTCACCAACGCTCAGCTGACCAACTTTTTTACGGAGCATGAGTACACCACATATTTTACACTCCAACAGGCCTTGAACGAACTGGAGGATGCCGGACTGGTCCGCAAGGAGGCCAGCCACAACAGCACCCGCTATGACATTACCAAGGAAGGGGAGGAAACCCTTAATTTCTTTGGCAAGAATATCTCCTCCGCCATCATAGAAGACATGGACCAGTATCTGAAGGAAAACAAGTTCCGTCTCAGGGAAGAGGTGGGCACCACCGCCGACTTTTACAGAGGGACCAACCAGGACTACATTGTACACTGCGAGGTGCGCGAGAACAAAACCACCCTTATACGGCTGGATCTGTCCGTTCCCGACAAAGAACAGGCTGAATCCATGTGCAATACATGGAAAACAAAAAGCCAGGAGATTTATGCGCATGTAATGCGCTCTCTTCTATCCTGACTTTGTCTTATGATCCTGCCGGTCCTATGTTAGGTGGAGCTGATATGCTCCTTGAGCAGGTCCAGGATCTGCCGTGTACTAAAATCCGGATTCCGCTCACAGATGTCATAGATCATACCGCAGTATTTTAAATCTGTCCCAAGATTTTTTATAATCCAGGTTCTGGATTGGCCGGCGTTTCGCAAACGCTGGATCTTGGCTATAAGGAACAGGCGGTCCCGCTCTTCTCCGGGATCTGCCTGTTTTTGCTTTTTCTGTTTTTGGCCGTCCTGGTCCGGCGCCTTCTTCTCACAGGCCTTCTGCTTATAGCGCTTTTGCTGTTTCTCGTACCTGCTCACCTTGGTCTTTTCCATCTGGGCCATGGCTGCTCCAGGAGTTCCATACCCCTTCTCCAGCCAGATAGTCTCCACCTCATAAGCTCCGTCCTCAATGGTCATCACCGCCATGGACAGAGGCAGGGTGGACCGCTTATAGCCGCAGCTTCCCGGGTTCAGCCAAAGCCTTCCGCTGATCTCCTGCTGATAATACATATGGGAATGACCGAAGACAGCCACCTGCACGCCCTGAAGGGAACTGGGGATATCCACCCTCTCATGGGCCATGATAAACTTAACTCCCCCGATCTCAAACCGCTTCACATTGGGAAGGCCTCCCGACCAGCCCCTGTCATTGTTCCCCCTGACCGCAAACAGGGGCTGGCTGACATCCAGCTTATGATACAGCATCTGATTGTCAAAATCACCTGCGTGGATGACCATATCACAGGTCTCAAGGATCCTCTCCACCTCAGGACGGAGCACGCCATGGGTATCTGCCATGACTGCCACCCGTATAGGTCCCGCTTCCATCAATCGTACCTCCCGGTCATTTCCCAAACAGTGCCTGGAACAGAGGATCCTGGGAGGGCAGATGGACCACATATCCCACCGGGACCTTGTTTCCTGTTGCCTCAATCACCCTGCGGGCTCCCTCTTCCTCAAAGGCGCCGCAGAGTTCAATGCAGTCCACCCCCTGGTCACATAACTCTCTGGCCGTCCGGCAGGCCTCATCCATGTTTGACACGCCGATCATCTGCACCGTTCCCCCATGCATAAGGGCCCTGTCCGTATCCGGGTCAAACTGACCCATGATCATAAATGCAAATTTCATATCATATTTCTCCCCCTCAATTACAGATTGCTCTCAATCAGATCCCAGATCTCATCCCGCCCCTGTTTGGTCTCTGCGGAAAACGGGATAAGGATCCCCTCCTTCTCCATCCCAAGCCCCTGGCGGATCATTTTTACATGCTTTTGGATCTGGCTGCGGTTGATCTTATCCAGCTTTGTGGCAATGATCACTGGATGATATCCATTGTAGATGATCCAGTCATACATCATCTTGTCATTGGCAGACGGCTCATGGCGGATATCCACCAACAGGAACACCATCTTGAGCATGGATGAGTTTTTCAGGTACCGTTCGATCATCTTGCCCCATTTTTCCTTGGCTTCCAGGGCGACCTTTGCATAGCCGTATCCTGGAAGATCCACATAGTACAGGGCGTCATTGATATTGTAAAAATTTATGGTCTGTGTCTTCCCCGGCGATGAGGAAGTCCTGGCATATGCCTTCCGGTTCATCAGCGCATTGATCAGAGAGGATTTTCCCACATTGGATTTGCCTGAAAATGCAAATTCCGGCAGAGTATTCTCCGGCAGCTTGCTGGTGACGCCGCACACAGTTTCCAGATTTACGTCTCTAATAATCATATATTAATCTCCTCACCATTCCCAGAAACCGGAAATGTTCTTTACAACGCGGTATTCGCCGGCAGAAATGCCTCCTTGACCACGTCCTCCATTGCCTTTACAAACACGATCTCCAGGCCTTTTGTTATCTCTTTGGACAATTCGCCAATGTCCGGCCTGTTTTTATCCGGCACCAGCACCTTGGATATATGGGCCATCTTGGCGGCCAGTATCTTTTCCTTCAATCCGCCGATTGGAAGCACCCGGCCTCTTAAGGTGATCTCACCTGTCATGGCCACCTTGGCAAAGACGCGCCTTCCCGTAACAGCGGAAAGCATGGCCGTGGCCATGGTGATGCCGGCGGAGGGCCCGTCCTTTGGCACGGCACCCTCGGGAATATGGATATGGAGGTCATGCTTTTCAAAATAGTCGTCCGTCACCCCATACTGCGGGCAGACGGAACGCACATAGGTCAGGGCTGTCTGGGCCGATTCCTTCATCACATCCCCCAGCTGTCCTGTCATAAGGAGATTTCCCTTACCGGGCATTACATTCACTTCAATCTGCAGGGTGTCGCCTCCCACGCTGGTCCAGGCCAGGCCCCTCACAATGCCCACCTGGTCCTCCTCGTTGGCATCCTCAAAGGTGACCTTTTCCTTGCCCAGGTATTTCTCCAGATTATTCTCCGTGATACGGATGGATTTACGGTTGTCCTCCAGGAACTGTCTGGCGGCTTTCCTGCACACATCCCCAATGCGCCGTTCCAGATTGCGGACGCCCGCCTCCCTGGTATAGTTGTGGATGATCTTTCCCAGGCTTTTATCTGAAAATGTGATCTGGCTGACCTTTAAACCATTGCGCTCCATCTGTTTTCCCACCAGGTAATCCCTGGCAATATGGAACTTTTCATTCTCCGTGTAGCTGTTCACCTCGATCAGCTCCATACGGTCTAAAAGCGGTCCCGGAATGGTCTGCGTGGTGTTGGCAGTTGCTATGAACAGGACCTGGGACAGGTCGATGGGAACCTCCACATAATGGTCCCTGAACTTTACATTCTGCTCACCGTCCAGGACCTCCAAAAGCGCCGATGAAGTATCTCCCTTGTAGTCACTGCTCACCTTGTCGATCTCGTCCAGCAGCATCAGCGGATTGCTGACACCAGCCTGTCTCATGCCCTCCACAATACGGCCCGGCATGGCGCCCACATAAGTCTTTCTATGTCCCCGGATCTCCGCCTCATCCCGCACGCCCCCCAGGCTGATGCGCACATATTTCTTATTCAGTGCACGGGCAACGGAGCGGGCAATGGATGTCTTCCCTGTTCCCGGAGGTCCCACCAGGCAGATAATGGGGCTGGTGCCTTTTTTTGTCAGAGTCCTCACTGCCAGGTATTCCAGGATCCTTTCCTTGACCTGCTCCAGGCCGTAGTGGTCCTCATTGAGTATCTTCTGGGCATGTCGGATATCGTCATTGTCCCTGGACATCTTTTTCCAGGGCAGGTCTAACAGGGTTTCAATGTAAGTGCGCAGCACATTGCCTTCCTGGCTTCCGGCCGGCATGGTGCGGAACCGCTCGATCTCTTTGTGTAGCTTTTCCTTCATTTCCTTGTCGGCTTTTATGTTGTCCAGCTTTTTCTGGTACTCGTCAGCTTCTGAGAGAGGATTGTCCTCGCCCAGCTCCTGGCGGATGACCTTCATCTGCTCCCTGAGGATGTATTCCTTCTGGTTTTGGTCAATATCGGACTTCACCTTTTCCTGGAACTCTTTCTTAATCCTATATATTTCCATCTCTGTCATAAGGGTATGCATCACTACCTCATACCTGGCTGACAGGGAACTGTTTTCCAATACGGTCTGACGGATGGTGTAATCCCACGGAAGCTGGATGGCAATCTGATCCAGCATTTCACCCAGGCCGCCCACCGCCAGTAAATTGGGAAGGATTTCCTTTGTGATCTTAGGATTCACCCTTCCATATTCTTCTAATTTGTCTCTTACGATGCGCAGCATGGCCTCCTGGGTCAGATGGTCCAGCTCGTCCTCCTCCACTTCAATGGAGCCGATCTCGCCAATGAGTGCAGGTTCCTCGGAATCCAGACACAGCAGTTCCCCCCGTTCCAGTCCTTCTACCAGTACCCTTACCACTTTGCCGGGAAGCTTTACCAACTGCTTTACAACGGCAATGGTGCCCACCTGATACAACTCCCCCAGCTCCGGTTCCACGATCTCAGGATGTCTCTGTGCCACGAGAAAGAGCCTCTGGTCTCCCACCATGGCCTTCTCCACCGCTGCCACTGACTTAGGCCTGTTGACATCAAAATGCAGTACCATTCCCGGAAGTATGGTCAGTCCCCTGAGGGCCACTACCGGCATTATAATCACTTGTTCTCCCATTCTTAAACTTCACCTCTTGTATTTAAAACCATCTAAAAAGCCGCTGCAATACAGGTGCCGGGCGGAGCCAAGATCAGCGCTCTCCCCGGGTCATATCTGGTTTGCAACGGCCCTTTCTCTTTGTCTAAATTGTCACAGAAACTTACCTCACCTATTCCCGTCCACTGGGACCGGGATGGCTTTCTCAGGCAATCTCACCAGTTTTGTTGTCTCCCCGCATTCTGTCAGACAGAGGCTTACGGGCAGAAGCAGGCGGCATATCGCGGTACACAAGTTCCGGCTGTCCTGTCTTTTTTACAACCTCCCTGGTAATGGTACAGATCCCGATGGTATCATCCGATGGGATCTCGTACATCAGATCCATCATCACGGACTCAAGGATGGAACGCAGTCCCCTGGCGCCGATCTTGCGGTCCACTGCCAGCTGTGCGATCTCCTCAAGGGCTTCCCTGGTGAATTCCAGCTTTACATTGTCCAGCTCAAACAGCTTCTGATACTGCCTTGTGAGAGCATTCTTCGGCTCGGAAAGGATTCGCACCATGGCGTCCTTGGTAAGCTGCTGAAGGGAAACCATTACCGGAACACGGCCGATAAACTCAGGAATCAGACCAAACTTGGTAAGATCCTTTGGCTCAACCTTTCTCAGCAGGTCGTCAATATTCATATCATTCTTATTGACTACCTCCGCATTAAAGCCAATGGAACCGGCGCTGAGGCGCTGTTCCACGATCTTCTCCAGACCATCAAAGGCACCGCCGCAGATAAAAAGGATATTGGTGGTGTCGATCTGGAGGAGCTCCTGGTGGGGATGCTTCCTTCCTCCCTGAGGAGGAACACTGGCAACGGTTCCTTCCAGGATCTTTAACAGTGCCTGCTGAACGCCTTCACCGGATACATCCCTTGTGATGGACACGTTCTCAGACTTCTTGGTGATCTTGTCAATTTCATCAATGTATATGATACCGTACTCAGCACGGGAAATATCATAATCAGCGGACTGGATCAGCTTTAAGAGAATGTTCTCCACGTCCTCGCCCACGTAGCCGGCCTCTGTGAGAGCCGTTGCATCCGCAATGGCAAATGGGACATTCAGGATCTTGGCCAGTGTCTGGGCCAGGTAAGTTTTACCGGAACCAGTGGGACCAACCATGAGAATATTGCTCTTCTGCACATCCACGTCCATGTTCTGGCAGGATGTAACTCTCTTATAATGGTTGTAAACAGCCACAGACAGCACTTTCTTGGCTTCGTCCTGTCCAATGACATATTCATCCAGAAATGATTTGATTTCCTTGGGTTTCAGAAGGCGGATGTCTGCCAGTGAGGGGGATGATGCATCTTCCTGTCCCTCCAGCTCTTCCTCCAGGATCTCTGAGCACAATTCAATACACTCGTCACAGATATACACATTGTTGTTGCCTGCTCCGGCAATCATCTTCCGTACCTGATCCTGAGTCCTTCCGCAGAAGGAGCAGCGGATCGTGTCATCTGGTCTAATCGGCATACTTTACCTAACCTTTCATTCATTTCCGTCTTTTAGTGATGCTCAATGATCTCATCAATAAGACCGTATTCCTTCGCCTCCGCGGCAGACATGTAATTGTCACGCTCCGTATCGCGCTCAATCACCTCAATGGGCCTGCCTGTGTTGGCTGCCAGGATATCATTTAACTTTTTCCTGGTCTTTAAAATATTCTCCGCCACGATCTTGATCTCTGTGGCCTGGCCCTTTGCGCCGCCGGATGGCTGGTGGATCATGATCTCTGAATTGGGAAGTGCGAAACGCTTGCCCTTTGCGCCGCCGGCCAGGAGGAACGCTCCCATGCTGGCTGCCATACCGATACAGATGGTGGACACATCACACTTGATGTAATTCATGGTGTCATAGATCGCAAAGCCTGCGGAGACAGAACCTCCCGGACTGTTGATGTACAAATGGATATCCTTGCCCGGATCTTCAGATTCCAGAAATAAAAGCTGTGCCACCACAAGGCTTGCGGACACGTCATTTACTTCCTCTCCCAGAAATATGATTCTCTCTTTTAACAATCTTGAATAGATGTCGTAGGAACGCTCTCCACGGCTGGTCTGTTCAATGACATAGGGTACTAAACTCATATTAACATCCTCCTGTCCTTAGAACTATTATATGCTTACAGAAACCCGGGAGATTTACAGCACAAAAAAAGCATGCCGTAAACCCCCCGTTTCATATCTTTCCACGATTCTTTTTATCGTGGACTTTCCAGTCTTTCCACGATTCGTTCTATCGTGGACTTTCCAGTGTGAATTATACCAGTTTTGCTTCAGCTACCAGGAAATCCACTGCTTCCTGAACAGCAAGATCTTCCTTCATCTGGTCTTTATCATGATCTGACATGTATTCCTTTAACTTGTCAGCTTCCATCTGGTAAGATGCTGCCATCTTGGCGATCTCCTCATCCAGTCTTTCATCTGAAACCTGGATGTTCTCTGCCTTAGCAACCTCTTCCAGAACCAGTCTGGTCTGGATCCTCTTCAGTGCCTGAGGCTGCATCTGCTCCCTCATGGATTCCATGGTCATGCCTGTATACTTCATATACATCTCCATGGACAGGCCCTGACTCTGCATACGGCGGGCGGTATCCTGAACCATGTTGTCGATCTGACCTTCAACCATCTTATCCGGGATCTCCATGGTTGCATTGGCAACAACCTTTTCAATCACCCTGTTCTCATTCTCAGTGGCAGCTTCTTTCTGCTTCCTCTCAAGAATCTTTGCCTCAATATCCTTTTTGTATTCATCCAGGGTATCAAACTCGGAAACTTCACCTGCAAACTCGTCATCCAGTTCAGGCAGTTCCTTTACCTTGATCTCCTTTACGGTCACCTTAAAGGTAGCCGGCTTGCCGGCCAGTTCAGCTGCATGATACTCCTCCGGGAAGGTTACATTTACTTCGCACTCTTCTCCGATGTTCTTGCCAATCAGCTGCTCCTCAAAGGTATCGATGAATGAGTGGGAACCAATGGTCAGAGCATAATCCTCTGCCTTGCCCCCGTCAAATGACTTGCCGTCCACAAATCCCTCGAAATCAATGACAGTCTGGTCACCGTCAGCAACCGGTCTGTCCTCCACGGTGATCTGTCTTGCATTCTGCTCCTGTACTCTCTTAAGCTCTGCATCCACATCCTCGGCTGCAACTGCTGCTTCTGCCTTCTCCACTTCAATGCCCTTGTACTCACCCAGGGTCACCTCTGGTCTGATGGCTACAATTGCGGTATAGATGAATGGCTTGTCCTTGCCGATCTGCTCAACGGAGACCTCTGGTCTGGATACGATCTCCAGTTCGCTCTCGTTCATGGCCTGCATGCAGGTTGCATTGATGGCTTCGTCAGCAGCATCCTCATAAAAAATGCCCTCACCATACATCTTTTCAATCATGGCTCTTGGTGCTTTGCCCTTGCGGAAGCCTGGAATATTGAACTTATTCTTGTTCTTATTGAAGGCTTTTTTCATTGCATCCTCAAACTGCGCTGTATCTACCTCTATAGTCAGTTTGGCCATGTTCTTTTCCAATTTTTCTACTTGTACACTCATTTTTACGGGTTCCTCCTTAAAATATATGTGATTCGCCCATGATCCCTGAGGGCGCTACACTTCAATGTACCATTATAGCATGCTCAAAATAAAAACACCAGCATTTTTTTACAATATCATTGAAAATCATTGAAAATATGTAACAGTTCTGGACGGCTCGTCTTCTTGACCGGAAAAGCCGGTCAAGAAGAATCGGATGTCCATCCGATGTGAAAATGGGTACAAAAACGGACGTATAAGCAAGCTTAACTCCCGCTCTTGCACCCATTTTCCCGCCGTCCTGTACGGTTACGAAAATATCATAAAAAAACTCCCCTTCTGTCCCCGGCCCCACACCGGGGCAATGCAAGAAGTGGAGTTTTCTGGTGCGCACCCTATCCCCGGCTGTGCTGGATGGATGCAGCTATTTTCTGCGCCTGCTGCGGTCCCTGAAGCAAGCGGATCAGTTCAAGGCCAAGATCCAGGGCATATCCAAGCCCTCTGGACGTGGTGATGTTCCCGTCTGTCACAACGCCCTGGCTTGTGTAGGATACCCCGGTGAGCTGTTCTTCAAATCCGGGATAACAGGTTGCCGTCCTGCCCTTTAAAAGCCCCATGGACCCCAGGACGCTGGGAGCTGCACAGATCGCCGCCACTCTTCTGCCCTGCTTGTTGGCCCGTTCGATCGCTTCTCTCAGGCCTTCATGGGCCTTCAGGTTGTTGGTCCCGGGCATGCCCCCGGGCAGGAACAGCACGTCCGCCACATTGGGATTCACTTCCTCAAACAGCGCATCCGCCATAAACCGGATCCCATGGGAACCTGTAACTTCCATTGCTCCTGTAATGGAAACCATTGTTACATCCACTTCAGAACGGCGAAGCACGTCCACTACCGCAAGACATTCAACCTCTTCCAGTCCTTCTGCAAGAAATGCATAAACCTTTGCCATGATTATCTCCCTTTCTTACCACTATGCATATTATTTTATCATTTTAGCCTTTTCCTGAAAATTGATAAATGATATGATAGTAAAATGGAAAAAATATAATTCCTTAGTAAAATCCACTAATTGCATTATGTATACAATATCAGGAGGGTATTTATGGAAATCGAACGGAAATATCTGGTTAAGCAGGTCCCTGAAAGCTATGAATCATTTCCCTGCCATGCCATTGAGCAGGCTTATCTGTGCACCGGTCCGGTGGTGCGCGTCCGCCGAGAGGACGACAGTTATTATCTCACGTACAAGGGTAAAGGGCTTTTATCCAGGGAGGAATACAACCTGCCCCTGAACGAGCAGGCCTACCGCCATCTGCTGGCAAAAGCCGATGGTATCATACTTACCAAAAAGCGCTATCTCATTCCCGTGGAAGGCGCCGGCCATCTGACCATTGAGATGGATGTGTTTGAGGGCTCATACCAGGGTCTTGTCCTGGCCGAGGTGGAATTCCCCACAGAGGAGGAGGCCATGGCCTTTAAGGCGCCTGAATGGTTCGGAAGAGATGTCACCTTTTCCGGTGAGTTCCAGAACAGCCGTCTGGCCTGTGGAGATACAAACATACCCTGCAAACAGGTTTGATCTTGTTCCAAACCGGTTCGCAGGGCACGTTCTTTCCGCTTTTATCAATTTGATTTCATCATCATTATTTCATCATCCCCAGGATGATCACCAAAACAAACAGGGCGCACAAGCAGCCAATGATGATGTTCATGGTCCTTACGGACACATGGATATGTTCGTACAGGCGCTCTTTGGGCGAGAGATTCTGGAGGCGTTCATTTTCTTCCTTCAGCCTCCGGTTTTCCTCGGCCAGTTCTTCCAGGTTTTTCATTTCATCCATATTCATTACTTCTTGGCAATGTATTTCCTGATATCCAGGGCAATAGCAACCACGATAACGATACCCTGTGCTATGTACTGGTAGTTAGTGTCAACGCCCAGATACTGGAGACAGGTTTTCAGGATTTCAAATACAAGCACGCCGATCAGTACACCGGACACACGTCCGATACCGCCGTTTACAGAAACACCGCCGATGGTACAAGCTGCAATGGCTTCCAGCTCCCAGCCTTGGCCCATGTTAACGGAGGAGCCGCCGGACTTGGCGCCTACCAGGAAACCGCCCAGAGCGTAAAGGGCCGCTGCCGTGATGTAGATGACGATCTTAGTTCTTTTGGTGTTCACGCCGGATACTTCCGCAGCCTGCTCATTGCCGCCGATGGCGTACATATATTTGCCGTGAGGCGTCTTATTGTAGATGAACCACATCACAATACCCACCACAAGGGCTATGATGAACAGGTATGGTATCATTCCAAAGAGTTTGCCCTTGGCAACCTCTGTGTAAGCTGCGCGGTAACCGCCGATGGGGGTTGCATCCGTATATACAAGGCAGACGCCGTATACGATCAGCTGCATGCCCAGTGTGCCGATGAATGCGGGAACCTGAAGGAAGGAAACCACCAGTCCGTTGATGCATCCGAAAATACCGCAGATGGCGATACAGATCAAAAGCACTACAAAGACCCACCAAATACCAAAGTCAGGAAGATTCTCCCAGAATTTACCACTGTAATCCGGTTTCTGCAGCAGAGTACCTGCAATACACGCAGAAAGGCCTACCATACGTCCTGCTGAAAGGTCGGTGCCCTTTGTGATCAGACAGCCTGATACACCGCAGGCAATGATAAAACGGGGAGCCACGTTCAAGGCAATATTGTTTGCGTTTCCGGTTGAAAAGAATGTGGGCTGAAGAATACCTGTCACAATGGCAAGAATGATCAGAACCATAATAATACCGTTATTGATAAGAAAATCAACTATATTAAATTTTTTAGCTGTCATGACTTAAACCTCCTGTTTGGAATCGTTCTTTGATTTGCCCTGAAGATCAAACTGTGTCGCATAGGACATGATCCTCTCCTGGGTCGCTTCCTCGCCTTCCAGTTCCCCGGTAATGTGACCGTTGCACATAACGATGATCCGGTTGGACATACCTATAAGCTCAGGCATTTCAGATGAAATCATGATAATGGATTTTCCCTGTTTCACAAGGTCGATCATGATCTGGTAGATTTCATATTTGGCGCCTACGTCAATACCTCTGGTAGGCTCATCCATAATCAGGATATCAGGGTTGTTGGCAAGCCATCTCGCTATGATAACCTTCTGCTGGTTACCACCAGACAAGGACTGGATCAGTGTCTTGCCGCTGGGTGTCTTGATACTCAGTTTCGCAATGCTGTCTTTCACTACCTCATCCACTTTTTTCTTATCGATCTTGCCCAGATGGGTGTAATTATTATAGGAGGCAATGGCTGTATTGTCCTCAATGCTCAGGCATCCGATGATCCCGGTACCGCGGCGGTCCTCCGTGATCATTCCCACAGAGTCGTGGATGGCATCCTGAGGCCGCCTGATGGCTGCCTTTTTGCCCAGGATCTCAATCTGCCCACTGGCAATGTGGCGCATTCCGAAGATTGCTTCCATAAGCTCAGTTCTCTGAGCGCCTACCAGCCCGCCGAAGCCAAGGATCTCCCCGCGCTTCAGTTCAAATGAACAGTCCTGGAAGGAACGCTCATGAATGCTGCACAGATGGTCCACCTTGAGCACGGTCTCCTCTGTCCTGTAATCATCCTTGGGAGGATACACATTAGTCAGCTCACGTCCAACCATCTGCTTAACGATCTCATCATCCGAGATATCCTTTACCTCCCAGGAACCCACGTAGGTACCGTCACGCATGATGGTGATGTCATCTGCGATCTGACGGATTTCCGCCATCTTATGGCTGATGTATATCATAGAAACGCCTCTGGTCTTTAAATCCCTTACGATACGGAAAAGCGCTTCTACTTCGTTATCAGTCAGTGATGAGGTCGGCTCATCCAGAATCACAAGCTTTGCGCTCTGGCTCACTGCCTTGGCTATCTCCACTGACTGCATCTGTCCGATTGAAAGTGTCCCTAATTTTGCCTTGGGATTAAAACTCATTTTAACATCTTTTAACCACTTCTCGGCCTCGCTGTTCATGACCTTGTGGTCTACCATCTTAA
The DNA here is from genome assembly GCF_000954015.1 of Clostridium sp. FS41. Taxonomy (NCBI): domain Bacteria; kingdom Bacillati; phylum Bacillota; class Clostridia; order Eubacteriales; family Clostridiaceae; genus Clostridium; species Clostridium sp. FS41. Next base: position 69,303 of record NZ_JYHN01000067.1, read on the forward strand.
AGGGGCCAATTCCCTTCATAGGGTATCTGCCCAAATACATATTCTCTGCAATGGAACGCTCCGGTATGGGCTGCAGCTCCTGGTGCACCATTGCCAGTCCTTTGTGAAGTGCGTCATCCGGGTTCGTGATCTCCACTTTCTCCCCATCGATGAAGATCTGCCCCTCATCCATTTTATAAATGCCGAATAGGCATTTCATAAGAGTCGATTTACCTGCTCCGTTCTCACCCATCAGCGCATGAACGGTTCCGGGACGTACTTTCAAGTTAATACCATCCAGTGCCTTTACGCCAGGGAAGGTCTTGCTGACCCCTACCATTTCCAGTCTGTACTGATCTGCCATCCCGTTACTCCTTTCAAATACATTCTAATTTATATACATGGCCGCATCCCCACAGCCGTCCTTCTTCAAAAAATCGGGTGTGTCGGTGGACACACCCGGTTTCAATCACTAGATGTTAATTATTACTTTAACTGATCCAGAATCTGCTGAGCATTGTCCTTGGTAACCTTGATATAGTCTACCATGTTAACCGGCTCTACTTTCTCACCCTTCAGGAACTGAACTGCGCTGTCAGCCGCCATACGAGCCTGTGAGAAGTGATCGTTAAATACGGTACCTGTCTGCTTGTCTTCCAGTACGTTCTGAACAGCCTCTGTAAGAGCGTCAACACCTACCAGATAGATGTCTTCGTTAACCTTGCGGTCAGCTGCCTCGATTGCCTGTAATGCGCCCAGTGCCATAGCATCGTTGTTGCAGAAGATAACTTCAATCTTATCGCCGTACTGGTTCAGAGCATCCTGTGCAATCTGCTGAGCCTTAGCCTGATCCCAGTCACCGCGCTGCTTTAACAGTTCTTCTACTTCCACGCCGGCATCGGTAAGAGCCTTAACGGAGAATTCGGTTCTGTACTGAGCATCTACGTTCTCAGGATCGCCCTGGATCATGATGTAGGAAACTTTGCCATCCCCGTTGATATCGCCCTTGTTGGATGTCTCAAGGATTTCCTCGCCCTGGTATGTACCGGACTGTCTAGCGTCACAGCCAACGTAGGTAGCGTTGATGCTTTCGCTTGCCCATCTCTCTTCCTCAGCTACATCCGGCTCACGGTTGATGAATACAACCGGGATCCCGGCATCTTTACACATATCGGTGATCTCAGGTGCGGAAGAAGCCTGCACCAGGTTCAGGATCAGAACATCATACTTCTGTGTGATGAAGTTCTGGATCTGGTTGGTCTGCTCTGCCTGATCGCCCTTGCCGTCCTGGATAACTACGTTCTCTTTCTTGAATCCAAGATCCTCTGTGAGATATCTCTCCAGCTCGGTCCTGTACAGTGTCATGAAGTTGTCATCAAACTTGTAAATGCTGATGCCTACCTTCTTATCAGCAACATCTGTTGCATCTCCAGTCGCCTCTGCCGCTGTGGTAGCTGCCTCGCTGGCTGCTTCTGAAGCCGCCTCGGTTGCTGCCTCGGTCTTTGCCTCTGTTGGGGCTGCTGTGGTTTCTGCCGGTTTGCTTCCGCATCCTGCCATGGACAGAACCATCATGGATGCCATTGCAACTGCTGTTGCCTTCTTAAATAATCTCATGCTATAAATCCTCCCTTACATAAAGTATTATTTTGCCGTGATCAGGAATATCCACAATGGAGTAAACCGCAAGCGGGTTTGGTGGTTTTTCCTTAACGACAAGCATATTATACGTCCGGATTATGCATTTTTCCATATGATTTTCTAAGAACCATTATAAAATTTCTTTGATTTTTAGCGTATGATTCGTTTTTTTTTATATTTTCTCTTATTTTTTTCGCATTTTATCTTCCATATATTGCCAAAAACGCCTTGTGCATATGTTTTTTATGCCATATTGCACAAGACGTTCCCATCCATATCCCCTATCTTTGCTTTGTCAATGCAATTTGGGGACACCAGTAATATTTGCCGTCCTCCAGGTCCACCTTGTCCTTCACGTCCTTTCCCATGGCAAGGCTGGAGGCAATATCAAAGATCACACTTGCGTATTTCTGCTTGTCCGACTCCACGGTGCCGAAGAGCTTTCCTTCTTCCAGCGCCTCCTGGCCCACGGGCGTGCCATCGATCCCCACCAGCTTGATGGAATTTCCCACAATCCCCTTCCGCTCCATGGCATCAATGGCTCCCAGGGCCATATCGTCATTGTTGCAGATCACAAGTTCTATCTGACCCGGATATTCGTCCAGCCACTGGTCCATCAGCGCAGATGCCTGGCTGCGTTCCCAGTTGGCGATCCCGCCTGTGATCTTTTCCAGGGGGACGCCGCCGTCCTTTAAAGTCTGGATGGACCACTCGGTGCGGATCAGGGAATCCTGATGGCTGGTCTCCCCCTCCAGCAGCACGTAGCTGACCATGCCGTCCCCATTGATATCCAGGGTTTCCGGATTCTTCCTGTATGCATCAACCAGGATCTGTCCCTGAAGGACCGCGGACTCCTTGGCGTCCGCCCCCACATAGTACAGTTTCTCCCAGCGGTTCATATCCTCCTCCACCGGTTCCCTGTTAAAGAACACCACGGGAATTCCGGCCGCCATGGCCTTGTCAATGATAATGGAGGCCGCGGACCGGTCCACGATATTTACGCATAGGGCATCGCAGCCCAGGGAGATCAGGCGCTCCACCTGGCTGTTCTGGGTATTCTGGCTGCTCTTTGCATCCATAATGTCCAGCGTCACCTTGATCCCGGTCCCCTGTTCGTATTCCTTTGCCTGCTTTTCCAGGGCCGTACGCAGGGTGCTGATAAATGTGTCATCCCCCCTGTACAGCAGAACGCCGATGCGCATGGAGGTTTTTTTCTGCGTACTAGCCTCCTGCCCTTTGCTGTAAGACCATATCCCCCACAGGACAGCTAAAGCAACAAGGCAGACAGCGCCTCCGTAAAACCAGTGTTTTTTCATAACATCCTCCCTGCTCCTTGGCATACTTCTCAATCATTCCGGAAGTACACCTTGTCATTCAATGGGATAAAACATTTTCTCATACTGCTTATCCCACATGTTCTCCTTATTGACATAGACGGCATCCAGCTGCGTCTGCTTTCTCTGCCTGCTGCCCTGAATGGCTTCCACCGCCCGTTTCACGCTGAGATACCCCATATCGAACTGATTGTATGCGGCAAGTCCGTCTATGATCCCCTTGTCCAGTCCCCCCAGTATGGAGGTGGTGCTGCCAACCCCGTAAAGCCCTGCCACATGAGCCTGGTACACCGTACTTCCGTCCACGATCTGGTTGACCTCATTCAGGGACTGGGTGTCCAGGGCTATGACGGTGATCCGCCCGTCCCCCGGATACACGGTCTCCTCAATGGCCTGCCTGTAGGTGTCATCCGTTCTCTTTTCCACCAGCCTGTAGGTAAATCTGTGGTCGTCCAGCACCGACCTCACCCCATCATATACATTGGTATTATCCCCATAGGACAGGCCCTCGGTGAAAAGATATACGGGCACATCGGAAGGCGCCTGGGCCGTCACTGCCAGGGCCGCCAACTGCCCCATCCCAAAGCTGTCCGCCGCAATGGTATCCACCACGCTTTCACTGGGCACCGGCGCCCCCAAAAGAATGATGGGGCAGTTGGGGCTCATGGCATCCAGCGCCATCACGGTTTCCGCCTCATTTACAGGGGACAGTATAATGGCCTTTGCCCCATCGCGTATCTCCCTCTGGACCAGTTCCATCTGCTGTTCCTGGTCGTTGGTGGCATAAAGAGTGATAAAGCTGACATCACCGTGGAATTCCTCTGCCGCCATCTCCATTCCCTTCTTAAAATTAACGTAATAATCATCGCTGGCATCCTCTATGATCACGGATATGGGCAGGATCTCCACCTTTTTTTCCTTGATGATCAGGTCCGTGGAGGACATGAGAAAAAGGAGGATCAGCACGCCGGCATAGATGCACCAAAGAAGTTTTTCCTTATTTGACATATCATACCTCCTTCTTCAGGTCCTCGTAGGGCACAGCAGGCAGGTGGGCTGTCACCGTGGTTCCCTCATCCGGCTCCGACCGGATCGCAAGCCCGTAGCCGCTGCCAAAATAGAGCCTGATGCGCTCGTTCACATTCTTAACCCCAATGCCGGACCCTCTGCGGGAAGGCGCATGGTCTGCTGCTGAGAACAGGCGCTCCACCTGCTCCTTTGTCATGCCAAGTCCGTTGTCGGACACGCTCATGTACAGATCCTCCTCCCGGCGCCACGCCCGGATCCGTATCTCCCCATCCCCGTCCATGAACTCCATCCCGTGATAGATGGCATTTTCCACCAGGGGCTGCAGCATCAGCTTCAGGCTGGCCAGATCCATCACATCCTCATCCGCCTCTATGGTGTAGGTGAATTTATTCTTATACCGCATGTGCTGGATCATCAGGTAATTGCGCACATGCTCCAGCTCATCCCTGACAGGGATGATACTTTTTCCTTTGCTCAGGCTGATGCGGAAAAACCTGGCCAGGGCCGTCACCACCTTGACGGCCTCGGACTGCTTTTCATTTTCAATCATCCACACAATGATATCCAGTGTGTTATAGAGGAAGTGGGGATTGATCTGGGACTGGAGGGTGTCAAATTCGCTTTTGCGCTTGGACTCATGCTCGGCCACAATATCATTCATCAGGCGGCGTATCTGCCTGGCCATGTTCTGGATGGATGTGCCCAGATGCTGTATCTCATAAGAGCCCACCATCTTCACCTCCGCTTCCAGGTTTCCCTCCTCGATCTCATTTACTGCCTTTTCCAGTTCCTTAATCGGGTCCGTGATCCTGGTGGAGATGTAGGAGTTGATAATGGAAAGAATGAACAAAACAAATGCAATGATAAAAATGATCAGGAGCTTTGTCTTGATATTGTTAAGGGACATCCCATCCAAGGGTGTGACGCCCACGATCTTCCAGCCCGTATATCCAACGGTCTTTACAGTGACGATCCGCTTTTCTCCGCCAAATACGGTCTCATAATTCCCATCCCTCAGCCCGGCTGCCTCCAGGTTGTTTTCCTGGGCCAGACCTGAGTCTATGAGCTGGGCCCTGGGATGATAGATGATCTCCCCGTCACTGCTGATCAGATACACGTAGCCCCCGTTTCCCAGGTTCACCCCGTCAAAAAGCTGCTCCAGGCTGTTGTATCGGATATCGATGAGCAGGACCCCCTGGTCCGTGGAAGGCCCCTGGGTGATCTCCACTGCCCTGGAAAGGGAAATGACCCAGCGGTACTGGTTTTCGCTGGCATCAAAAATAGTCTGCACATGGGGCGTGGAGAAATGAAGGTTCTCCGTCTTTTCCAGGGTGTATTGAAACCAGTTTTCAGACCTCACATCCACATTGGTCTTTAAACGGGCCGCGGGAACGGCCTCCAGCATCTGCCCGTCCTTGGACAGCAGGGCGATATTTTCTATATTATCCTTATTATTGTCATACAGCAGTGTGATCTCGCTGCCAATGGAACCGTCCGACAGGTCCGCATTCTTTATGACGCCGTAATACAGGGAATCGGACAGCTTCATGACCGTGCGCAGATAGGAGTCCATGGAACGGTTGATCTGGTTGATCAGGATCTGGTTCTCCTCCTGAATGGTAGACGCCATCTGGCCCGACAGCCTGGTGTACAGGGAGACGCCGATAAACACGCTGGCCGCCAGGGCCGTCAGGGTAAAATATATGAATATGATATACCGGATACTGGCCTTTTGCAGATTGAGTTGCTGCTTTTTAAAAAGCATGGTCTTACTCCTTATTTAGTTCCCCTGAACTTTGTGGGGGAGATTCCAAACCGTTTCTTAAACACATAGCTGAAATAGTTCTGTTCCTGGTAGCCCACCTTGGCGGCAATGATATATGTCTTGTCATCGGTCTTGCCCAGAAGTTCCACAGCCTTATCCAAACGCACCTCGGTCAGGTATGCAATGTAGGCCTGTCCTGTTTCCTTCTTAAACATGGTGGAAAAATAGGCCGGGCTCATGTGCAGATGGCGGCATATCTTTTCCACTGAAAGCTCCGGATCCTGGTAATTGTCCATGATATACTGCTTGGCCTTCTGGATTACCTGCTTCATGGTGTTGTCACGTTCCTGGTTCATCACCTGGTTCATGCGCAGGGACGCGGACAAAAGCCATTGGCTGAAATCCTCCCGTTTCTGCATCCTGGGTATGATGGCAAAGGTATCCTCCCTTTCAGACCCTTCTTCCAGCAGCTGTTCCATATCCAGGTCATATTGCTGTATCATCTGTACAATACTGCTGGACACGCTGAGCATGTACGCCTGGCACTGGCGGAAATGGACTTTGGCATCGCTCATCTTGTCAATAATGGTCTGGACCGCTGCCTCTATCTTTTCCCTTGGTCCGAATTTGATGGCGGATATCAGCTCTGCCTCATCCTTGCCGTCAAATTGGAGTTTTCCGCTGCTCACCGGCTCCACGTCATTGATATAGATGGTGCTTCCGCTGCCCACAATGGCTTTATATCCAAGGGCATCCACAGCCGCCTTATAGGAACTGCTGATATCGGAAAGCTTCTGGCATCCGTGCCCTATGCCGATGGTGATGGGCACCTCCAGGATCTTCCTGGTTTCCTTGCACACATCACCCAGCACATCGATCAGTCCGGTCTGGCTGTTTTCCTCATCAATTGCCGCAATGACCGCGATCTCAGACTCCGCGGTGCGCGCTGAAGTGGCCAGGGCGCACCGGCAGTAATTCTTAAGCTTTTCTTCCACAAGCTGCATCACGGATATGGGGATCAGGTCCTTTTCCTTGTGCAGGGGAAGCAGGACACCGTCCCGGATCTCCTCAGGCTCTATATCAATGGCCGCGGCCACCCACTTTTTGGCGCCGGAAAGGGGGATCGCATACTCCCTCAGCTTGTCCTCCACCTCCGTCTCAGGCATGGGATAACTCACCAGTTCATTTAAGAACTGCTCCCTGAGGATGGGCAGGCTTTTAATATAATTTTCCCGCAAAAGGTTTACATTCCTCTTCTGCTCGATCTCCTCATCCAGGTTGGCTTTGATCCGCTTTAAGATGGCTGTCAGCTCCTCCACATTGACCGGCTTAAGTATATACTCGGTCACGTTCAGCTTAATGGCCTGTTTGGCATATTCAAAATCATCATACCCTGAAAAGATCACGATCTTAATGGAGGGATATTTCTGGCGCACCCGTTCCGCCAGGGTCAATCCGTCCATGTATGGCATGCGGATATCCGTAAGGATCAGGTCCGGCTCCAGGGCTTCCACCTTTTCCAGGGCATCCTCTCCGTTCTCCGCATCCCCCACCACCTTAAAACCGGCCTCTGTCCAGTTTATTTTTCTTATAATACTCTGTCTGACTTCCTCCTCGTCATCCACCAGAATGATCCTGTATAAATCCATGTATGAACGCCCCTTTTCTTCGTAGTGATCAAACCGATCGTACCCTCAGCAGACAAGGGTATCCTATCAAATTATACAATGAGTCCCTGTATTTTGCAATTGCCGGAAATGTCCGGGCTGCTTATGATGTATGATAAGTATAAATAATATATCAATCATATTGTCCTTCACTGCTAATATATGTTATGATTAGTCCTGTAACAGACAGAATTATAGACCAAAAATAAAGAGGTACTAGCATGGGCGGAATATTTGGTGTTGCATCTAAGAACAGCTGTACGCTGGATTTATTTTTTGGAGTGGACTATCACTCCCATTTGGGAACAAAACGGGGCGGAATGGCCGTGTACGGCGAACAGGGATTTACCCGGTCCATACACAATATTGAAAATACTCCCTTCCGCACGAAATTTGATGGAGATTTAGCTGAACTGGAAGGCTACCTGGGAATCGGCTGTATTTCCGATAACGAACCCCAGCCCCTGCTGATCCAATCCCACCTTGGCAGTTTTGCCATCACCACCGTGGGCAAGATCAACAACCTGCAGGAACTGGTACAGGACGCTTACCAAAACGGTCATATCCATTTTATGGAAATGAGTCACGGGAGGATCAATGCCACGGAACTGGTGGCAGCCCTGATCAACCAGAAGGCCACACTTGTGGAAGGGCTCCTCTATGCCCAGGAACGGATCGAGGGCTCCATGACCATACTGATCCTGACCCCCCAGGGAATTTACGCTTCCAGGGACAAGTACGGCAGGACTCCTGTTATGATTGGAAAAAAGGAGGACGCCTTCTGTGCTTCCTTTGAGAGTTTTGCATATATCAATCTGGGCTATTCCGACTATATGGAACTGGGACCCGGAGAGATCGTATACATCACGCCAGAGAGCGTGGAGACCCTGAGTCCTCCAAGGCAGGACATGAAGATCTGTGCTTTTTTGTGGGTGTATTACGGTTACCCCACCTCCACCTACGAGGGAGTCAATGTGGAGAACATGCGCTACCAATGCGGAAAGCTTCTGTCCCGGCGGGACGAGTCCCAGCCCGATATTGTCGCAGGCGTGCCTGACTCAGGCATTGCCCACGCCATTGGTTATGCCAATGCGTCAGGGATTCCCTTTGCCCGTCCCTTTATCAAATATACTCCTACCTGGCCCCGATCCTTCATGCCCCAGAACCAGGGGGACAGAAACCTCATTGCCCGCATGAAGCTGATCCCTGTGAATGCGCTGATCCGCGGCAAAAAACTGCTGCTGATCGATGACTCCATTGTAAGGGGCACCCAGCTGGGGGAGACCACCCAGCTGCTCTATCAGAGCGGCGCCAAGGAAGTGCATATCCGTCCCGCATGTCCTCCTCTGATGTACGGCTGTCCCTATCTGAACTTTTCCCGATCTTCCTCTGAACTGGATCTGATCACCAGGAGGATCATAAAGGACAGGGAGGGCGACTGCGTATCCGACCAGCTCCTTGCCGATTACGCCGACCCTGACAGCAGGAATTACCGGGAGATGGTGGAGGTGGTCAGGAACCATCTGGGCTTCACCTCACTGCGCTATCACAGGCTGGACGATCTGGTGGAAGCCATCGGAATCTCCCCCTGCAAGCTCTGCACCTACTGCTGGAGCGGCAAAAAATAATATTATTTTATCTGGTACAGGAGGGCATTGCATATGGCGGCAGCCACATTGCTGCCCCCCTTTCTTCCCCTGGCCACAATATAGGGGGTATCTTCCAATGTGAGGACCAGTTCCTTGGACTGCACCACATTCACAAATCCCACAGGAGCACCGATGATCAGCGAGGGCTTTATCCGTCCCTCCTTTACCAGCTCATAGAGACGTATCAGGGCTGTGGGGGCATTGCCTATGGCAAATATACAGGGGCGCGTACCCTCCGGCGCCCCAAACAGCCGGACTGCTTTTTCCATGCTGGCAACCGCCCTGGTGCACTCCCTTTCTTTTGCCTCCCTGGCAATATCCTCATCCGCCATAAAGCAGAGCACCTCTGCTCCCAAAGCAGAAGCCGCCCTTTTATTGATCCCGGATTTTCCCATGTTCGTGTCCGTTATAATGACCGCCCCCTGCTTCAGGGCTTCCATGCTTTTTTTTACCGCATGGCTGGAAAATACCAGGCTGTCCGCATATTCAAAATCAGCCGTGGTGTGGATGGCGCGTTTGATGACCAGTTCATTCTCCGGATCCAGCCTGATCCCCATGTGGTCCAATTCCTGCTGTATCAGTTCAAAGCTGCGGCGCTCGATCTGGGAAGGAAGCACCTGTTCCAACTGTATGTTTAACATTTTGTGATTTCTCCTTTTCCGGCTCCTTCAGCCAATCATTCAGTTCCTGCCCCTTGGCGGCAGGCCCATGATCCCATAGACAGCGTCCATGTCCAGACTGGCCCTGAGTATATCCGCCAGCTTGTCATACTGCTGCCCGCGGTAGGATCTGTAGTCCCCGTTGGTTACCGTCTCCATGGACAAGCCCTTCTTTTTTGCCAGGCAGCTAATAATGTTCTCCCCAATACCGGGCGCATCAAACACGCCGTGGACATACGCGCCGTAGACATTTCCCCTGTTCCATCCGTCTGTCTTTACCTTTTTCCGGTCGCCTCCCCCTGCCTCCCCTGTCTGTTTTTCCATCAGGTACACCATGGGCCGGCAGATTTCCGGCTCCCGGCGCCAGGATACCAGCCGCGCTGTGTCCATGGCTCCGTTTTCCCTGTCTATGGCGGTTCTCCCCATATGGATCTCATATCCCTCAATACATGCGCCTGACAATGGCTGGAGCACTCCGTCCAGTTCCCCAAAGGAGCCTTCCACCTGTGTCCTCACCTTTTCTTCATAAAACTCGGTCCCAAGGGGAAGCAGCCCCATTCCGGCAATCTCCCTGTTCCCGTCAGACTCCACTCCCTGGGAATCCTTTAATCGTTCCCCCATCATCTGATATCCCCCGCAGATCCCCCACACAGGCACCTGCCTGTCCGCCAGCTTTAACACAGCCGCCTCCAGGCCATTCTGGCGCATCCACAGCAGATCCTGTATGGTATTCTTAGTGCCGGGAAGGAACACCATGTCCGGGGCTCCCAGTTCAGAGACCCTGGCCACATAGCGGAGGGACACTCCCGGGATTCTTGAAAACACATTAAAATCCGTAAAATTGGATATGCGTGGAAAACGGATAACAGCCAGGTCTATCATACCCGATTCCCCGCTGTCCAAATCCCGGCTGCTGTCCAGCCGTGTACTCAGGCTGTCCTCATCCTCAATATCCACATCCATGTAGGGGACCACTCCGGCCACCGGTATATGGCAAAGTTCCTCCAGCATATGGACTCCGGGATCCAGTATGGACTTGTCCCCCCGGAACTTGTTGATCACAAGACCCTTGACCCGGTCACGTTCCTCCTGTTCCAAAAGAGCGATGGTGCCGTACAACTGGGCGAACACGCCTCCCCTGTCAATGTCCCCCACCAGAAGCACCGGGGCATCCACAAGGGCCGCAAGTCCCATGTTAACAATATCATCTGATTTCAGGTTGATCTCAGCCGGGCTCCCTGCCCCCTCGATCACTATAATATCATACGCCTTGGACAGGCGCTCATAGGATGCCATAATGTCAGGCACCAGGCTGCGCTTAATGGCAAAATAGTCCTTTGCCTTCATATTCCCCCTGGAAATGCCGTGGACGATCACCTGGGAGCCCACGTCCGTGGTGGGTTTGAGCAGAATAGGGTTCATGTCCACGGAGGGAGGGACGCCTGCAGCTTCGGCCTGGACCACCTGGGCCCTGCCCATTTCCAGCCCCTCTGAGGTGATATAGGAATTCAGCGCCATGTTCTGTGATTTAAAGGGAGCGGTCTTATATCCATCCTGCATAAAGATACGGCACAGGCCGGCTGCCAGGATGCTTTTTCCCGCATTGGACATTGTTCCCTGAATCATGATCGATCTTGCCATTATGAATTTCCCCCTATGAGATCTGTATTTTCCTGTGTTCCTAAATCTGTATTCTCCTGTGTCCCGAAGTCTGTTTTTTCCCGTGACCCGGATGCTTCTGCAAAAACAGCCCTCATATGCCCCAGCAAATCTTTATTTTCCTCCCTGTTTTTTACGCAGATGCGGTAAAACGAACCGTCCAGGCCCGGATAATTGCCGCAGCTGCGTATAAGGACCCTTTTCTCCAATAGGCGGCGGCCCAGCTCCTCCCCCAGTTTTGTTTTAAAAAACACATAGTTTGCCTGGGAATCATACACGGTACAGCCCAGTTTTTTCAGCCCCTCCGTAAGCCACGCCCTCTCTGTCCCCATCAGTTTTCTCGTCCTCTCTACATATGCCTGTTCCTTAAGGGCAGCCTCCCCAGCCATCTGGGCCAGACCGGACACTGACCAGGGCTGTCGGACCATCTGAAGGGCTTCCATCAATGCCCCATCACAGCAAAGCCCGTAGCCAAGGCGAAGCCCTGCCATGGCATACAGTTTGGTAAATGCCTTGAGCACAAACAAGTTCCCGTAGTCTCCCAGATCCGGTATAACCGAATACAGCTGGGGCTGATCCAGGAAATCACAGAAACACTCATCCACCACCAACAGGGTGCCGGTCTGTCTGCAGGCAGATGCCGCCTTTGCCACAGCCCGGGAGGGCACCGGGATACCCGTGGGGTTATTGGGATTACACAGGAACACCATATCATAGGGGGCTCCTTCCTGTCCTGCTTGCAAAACCGTGGATACAAGCCGGTCCATGTCGGGGACAAAGCCAGCCTGTTCCTCCAGGAACAGGTAGTCCGGGCAGCAGCCCCATGCTCTCAGCGCCTGTTCATACTCAGTAAATGAAGGCGCTGTCACCAGGGCCCGTCCGGGTTTTAAGGCATACACCAGTCCAAAGATCAGATCCGCCGCCCCATTTCCGCAGATGACCCACTGTTCCGGGACCTGGTGGTGTCTGCCCAGTGCTTTTCTCAGCTTTCTGCATTGGCTGTCCGGGTACAGGCCGCACACATCTGTGTCCAGGCAACCGGCCAGCACCCGTCTAACCCCCTCAGGCAAGCCCAGGGGATTGATATTCGCAGAATAATCCAGATCTATTTCCCGGCTGTAAATGTCTCCTCCGTGCTGGTATTCCATGTATTTCTTCTCCTCTCCTTACCCTTGGTACACAGGGCAGATATGTTTTCTTTTATTGGGCCGGTTATAAATTGGCCCGGTTATAAATCGGACGATTTCAAACAGCTGCCAGGGCAGCGGCCAACACGGCGGCTAAAATCCCTTGTGCGGCAAACATCAGCTGATTGGCCCTTCTGATATCCGCCGGGACAATGGGCCTGTCATCCTCCCCTATGAAAGGCTTTTTGTGCAGGCTCCCAAAATACCAGGCATCTCCTGCCAGGCGCAGATGGAGGATTCCGGCGCAGGCCGCCTCCCCATGGGCCGAGTTGGGACTGGCATGCTTTTTCCTGTCCCTCAGGAATATGCGCCATCCGTTCATTCCGTCCATCCCCGGAATGAAAAAAGCGGCCAGCACCATAAGACAGCCCGTGACCCTGGCCGGGATCAGGTTCAGGACGTCATCCAGCAAAGCGGCCGTACGTCCAAAGAACCGATATGTGTCATTTTTATATCCTATCATGGAATCCATGGTATTGACCGCCTTGTAAAACGTTCCTCCGGCCGGACCCAATAAAGCCATGAACAGGAACGGCGCCACCACCCCGTCCGAGGCATTTTCAGCCACTGTCTCCACCGCAGCCCTGGCAATGCCGTCCCTGTCAAGGACGCTTGTATCCCTGCCCACGATCATGGACACATGATGCCTGGCCATTTCCACCTCCCCGTCCTCCAGGCTCCGGCACACTTTCATGCTCTCCGTGCACAGCCCCCTGGCTGCCATCATCTGATAACATATGAAGGTTTCCAGGCAAAAGAGAAACAGGAAGGATCCGGGAAATCCGGCGCTGCGGACCAGGCGGAAAAGTCCCCATGGGACCATCCACCAGACGGCACACATGATAAACGTGAGAACAGCTCCCGCAGCAAGCTCCCTCCCCCTCATGCGCCTTCTCAGTTCCAGCTCCAGCCGGGCTATCATCCGGCCCATGAGGCGGACAAGATGGGGAATGCAAACCGGGTCCCCAAACATCCAGTCCAGCGCGCATCCTGCCAGCAGCGCTGTGCTGTGAAATTTCCACAATTCAAGCCATCCCATGTTCTTTCCTGCTCCTTGTCATTTGATTCTCTGCCCTATTCCGCAGCACACTCTCCACACCTGGGACGCATACCCGGCTGCCTGGCAGCAGATTCTTCCCGCCGTCTCCCGGTATTGGCGTTCAAAGGGATCCACCGGGACAATCCCATACCCGATCTCATCCGTTACCAGGATCCTGTCCGGGTTCGCCTTCATAAGGGCGTCCGCCATCCCCCTTATTCCATCCGCTCCCCTTCCTTCCCCGCAGACTGATTCTCCCAGCATGAGACGCCTGATGAACAGGTGAAGATCATCACAATACATACCATCCATAAAGGACCCCCAGTCCGCACCGGCCCCATGGGTCCAGATAACGGGCGGACCGGGCATTCCTGATGGACCGGATTGCCCGGATGCAGCGGACGGCCCGGAAACTACGGATTCCTCAAGGGAGGGCAAAAGGAATTTTTCAACAAACGCCTTTTTACCCTGACATCTTCCTCCGATCACCAAGATCACAGCACAAAACCTCCTGTCCTTACCAGTATTACCAGCGCCCAGAAGCTGGCCAGTTCACAGATCTGCAGGAAACATCCCGCCAGATCACCTGTAATGCCCCCGAATTCTTTTACCGACATCCTGTAATACCATCCAAAGACCAGAAGCTGTACCCCTCCCACGGACGCGGCCAGGATCCCGGCCTCCTTCCCCGCGGTGAGACATGCCGCCGCGGCCAGGGCAGTACACAGGACCAGCCACAGGACCAGGACCAGCCTGTCCAGCCTCTTTTTGGATGTCCGGGCAAATCCGGCTGCCAGTCCGTCCTTTTTTGCCGGCGGAAACCATACCACGGACAGACCGCTGAGAGCCCGCTCCGTAACAAAATACAACAGCGGCACGGCATACAGGACCATTCCCGCCCCCTTCTGACGGGAAGCCAAAAGAAGTGCGTATTCATTGGCCGCCCCCAGGTACAGCATCATATAAACAGCTGTGGAAATAACTGCAAACGCCCCCAAATGGGGATCCTTCAGGATCTCCAGCTTCTTTGGCCTGTCGCCATAGGAATGAAGGGCATCCATGGTGTCCAGAAAACCGTCCATATGGATTCCTCCTGTTACCAGAACAGGGACGCAGGTTCCCACCAGGGCCGTGGTCCAGGGAGCAAAGCCAAGTACATCCAGACCGGCATAAAACCACGCTCCCACCACCAGTCCCTCCACAATTCCCACCATGGGAAAAAAACACATCACATAGCGCATCCGCTCCTGGGTCCATTCCACTGTGGGCATGGGGATCTTGGAATACATGGAAATGGCTATGATACAGGAATAAATTCCATTCATTTGACGCTGCCGCTCCTCTCAACACTGTTCCCGCACCTCTTCAGCCACACGGGAATCCCATAAACCACCTCCACCACCTGGTCCGCCATTTCCGCCAGACGTTGGTTCAGCAATCCCATGAGCCTGATATACTCCATAGTCTCCGGATCATACAGGATGCCGTCCATTGCCACCTCATTGGTGACAATCACCATATCTTTTACCTGGGCTGCGAGACATCTTATGTCCTCAGCCAGGACTTCGGCCAGGGAACAGGCATCCGGCCTTTCAGAGTGTGTCCGGTCAGCGCCGCCTGAGCCAAACATCTCATTTGCCGCCAGATTGGATACACATTCCAAAAGCACTGCCCGGTCCAGTCCCGTATCCGGCTGCTGACCGGGTCCACAACCAAGTCCATGGTTAGATTGACGGTAACGTTCATGGTCAGGTCCATGGCCGGAAAAAACGTTCCCCACGTCCCGCCGGCATTCTAAAGTGATAAATCCTTTTCCCCGGCGCAGTTCCTGATGACGCTTTACCTTAGCCCTGCCCTCCTCCCCAAACACCTCCATGGTCGCCACATAATAGCGCCTGGAACAAGGGGAGCCCATTATAAGGCCTTCTGCATATTCCGATTTTCCGCTGCCGCTGCCGCCTGTGACCAGGTAGATCATTTCCTTCCTCCCATTCCTCCGGATCCGATCCATATCCGGTTCCATCACTTCAGATGTTCATATTGCTCCACATGAATTTCCTCAAAGCTGCTCATCCGGTCATACACAACCGCCGCCATGTCAAGGAGGGGGAACAGGGCCGCTGCCCCGGTCCCTTCCCCCAGGCACATCCCGGCCTGGATGGCAGGCTTTAAACCCAGGGCTTTCAGCACCATTGCCCCTGCCGGTTCCGCTGAAATGTGGGAGGCCAGAAGATAATCCTTTACCGGCGGGCAGATGCCCACCGCCGCCAGGGCTGCCGCTCCTGTGATCAGTCCATCGATCACCACGGGAAGGCCCACCGCCCCACAGCCTATGTAGAAACCGGCCAGCGCCGCCAGGTCCAGTCCCCCCACCTTTGAAAGTACGTCCACGGGATCTTCCCTGTCCGGCCTGTGGAGGGCGATCCCATCCTTTATGACCCTTATCTTTCTTTTGTACCCCTCGGCGGTAAGGCCGGCCCCCCGCCCGGTCATCTGCCCAGGATCCTGATCCAGCAGAACGGACAGCACCGCACTGCTGGTGGTGGTGTTCCCGATTCCCATCTCTCCGGAGCCCGCCAGATTGTATCCCCTGCTTTTCAGACCTTCTGCGATCCGTATCCCCGCTTCCATTGCCATCACCGTCTGTTCACGGCTCATGGCAGGTTCCCTCAGGAAATTCTTTGTACCCATGGAAACCTTTTCCGGTATGACTCCGGGGATCTCCCCGCAGCAGTTCATGCCCACGTCCACAGGTATCACCTTCGCCCCTGCCTTTTCAGCCATCAGGCATACGCAGGAGCAGCCTTTTCCCATGTTTCCGGCCACAATGGCAGTGACCTCCTGCCCTGTCTGTGTCACCCCTTCCTCAACAATTCCATTGTCCGCGCACATAACCACAATTGCCTTTTTATCAATGGAAATGTGATGGGACCCCGAGGCTCCTGCAATACGGACAATATCCTCCTCCAGGACGCCCAGGCTGTTAAGGGGCTTTGCCACCCTGTCCCAATGTGACAAAGCCTGCTCCAGGGCGCCGCGGTCCGCTCCCCTGACCGAATGAATCGCTTCCTCCATTGTCATGCTCTTGTTTCCTTTCCAAATTTGATACACCTCGCCGCAAACCGTTCCACCAGTTGAGGACAGGAGGGATAATACAGGTGGGGAAAACCTGCCATCACATTTCCCTCTGATCTCATACACGGCCACGACCTGTCACCTACAGGTTTTCTGGCAGTCATTACACAGTCCTCTTTTTTCACCTCACAGTTCCAGTAATGGAACTCGTGCCCTTTGATCCATCCGCCAGCGGGCATATAGGGGAGTTCCCTTTCCGGATACAGGGTGATATATCCAAAACGCCCTTTTTCCCTGCCCCTATAGCCGCGGCCGGAAAACACCCCGGCCATGGGATAATCCTGTCCATCCGCCCCTTCCAGTGTATCCAACAGATAGAGGTATCCTCCGCATTCTCCCAATATGGGCATTCCCCTTTTAGCCGCCTCGGACACCGAAAGGCGCATGGTCACGTTTTCAGACAGCTGCCCGGCATGGTTTTCCGGATACCCTCCGCCAAACAGAAGCCCATCCAGCCCATCCGGCAGCTCCCTGTCATGGACAGGGCTGAAATACACAAGCCTTGCGCCCGCCTGCTCCATGGCATCCAGGTTGTCCCTGTAATAGAAGCAGAACGCCTCATCCATAGCCACTCCAAGAGAAAATCTCTCAATATTTTTCTTGGAATCTGTTTTTTGTATACATTCTTTTTTTGAGTTTTTTTCTCGCGAGTTTTTTTCTCGTATTTTTGCCTGTCCGTTAACATAGCCGGAAACCGCTGCCAGCTTTTTTATATCCACTGTCCTCTCCATCACATCGGCCAGCTGCTCCATCTGACCTTTGAGTCCCTCTATCTCATGGGGAAGGATCAATCCCAGATGGCGGCTTTGGACCTGAAGGAAGTCCAGCTCAGGCACATATCCCACCACAGGTATATGAAGCTGTTCCTCCACCAGTTTACCCATCCGTTCATATATCATGGGAGACATACGGTTAAACAGGACGCCTGCAATATGATTATGGCAGGAGGGACTCTCCCTCCGGTCATACGGCGGGATATATTCCATGAACCCATGGATCTGGGCTGCCAGGGACAGACTGGCCCCTTTTGCATCCACCACCAGTATCACAGGGATCTCCAGGATACCGGCCACCTCATAGGAGCTGCCCTTTACGCAAATACCTCCCAGGCCGTCAAAATATCCCATCACTCCCTCAACCACGGCAAAGTGGTCCATGGCAGCGCCTGAATACTTTCTGCGCATATGCTCCGGTGTCTCAAAAAAACTGTCCAGATTTCCGCTTTCCACGCCCAGCACCTTGCGGTGAAACAGGCCGTCAATATAATCCGGTCCGCATTTGAATCCCCAGGGATCCCATCCCTTTCTTTCAAGAAGGGACAGCAGGCCGCAGGTCACCATGGTCTTTCCGCTTCCGCTTTTCCCTGCAACGATCATAACTCCTGCCATTGTATCTCACCCCCGCCGCCGGCCGGTTCCTCCGCATCGGCCGGATACTGCATGGCTGCCACATACACGGGATTCTGGGCTTTGGGCATGTGATATCTGCCCACGGATTCCACCGGCGCTGCCCATACCTGGACCAGCTCCGTTTCCCGGAATCCGAATTCGCGGATACAGTCCAGGATCTCCCCCACGGTCTCCAATGTAATGGCATTGGCCACAATGCGGGTTTCAGGGTTGGCTTCCAAAAGGGTTTCCACGATCTCCTTCATCCTGCCCCCGCTTCCCCCGATAAACGCATGGGTGGGAGCAGGAAGCTCCTTCATCGCCCCGGGAGCCTCCCCCTCCACGATATGAAAGCCCTGCCAGGCCCCATGGAATTTCTGGGCATTGGATTGGATCAGCTGCAGAGCTTCCCCGCTTCGCTCAATGGCATACACTTCTCCGGTGCCGCCCCTGCGCCTGATCTCCATCCCCATTTCCACGGCCACGGATCCGGTGCCTGCGCCGATGTCATAGCACACAGCGCCATCGCCTATACGAAGTTTTTCCAGGGAAAGCCGTCTGACCTCAGCCTTTGTCATGGGCACCTGCCCTCTGATGAAATCACTGTCCTCAGGCCCTGCTGCGGGATAGAGCTGTCCCTCCAGCGCCTGCTCATTCTCCACCAAAACACAGGCAAGGCTTCCGAACGGATGATGTTCATCCTCCATGATCAGTTCCGCCGGTGTCATCTCCCAGCTAATCCGCTCGTCCTCATAGGAGAAATTTTCTCCCGCCCATACGCTCACATGGCTCATGCCGCTGCTCACCAGCTGGCGGCAGAGGGAAGGCACGCTTCCCGGTCCTCCCAGAAGGACAAAACAGGACCTGTGGTTCCTTATATGGGCAACCACATCACACTCCCGTCCGTGGTTGCTCACAGCATGGACATTCTGCCAGCTTTTCCCCAGACGCGCGCAGAAGTAGGATAAGCTGGATATGCCCGGAACATACTCCACATCCCAGCCCTCTCTCATAAAGGCTTTGGCAGCCGCCTCCGCGCCGCTGTAAAAGCCGGTGTCCCCGGAAAGCACCAGCGCTGCCTCCTCCCACTTAAAGCTGCCCAGCCACTGCACCATCTCGCTTGGTTTATAGGCGGAAAACACACGCTTTCCCTCCGTATATGAGCGAACACTTTCCAGCATGCGTTCCGCTCCCGTAACCACCTGCGCTGCCTCCAGGCAATCCATGGCCCGGCCTGTCAGCTGGTCCTCGCCCCCCATGCCGATCCCCACCAGATATACAATTGGACGCAGCTCATCCATATATGCATTGTCATCCCTCATGGTCCATCCACTCCTTTATCTGTTTTTTTACTTCCTCCAGTGAAATTCCCTGGCCGCTGTCCGGTCTGTCTATTAAAACGGCCGTGATCCCGGCCCTGGAAGCCGCGTCCAGCTTTTCCTCCAGCCCTCCGGCCCGGCCTCCGTCCTTGGTAACAAGGTAACGGCAATCATATTCACGGATCATAGCCAGGTTCATTTCCCTGGAAAAGGGACCCTGCAGGGCAATGATATGGCGTCCTTCATACCCCAGGTTCCTGCACATCTGCACAGACTCCACAGACGGCAGGACCCTGGCATATACCCTCTGCCGGTAATTCTTAAGTTCACAGAAGGAAGCCAGCTCCTTGCTGCCTGTTGTCACCAGTATATTGCCCTCCCTGTGCTTTAACCAGGAAACTGCTGTCCCCAGATCCGGGACGGAGACCACGTTCTCACGCTCCCTGCCTTTGTCCCTCTGACACCGCAGAAGACGGATCCACGGCCGTGTCTCACATGCCGTTCGTATGTTCCGCGTAACCTCAACCGCATAGGGGTGGGTGGCGTCTATTACCATCCCCGGCTTTACCTGGTCCAGCAATGCCTCCATCCCGGCCCGGTCAAGGCGGCCCTGCCGGATGTCCGGCTGCGCGTCCGGCTGCATGCCCGGCTGCGCGTCTGGCTGCGCGTCCGGCTGCGCATCTGGCTCCACTGTGCAGGATTCCATTATATACTGCCCATATTCCGTGGCCACGCATACCACTGTCTCGCATCCCATGGATACGAGATATCCGGCCAGCAGGCGGCCTTCCGTGGTGCCCGCAAAAAGCACTGCCTTTTTCTTTTTTTTACTTTCACTTTTCTCCATGCCTGTAGCCCCTGGGCGTCACCATATACGGCCCGATCTGTTTGGTGTGCGAGTTTCCAATGTACACAGTGGTAAACATGTCCACCTGCCTGTCCTTTATCTCCTCTAAGGACAACACCTCCATGGACTGTCCCTCCCGTCCAATATTGGCCACCAGACCGCAGACCGTATCCCCGGACCTGTATTTCAGGATCCGCTGGCATGCCTGTCTGAAATAATCAGGTCTCCCCTTGCTGGCAGGATTATAAATACACATGACAAAATCCGCCCGGGCCGCTGACTCGATCCTGTCCCAGATCGTATCCAGCGGCGTCAGTCTGTCGCTGAGGCTGACAACTGCAAAATCATGCATGAGGGGAGCTCCAAGAACAGCTCCTCCCGCACATGCGGCAGTAACTCCCGGCACGATCTTAACCTCTATCCCGGGATACTCCTTGGACAGCTCCAGCATCAAGCCTGCCATGCCATAGACGCCGGCATCCCCGCTGCATATCATAGCCGTGTCCTTTCCCTCCATACAGCACTCCAGGGCCTTACGGCACCGTTCTTCCTCCCGTGTCATGGCTGTTGTCAGAAATTCTTTCTGAGGAAAATGCTCACGCACCAGATCCACATAGACCGTATAGCCTGCAATGACCTGGCAGCGCCTTAAGGTTTCCAGAGCCTCCCCGGTCATTTGTCCCACGTTTCCAGGTCCCATGCCCACCACATACATGGTGCCCGGGGCGCGCTTTCCCTCCCTGTACATGGTCGTAAACCCAGGATCATACAGTTTAGAACGCTCATACCCCTTCTGGGCCACGCTGTCCCCCACCACGATCAGAGCCGTCTTTGTGATATGCTCCTTTTCCGCCGCTTCCTTCAGGGTTCCCACCGTGCAGCGCACCACCTTTTCCTCCGGCCAGGTGGCCTTATAGACAATGGCCGCCGGCGTATCCGCCTTATATCCGCCCTCCATCAGCTCCCGGGACAGTTCCTTCACCATTCCCGTGCTCAGGAATATCACCATGGCTGCACCGTGGGACGCAAAACCGCGTATGGACTCCCGCTCCGGAACCGGAGTCCTGCCCGCCATTCTGGTGATCACCACGCTCTGTGTCACATCCGGCAGTGTATACTCCATTCCAAGGGCTGCCGCAGCCCCGCAAAAGGAACTTACCCCCGGACATATATCATATGCAATCCCCTTTTCATCCATCCAGTCCATCTGCTCCCGGATCGCCCCGTAAATACAGGGATCCCCTGTGTGAAGGCGCACCACGCAAAGGCCTGCTTCCCAGGACCGCTCCACGATCCCCATCACTTCCTCCAGGGTCATCCTGGCGCTGTCATAGATAAGCGCGCCTTCCCTGGTCATGTCAAGAAGCTCAGGATTCACCAGGGACCCTGCATAGATCACCACATCCGCTTTGCCAAGCAGTTTTTGTCCTCGCACTGTTATCAGATCCGGGCTTCCCGGACCTGCTCCTACTATATGTATCATCCATATCACCTTCCGCTTCATTGATTCGCCTTCAAACGTGCAAGCATCCCGGACGCTCCCGGTGTCATTCCCAGTATCCCCCGTTCATTGGTAAATACCAGGGCCTGGATATCCAGTCTGCCCGCCGCCCTTTGTTTCAGATGTTCCGTTATACGTTCCATGATCCGCTCCATCACCTGTTCCCGAAGACCTTCCCTGGTTTCCAACAGCCGAAGCCCTTCGTCCACGGTGATGGCATCCAGTATCAGGTTTACCAAAGAGCAGCCGGCTCCGCAGGCCGCTCCATATGCTGCCAATATCTCCATGCGCCCATCTGCCACTGATGAGTGGGTGTTCATAATACCTGCCGCCAGTTTCAGCAGCTTTCCTCCATGTCCCACCAGGAACAGGGCCTTTACCCCTTCCTCCACCGCCATATCAATGGTACTGCCGATGAAATTACTGCACTTGACCGCCTGGTCCAGCCCGATCCCCAGGGAATGCTCTAAAAACGCCTCCCCGTAATTCCCGGGAGCAATGATAACCCTTTCATATCCTGCCAGCACCTTCTGCCTCAGCTCCAGGCGTATGGTTTCCAAAAGGGCCGATTCACTCATGGGTTCCACCATACCGCTGGTCCCCAGTATGGAAATGCCTCCCTGTATTCCCAGTTTGCTGTTAAAGGTCCTCTTTGCCACTTCCACTGCCCCTGGTACGCTGATCTCGATCTGCAGAAAACCTTTGAATCCGTATTCCATGCACTGGTCAGCCACCTGCCGGAAAATCATCTGCCGGGGCACAGGATTAATAGCTGCTTTTCCCACCTCACAGTTCAATCCATCCTTTGTAACAGTTCCAACTCCCACTCCGCCTACTAATCTCAGGCAAAATTGGTCATTTTTATATTCATAAAACCCACTTTTACAAATGTCCCTCTCCCCGCAAACTGTGATCCTGGAATATACGGTCAGCCCATCGGTCACATCAGGGTCATCCCCCGCGTCCTTCCTCACCCCGCAGGAAACAAAGGCCTGTCCCATGGAAATGTCCTCCACCTCCAGATCCAGCCCTATCCCCTTAGGCGTGGTAATGGCCACCTGCTCTGTCCGCCTGCCGCCAAGCAGCATAACGGCAGCCGCCAAAGAAGCCGCTGCCGCACAAGTACCCGTGGTATATCCCCATCGCAATTTTTTCTGATTCTTATAGATGTATGAGTCTCCCATCGTATCACCTGCTGTCCAACCTCTGACTTATAAGCTAAAAGTATACCATATCTATATGTATTTCTCAATGTTTAATTTGACCGGAAGCACGGCGGCAGCCACCGTGATCCCGTCCCCGGCTTCACGGCCAAACGCCAGGCCTCCCCCCTTTGCCAGACAGGCTCTCTCGCACACATTGCCCACGCCTACGGTCCGTCTGACAAAGTCCGATTCCCGAAACTCTCCCTTCACCCCGGACAATTCACAGGCGCTGTAAAACGCCAGTTCCCACCCACGGTCTCGGGCCAGCGCAAGCACGGCCGCTTCGTCCCGTTTCACATCAATGGTAGCCAATGTTTTTACAGAAGCCGGATCGATCCCATGTCTGTCCAGGCACTCCCTTACCCGGTGCTCCAGAGCATGGACCTCCACTCCGCGGCGGCATCCAACGCCCACTGTCACAGCTTTTGGCACCAGTCTTAACAGCCCGGGCTTGTCCTGTTTCTCCCCGGACGTTTGATACCGTTCTTTCCATATTCTCTCATCATTCACCGTAATCCAAATATTTCTTTCACAGACATCCCGGACACATCCAGCCGGCACCCGGCCGGTCCCCAGGTCAAAATCACTGAAAAAGCCTACCGGCGTCCCCTCCAGCAGATCCACGGATACCTGCTTTGCAGCTTCCCTGTCCGCGATCACAAGCCGGTTCTCGGCTGCAAACACATCCACTGCAAAAAGGCCGTTCACGTCAGTGGCAGTGGTGATGACGGGAACAGCCCCCAACAGACGCGCGATCCGGACGGCCAGACGGTTTGCCCCTCCCACATGGCCGGACAGGATGGGTATGACAAAACGCCCTGCCTCATCCACCACTACCACGGGAGGATCTTCCATCTTATCCCGGACAAAGGGGGCAATGGCCCTGACAGCGATCCCGGCCGCTCCCACAAACACCATGGCCCTGTGGTCGCCAAACATGGCCGCGGTCCACTGGTCAAGGGACTGTTCCCGGCACTGTATATTAATATTTTCACATTCCCCGTCCCGGAAACGCTCCGGTACATATCCGGTGCATTCCAGCATTTCCCCTGCCAGTCCGTTAGCCAGCCGGCTGCACAGCCGGCTTCCCTTGGCTGTAAAACTGATAATTCCTATCTTCATCTGTATTCCTCCGCTGCCCAACCCCCGCTCCAGTATAACGGATATTTAATCCTGCTGCAATGCCTCCTGCTTCATCTCGCGCTTGCGCTTTGTGATCAATCCTCCGATCCTTCCGCTCTCCTTTGCCGTCAGGCTTCTCCATCCGCCTTCGATGACCTTGGATTCCAGTCCCAGTTCCTGGGCAATCTCAAATTTCAGCTGGTCCTGGGGACTTAAGTTATGAGGATCAAAGGGATCTCCCTTTTTTGCTTTTCCCATGCTAATTTACAGCTCCTTTCATATCTTTCAATTAAGTACAAAAGGATTATGCCCATGCACAGGCCCCCCTATACGGTCTTTACAACTAATTCCAATTACTCTTGCTTTTTAACTTGTTGTATATTATACTGAATCTATATTTATTGTCCCATTATATACAATATTTTGACGAAATTTTCACATAATCTATCGGCTATATATTTCATGTTAAATGTAGAAAGGAAGCACAACGTGAATATCGCAGTAATTGATGACTCCATTGATGAGGCGCGTCAGTTGGCCGGTTATATAAACACGTATTTTACGGATGCACATATCTGCCAGCAAACGACAATATTTAACACTGCCGCTGACTTTCTTCATTTATGGCACAGGAATGCATTTGACCTTGTTTTTATAGATATTTTTCTGAAAGGAGAGGCATCCGGAATCCGTGTTGCAGAACGCATCCGCAAGGATGATGACCAATGCGCCCTTATCTTTACCACCAGCAGCACAGATTTTGCCCTGAAGGGGTATGAAGTCCGTGCCCTGGACTACATGGTAAAGCCCCTGCGCTACGGAAAGTTCAGCCAGACCATGGACTATTTCAGATCCGTGTCCCAGAAAAAGCGCAGCCACTATATCGAAGTAAAAGAAAGCCGCATCATGGTCAAGCTGCCCATTGACGATATCCTGTACACGGACTACAGCAACCACTACATCCAGATCCACCTGGAGGATAAGACCGTGAGAACCTATATGAGGTTCCATGACTTTTCTAGTCTGCTGCTGTGTTATCCCCAGTTCATATGCTGTTACAGGAACTGTATCATCAACATGGATAAGGTTTCCGCCCTTGAAAAGACGGAATTTGTGCTCACCACAGGAGAACAGCTTCCCATCACCAGGAATCTGCGGTCCCAGATCCATCAGCAGTATGCAGACTATCAGTTTTCAAAGCTAAATGGAGGTATCTGATGGTTTCTATCGATATTCAGCTGGTCTGTACGATCCTGGCTGAGATTTTATTTGTAATCCTTCCGTTTATCATTACATTCCGCAAAGAATGGAGATTTTCTGCGGCTAAAATTACAGGTATTCTTGCAGGATACCTTTTTTTTGTGTGCCTTTTTACCTTTGCATCCCTTCGTTTTTCCAGGGATCAGATTTATCTTCCCTGGGTCTGCATCACCATGACGGCCAATGTACTGCTGTGCAGATGGCTTTCAAAGGCAGACTGGCAGGTGGTGGTGTACACGCTGTTTCTGTTTAAAAACTTCGCTGATATTGCTGTCTTTTGCGCCAGCCTGATCTATGCTTCCAGGAACCTTCCCAAAGGAAATCTCCACATCGCCAACGCAGAACTGGCTTACCGCCTGCTGCTGCTCTTTGTCATGGTCAGCAGCGCCTACTATCTGCTCCACTGTTATCTGCTGGAAGCTGTGGATTACACGCGCCCCCTGCCGGTGTGGAAGCATCTGGTCTCCATTCCCGTGCTGTTCTTTATCGTATATCACTTTGATACAGGAAGTGTTCCCGCCCAGCTATTCCTGGCCAGACATCCCAATGCCGCCTTCTCTGTTATGGGCTGGGCCGTATGTATTTACGCGGTGCATTACGTAACCCTGAGAATCCTTTCCAGACTGGCCCAAAGCTATGCCATCAAGGAACAGTACCGGACCACCAGGCTCCTGGCCAGCGTTCAGACCTCCCAAATGGCGACCCTTCAGTACAACCTGGACCAGCTTAAGAAAGTGCGCCATGATTACCGCCACCACCTTATCACTCTCAAGGGACTCCTGGAGGAAGAAAAGGCAGATCAGGCCCTGGAATATATCAACGAATATCTGGGAAGCTTTGAAGCCCTTTCCATGGTGCAATACTGCTCCAACGTATCCTCCAACGCCCTTCTCAATTACTACATCAAGCTGGCGCAGGATCAGGGAATCGATGTGGAGACCTCCATTTCGCTTCCGCCCTCCCTACCCGTTCCCGAGATCGATTTCTGCACCATTCTTGGAAACCTGCTCTCCAATGCGGTGGAGTCCTGTATGCGCCAGACCTGCGGCCCTGCCTCCATTGCCATCAATATCGGACAGGCCGGCAAATCCATGATCGCCCTGTCCGTACGCAATACCTACACCCATGTCATATGCCTGAAGGACGGACGTTTCATGTCCTCCAAAAGGGATGATCTGGGCACCGGCACATCATCGGTGCGCTACCTGGTGGACCGGTATCACGGAATCCTTAAATTCACCTACGAGGAAGGCATCTTTGAAGCATCCCTGCTTTTAAATCCGCTTATGAAGTAACTATAAGGCGCAGGTAACCAGTTCCCGCCCAAAGACAAAAACCGGCTGCAGGCATCTGTCTGCAACCGGTCTTATAACATACGATTATTCTTCTACCTGCTGTGCTACCGCATCAATATCCACGTCAGCTACATCCAGATCCTGTGCCGCAGGAGCCATCATAGCCTTGATGCTCAGGCTGATCTTGTGGTCTGCTTCGTTGAAGTCTACCACTCTTGCTTCAATCTCTTCACCGATCCTCAATACGTCTGCTGGCTTCTCAACATGTTCTCTGGAAATCTGGGAAACATGAAGAAGAGCATCTACGCCCGGCTCCAACTCAACAAATGCGCCGAAATCCGTCATACGCGCCACACGGCCTACTACAACATTACCAACAGCATACTTCTCTGCTGCCTGTACCCATGGATTCGCCTCAGGGAACTTAAGACTCAGGGCAATCTTCTCACCCTGGATATCCTTGATCAGGACCCTCACCTGGTCTCCGGCCTTGAATACCTTCTTAGGGTTCTCAACACGGCCCCAGCTCATCTCAGAAATATGAAGCAGTCCATCCGCTCCGCCCAGGTCAATGAATGCACCGAAATCTGTCACATTCTTAACAGTTCCTTCCACTGCATCACCAATCTGGATTCTGGAGAACAGTTCTTCTTTCAGCTGTGCCTTCTGTGCAACCAACAGCTGCTTTCTGTCGCCAATGATCCTTCTTCTCTTGGGATTGAACTCTGTAATCACAAATTCAATGTCCTGTCCGGCATACTTGGACAGATCTTTCTCATAGCTGTCAGATACAAGGCTGGCCGGGATAAATACCCTAGCGCCCTCAACCTCAACGCTTAAGCCTCCGTCTAATACCTGTGCTACCTTTGCGGTCAGAACCTCCTGGTTCTCAAACGCCTCTTCCAGACGCTTATTGCCTCTGTCAGCCGCCATACGCTTATAGGATAAAGAAACCATGCCCACGCCGTCATTCAGCTTAATGACTTTGGCTTCCATCTCCTCACCAATCTGTACTTTGGTGGTCAAATCTACATTATTGTCGTTGCTGTATTCATCACGGGTAATAACGCCTTCCGACTTATTCCCTGCAATACTCAGAATAATCTCATCTTTGCTGACTTCGATGACCTGACCGGTAACTATCTCTCCTGTACGTATTGGTTTGGTTGATTCTTCCTCTTCCTTTAATAACTCTGCAAAACTCTGCTCTGCCATTCTGGTATGAACCTCCTCAATAATCTTTTTTGGGGTGGATGCCCCAGCTGTAATACCTACGCTGCGCACAGAAGATACACTGTCAGGATCTAAATCGCCGAGTGTCTGAATGTAACATGTGTTTTTACATTCCTTGAGGCATATTTCATATAGCTTCTGGGTGTTAGAAGAATGCCTGCCACCTATAACAATCATGGCCTCCACCTGTGAAGCAATCCTCGCTGCCTCCACTTGTCTTTCCTGTGTTGCATTGCAAATCGTATTTAAAACACTACTATCATAACCCTTTTTTGAAAATTTTTCAACTAATTCTTTAAATTTGTTGTAATTAAATGTCGTTTGGGACACGATACACAGCTTCTGACCCTTAAGAAGAGAAAATTTATCAACCCCTTCCCCGTCTTCTATGACCGTGGTGTACTCATTTCCCCAGCCCCTGATTCCTTCCACTTCGGGATGGTCCGGGCTTCCGATGATCACCACCGCATCCCCTGCCTGGGAATGTTCCGACACGATGCGGTGAATTTTCTTCACAAAGGGGCAGGTGGCATCCACAATCGCCACCTGGCGCTGGCCGAGGATGTCATATATGTGACGGCTGACTCCATGGGAACGGATGATGACCGTCCCCTCTCCCCTGGGCAGGGACAATAGATCCGCCTCTGTCTCCAGCACCCGGACGCCCTTGCTCTCCAGGTCCTTTACCACTTCCTCGTTGTGGATAATGGGTCCATAGGTATAAATAGGCCCCTTTGCCCGCCCATCCTTCACTGCCTGGATCTGCTGGTACACCTGATCCACGGCGCGCTCCACGCCGAAACAGAAGCCGGCGCTTTTAGCCACCACCACTTCCCGCTCCATGGTCACACCTCCAGCCCATGTTCACGGGCAATGGCAATGATGGCATCCGCCACCTGGCTGATGGTCATGAGGGAACTGTCAAGGAGCACGGCGTCCTCTGCCTGCTTTAGGGGTGAATGTTCCCTGTTCATATCCCTGTGATCCCGCTCTTTTATATCCTCTGCAATGGACTCCAGGTCGCACTCCACACCCTTTTCCACCAATTCCCCGTACCGCCTCTTTGCCCTTACATCCACCGAAGCTGTGAGGTAGATCTTGGCAGGCGCATCGGGAAGCACACAGGTTCCGATATCCCGGCCGTCCATAATAACATTTGTTTTTCGCGCCAGCTCCTGCTGAAGTTCCACCAGCTTTTCCCGGACAGGCATGTAAACAGAGGTGGCTGAGGCCATGCTGCCAACCTCCTCGGTGCGGATCAGGTCTGAGACATTTTCCCGGTTCAGGATCACCTGCTGAGCGCCGTCCTCGTACCGGATCGTCACGTCCACATCACGGCATGCCTCTGCAATGGATGCTTCATCCGCGGGATCAATGCCTTTTCTCAGAAAATGGAGGGCCATGGTGCGGTACATGGCGCCCGTGTCCACGTACACAAATCCCAGCTTCTTTGCCACCAATTTGGCAATGGTACTTTTGCCCGCTCCCGCCGGACCGTCAATTGCTATGTTAAAATGCTTCATGCTTTCATTACTCTCCTGTCTTATAATGAGTTTTCAAACGTCCTCCGGCGCCTTGGCCGGACTGGCCCTAAGCCAGGGCCGCGCCCCTGCCTGCCGCCCATCCCGTGGACCATGCGATCTGCAGGTTGAACCCTCCGGTAACCGCATCCAGATCCAGTATTTCTCCTGCAAAATACAGTCCCCGCACCCGCTTGGATTCCATGGTGGAGGGATTTATGTCCCGGACAGAGATGCCTCCCTGGGTGATGATCGCTTCCTTGTAGTCCCTTAAACCGGTCAGGGTGAAGGTGAGCCCCTTGGTCACCTTCACAAGCCTGGCCCGTTCTTCCCTGGTCACCTCATTGACCTTCTTATCCGGATCAATGCCGCTGCGCGCAATGATCACGGGGATCAGTTTGGAGGGATACAGATGGGACAGGGAATTGCGGAACTGTTTATTCATGCTTTCCGTAAAGTCCCGCAGGATCCTGTCATCCAACTGCTCCGTGGACAATGCAGGCTTTAAGTCAATGACCAGATCCAGGGGCTGCTTCCTGATTGCCTTTGCCCCAAAGGAGCTGGCGCTTAAAAGCAGGGGGCCGCTGACTCCGAAATGGGTAAACAGCATTTCCCCAAAATCCCGGAACAGCTCCTTTTTACCAGCTGATATCCATGCCTCCACGTTCTTCAGGGACAATCCCTGAAGTTCCTTTACAGTATCCGCTTCCTTTACCTCAAAGGCCGCCAGCGCAGGGGACAGGTCCGTTATCTTGTGCCCGCTTTCCCTGGCCCACTCATAGCCGTCACCGGTGGAACCCGTGGTGGGGTAGGACAAGCCTCCTGTGGTCACGATCACGCCCTCCCCGCTGTGAATGCGGCCGCCCACACGGACTCCCACACAAACACCGTCCTCTATCACCAGGCCCTCCACCCTTTGCTGAAGGTGGATCCGGACCTCCTCCCTTTTAAGGATCGAGGTCAGGGCAGCTATTACGTCAGACGACTTGTCCGACTGAGGGAACACACGGTTCCCCCGCTCCACCTTGAGCCTAAGCCCCGCCTGCTCCAGCAGGTTCATCATATCCTGGTTGGTAAAGCCGAAAAAACTGCTGTACAGGAACTTGGAGTTGCTCACCACCGATGCCAGAAGCTCCTCCATATCGCACGCATTGGTTATGTTGCAGCGGCCCTTGCCTGTGATGAATAATTTTTTTCCAAGTTTCTCATTTTTTTCATAAAGGTGCACCTTGGCGCCTTCCTTTGCGGCGGCAATGGCAGCCATCATCCCGGCTGCCCCGCCTCCCACTACGATTATCTCTTTTGTGTCACTCATCTGCTCTCTTTTACTTTCTTGATTTTCTTTTCCAGGGCATCCACCACTGTCTGAAGCACCTTTACCCTGGCATAGTGCTTGTCATTTCCTTCCACCACGATCCAGGGCGCATAGGTGGTGGAGGTGCGGACCAGCATCTCATTGACCGCATCCTCGTACTGGTCCCACTTTTCCCGGTTGCGCCAGTCCTCATCCGTGATCTTCCACTGCTTTAAGGGGGCTGCCTGACGTTCCTTGAACCTGCGCTCCTGCTCGTCCTTGTCGATATGGAGCCAGAACTTAAGCACCACCGCGCCTGCATTGGCCATGTGGGATTCCATCTCGTTGATCTCCTGGTAGGCCCGCTTCCACTGGGTCTCTGTGCAGAACCCCTCAATACGCTCCACCATGACCCGTCCGTACCATGTGCGGTCAAAAATGGCAATATGGCCGGCCTTTGGCACATTGTTCCAGAAACGCCACAGATAGTGATGGACCTTCTCTATGTCATTGGGCGCTGCCGTGGGATTCACCCGGTATCCCCGTGGATCCAGCTGACTTGTCAGACGTTTGATGGCGCCGCCCTTGCCGCCGGCATCCCAGCCCTCAAATCCGATGACCACGGGGATCCGAAGCCGGTAAAGTTCACTGTGAAGCTGGGCAAGCCGTTTCTGCAGCTTTTTCATCCGCTCCTTATACTCTTCCTCCGTCAGGCTTTTAGACAGGTCAATGCCTGAGAGGACTCCGTTTTTAAAGCGGTCCCTGGTTGTCTTTAAAGGAGTTTTCTCCGCCGGCTTCTCCCCGGCAGCCTTTCTCTCCTCCAGCTCGCTTTCCAGACGGTCCATGACGGCTGTCACGATCTTCAGCGCAGCGTAGTCTCTATCCACTGCCTCGATAATACTCCATGGCGCATAATCCGTATCCGTGTTCTCCAGCATCTCCTCATTCATGGTGAGATACCGTTCAAACTCCTTGTTCCTCTCCCAGTCCTCCCTGGTGACCCTCCATGCAGTCTCCTTAGACCCGTCCAGCTTTTTAAACCGTTTTTTCTGCTCCTCTTTGTCAATGTACAGGAAAAACTTTATTATGACCGTGCCGTCATCGCTCAGCTGCTTTTCAAAGGACAGTATGTCCTGATATGCGTCAGGCAGCTTATCCTCGGGCGTCAGCCCGTCAAAGCGGTCCACCTGCACGCTGCGGTACCAGCTTCTGTCAAAAATAGCGATCCTTCCCCTGGCCGGCGTCTTGGTCCAATAGCGCCACAGGAAAGGGCGCATCTGCTCATCCTCAGTGGGCCTGTCACATGCGTACACGTCAAATCCCCTGGGATCCAGGGCCTGGATCAGCCGGTTGATCTGAACCCCTTTGCCTGCAGCCCCCATTCCCTCAAACACAATGATCACGGGAATCCCGGCAGCTTTGCACTCCCGCTGCAGCAGTCCCAGTCTCTGAGAGGCCTCATCCATTACCTTGCGGTATGATTTCTTATCTACGGTTTTATTCAAATCAATTTTTTCCAACATATGCAGATCCTCCTTGTTCTCAGGCACATGATGACAGACAACCTCTTATTATTTTATCCAGTATACCATATTTTTTACTATTAGAAAATAAATAATGACAAGGGGATGGATTTTCCAACATATTCCTGAAAAAATGGCACGGTGCTTTACCGTGCCACTCTTTTGTTGCATATTTAAGTTATTGACCCGATCCCGGATCCTTTGTTCTTTCTCACAGTTCTGTGATCACAAAAATGTCGTAGATCGCACGGATCGCTGTCTCAAAGTCATCATTCTTCACCCCGATGATAATGTTCCACTCACTGGAACCCTGATCGATCATCTTAATATTCACCCTGGCATGGGCAAGGGCGGAAAATACCCTTCCCGCAGTGCCCCGGTTTGACCTCATGCCCCGGCCTACAACTGCGATCAGTGCCAGGTCCGACTCCAGCTCCACGGTATCCGGCTCCACAGCCCTGTGTATCCCGGCGATCACAGACTGCTCATATTCCTCAAATTCAGACTGGTGCACATAGACCGTCATGGTATCAATGCCAGAGGGCATGTGCTCAAAGGAAATGCCGTACTGCTCAAATACGCTTAACACCTTGCGGCCAAAGCCCACCTCGGCGTTCATCATGGCCTTCTCAATGTTGATGGAGCAGAATCCTTTCTTGCCCGCGATCCCTGTTATGGTATGGCGGGGTTTGCGGCAGGTGCTCTCCACGATCAGCGTACCCTTATCCTCAGGACGGTTGGTATTCCTGATATTGATGGGGATCCCCTCCTTGCGGACCGGAAATATGGCATCTTCATGAAGGACGCTTGCGCCCATGTAGGACAGTTCCCGAAGTTCCTTGTACGTAATGGTCTCGATCACCTCAGGATCATCCACGATCCTTGGGTCTGTCACCAGGACACCGGATACATCCGTCCAGTTCTCATACATATCCGCATGGATCGCCTTGGCCACAATGGAGCCGGTCACGTCAGAGCCGCCCCTGGAAAATGTCTTCACCGTGCCGTCATGTTTGGAACCGTAAAATCCTGGGATCACCGCCCGCTCCACATGCTCCAGGCGCTCAGACAGCTCCCTGTTGGTCAGATCCGCCTCAAAGTTTCCGTTATCGTCAAAAAAGATCACTTCGGCTGCGTCAATGAATTCATATCCCAGGTAATTGGCGGTCACAATACCGTTCAGGTACTCTCCTCTGGAAGCGGCGTAATCCCTTCCCGCCTTTGCCAGGAAATTCTCCTCAATCCTCTCGAATTCGTGGTCCAGGTTCAGGTTTAAGTTGAGGCCGTCAATGATATCCAGGTATCTGCTTTTGATCTTCTCCAGGATCTTCTTGTAGGACCTGCCTTCCACAACAGCGTCATAGCAGGCATACAGCATATCCGTAACCTTCTCATCCTTGTCACTGCGTTTGCCCGGCGCGGAAGGAACCACGTATCTTCTGGACTTATCAGCTTTTATGATATCCGCCACTTTCTTGAACTGTCTCGCACTGGCCAATGAGCTTCCGCCGAACTTCACCACTTTTTTCATCTTATCCGTCTCCCTTGCTTCTAACTTTGCACTGCTTATATCTTAACAAATCAACTGCTTTTATACTCTATGGCGTTACAAGTGCAAATGATACCTTACTTTAGCAAGTATGTCAATAGGTTTAGACGAAAAAATTTGCGTACAGAGGACATATGTTTTTATACCGCGGACTGTTTTGCAGAAAATCCAGGTTTATTTCTTTTGTTTTTGTGCATTACAGCAAATGGACCGCTACCACCAGCCCGGCAAACACAATGGACACCATGGAGGTCAGCTTGATCAGGATATTGATGGATGGCCCTGAAGTGTCCTTAAAGGGATCGCCCACCGTATCTCCGATCACCGCCGCCTTGTGTTCAGGACTGCCCTTTCCTCCGTGGGCACCGCCTTCAATGTACTTCTTTGCATTATCCCAGGCACCGCCTGCATTGGACATCATTACGGCCAGCACAAAACCGGTCACCGTGTTGCCGGCCAAAAGTCCCGCAACGCCCTGGGGCCCCAGAAGAAGTCCCACGGCCACAGGAACAGCCACTGCAACCATGGCCGGAGCGATCATAAGCCTTTGGGCGGACTTGGTACACATATCCACACAGGCGCTGTAATCCGGCTCCGCCTTTCCCTCCATCAGCCCTGCGATCTCCTTAAACTGACGCCGTACCTCCACCACAATGGACTGGGCCGCCTCCCCCACCGCATCCATGGTAAGGGCTGCAAAAAGGAACGGAAGCATTCCGCCGATAAAGAGCCCGATGAGCACCGTGGGATTAGTGATGGAAAGATCCAGGGACAGATCCGGCGCGATCTGCCGTACCTTGTCAATGTAGGAAGCGATCAGAGCAAGGGCTGTCAGTGCCGCCGAACCAATGGCAAATCCCTTTCCCGTGGCAGCCGTGGTATTGCCCAGGGAATCCAGGGCGTCCGTCTTATGTCTGACCTCAGGGGGCATATGGGTCATCTCGGCGATTCCCCCCGCATTGTCCGCAACCGGTCCATAGGCATCGGTTGCAAGGGTAATTCCCAGAGTGGAAAGCATTCCCACTGCCGACACCCCCACGCCGTAAAGCCCCGCATTAAAATCCCCCTGTCCGCCTGCGCAGTAATAACTCACCAGCACGGAAACACCCACAATGATGACAGGAGCCACTGTGGACATCATGCCCAGGGAAAGTCCGCTTATGATCACGGTAGCGCCTCCCGTCTCGCTGGATCCTGCCAGTTTTCTGGTAGGTGAATAGGAATCCGATGTATAATATTCCGTAATTGCCCCGATGGCCACTCCGGCCAGAAGACCGGACAGGATGGCTGCATATATCCCCATGTGTCCGGGAAGCAGCACACGGATGGCAAAAAATGCCGCAGCCACCACTAAAAGCGCGCTGATATAGGTTCCTGTCCTCAGTGCCTGAAGAAGATTCTTCTGGGAAGCATCCTCCTTTGTGTTCACAAAAAAGGTCCCGATAATGGATGCCACCACCCCCAGCGCAGCCAGCATCATGGGCACAGCCACGCCCCTGACGCCATACCCTGCCGCCACTGCCAGGGCTGATGTGGATACAATGGAGCCCACGTAGGATTCGTACAGATCCGCGCCCATACCGGCCACATCCCCCACATTGTCCCCCACATTGTCGGCGATCACTGCCGGGTTCCTGGGGTCATCCTCCGGGATTCCGGCTTCCACCTTTCCAACCAGATCCGCCCCCACATCAGCGGCCTTTGTGAAAATCCCTCCCCCAACCCTTGCAAACAGGGCCATGCTGGAGGCGCCCATGCCGAATGTAAGCATGTTGGCTGTGATCTGTGCGATCCGCTCCCCCTCAGGCAGACTGCCAAAGGCCGTGTTCAGGATAAAATACCACACAGTCAGGTCAAAAAGTCCCAGTCCAACCACGGTAAATCCCATGACCGATCCTGCGGAAAACGCCACTCTAAGCCCCTTGTTCAGGCTTTCAGAAGCTCCCTGGGCCGTACGGCAGTTGGCCATGGTGGCCGTCCTCATGCCGATAAAGCCGGACAGGCCGGAGAAAAATCCCCCTGTCAAAAAAGCAAAGGGTGTAAAAAAACTCAAAAAGCCGCAGAATGCCATCACAACCAGGATCGCAAAAACCACGGCAAAAAATATCCCCACGCCCTTGTACTGGCGCCTTAAATAAGCATTTGCCCCTTTCTGGACCGAACCGGAGATGCGCTGCATCTCCGGGCTGCCCCCGGGCTGCCTCTTTACCCTGACAAACATGCAGGCTGCAAAGACCAGCGCTGCCAGTGAACCAATTGCCACGAAATACATAGCATACATAACACCCCTTCTTTCTGAATATGCAACAGATACTTCCCGGTCAGATTCAATCGGGGACCATGATCAAGTTCAACTCCTTTATTTGTTCATTTACTTCTGTTCATTTACTTCCGTTCAAACTTCTGTCCGTTTACTTCCATTCAAACTTCTGTCCGTTTACTTCAACGCTTCCATCTGTTCATTCACCGACTCCTCGCAGGAACGCATGGCTAAAATGGCCTTTTCCATCAGTTCCTCCAAACTCCATCCCAGGCTTTCAGCTCCGCTTTTGATCACATCCCTGGAACAACCGGCCGCAAACCGTTTATCCTTAAATTTCTTCTTCAGGCTGGACACCTCCATATCCATCACACTTCCCGATGGACGCATCCTGGCCGCTGCGCCGATCAAGCCAGTGAGTTCATCCACCGCATACAGGATCTTCTCCATCTGGTGCTCCGGCTTGATATCCACCATGATCCCGTATCCATGGCTGCATACCGCACGGATGAGTTCCTCCTCTGCCCCCGCCTGTCTCAGCAGTTCCGGTGCCTTGATGCAGTGCTCCTGGGGATACATCTCAAAATCCACGTCATGGAGCAGCCCCACAAGTCCCCAAAAATCCTCCTCGTCCTCAAAGCCCTGATCCTTTGCAAACCATCTCATGGCTCCCTCCACGGTCAGCGCGTGAAGGATGTGGAACGGCTCTGTATTATATTTTTTAAGAGTCTCCAAAGCCTGATCTCTTGTAAGTTTTGTGTCCATGTCAATTATCCCCTTTCATTCCGCCATGGGACCACAGCGGTATATGTAATATTTATGATGTTAATTTCAGTATAGCACCCAGGCGGAAAAAATCAAGTATGCCTGCAATTTCAGCCGGAAGTTGACGAAACCGCCCGCCATTATGTATACTGATAAAAAACCGCCCTATATTGGCGGATATTGCAGGATTGGCTGCAGACAGGGAGGTATTACATGATATACCGGTTAGCGACACAAAGGGACCTGCCCAGGCTCCTCCATATGGTGGATCAGGCAAAAGCATCATTCAGGGCCAGGGGCATTGATCAGTGGCAGAAAGGCGATCCGGACGGACCGGGGCTTGCTGCCGCCATTGAACAGAAGACCATCCATGTTTTGGAACAGGAAGGACAGGCCGTGGGCATGATCACAGTGGTCCCCGGGCCGGAAGCCAGCTATGCACAGATTGACGGCGCCTGGTTAAACCAAGAGCCCTATGCTGCCTTTCACAGGGTCTGCGTGGAGGAATCATGCAAGGGCCGGGGCATTGCGGCACAGCTGTTTGGCCGGTCTGAGGACCTGGCGCGGCATATGGGCTTAACCAACATCCGCATCGACACCCATCCGGACAACCGTTCCATGCAGCGGGCGCTTGCCAAAAGCGGATACACGCTCTGCGGCAGCCTCACCCTCACGGAGGGCACGGAAAAAGGCGACCCCAGGCTGGCCTATCACAAGGTGCTGTAAAAGGCCGGTCCGGGCCTTGCCATTGGTCCGATGTTTACCAATCAGCCCAGCAAAAGCAGGCCATGAATATCCCGCCGGTCCCATTGAGGGAACCGGCAGGAAAACACAGCCTGCTTTTTTGTGCTTTTTTCACAGGGTACTTGTTTACAGCTGGAAATATTGAACCCCGCTTTCAAATATCTTCATATCCTGCTCTCCGTAAATGTTCATGGCAACTGCCTCTCCCCGTCTCTCGGAGTGGGCCATCTTGCCCAGGATACGCCCGTCAGGGCTGGTGATGCCTTCTATGGCCATATAGGAGCCGTTGGGGTTCCAATACTCGTCCATGGTCACATTGCCCTTGTCGTCCACATACTGGGTGGCCACCTGTCCGTTGGCGATCAGCCTGTGAAGCCATGCATCATTTGCCACAAACCTGCCTTCGCCGTGGGATGCAGGATTGCAGTACACGCCGCCCAGCCGGGCGCCGGCCAGCCATGGGGACTTGTCGGTCACCACCTTGGTGTATACCATCTTGGAGATATGGCGTCCGATCGTATTCATGGCAAGGGTCGGTGAATCCGGTCCCTGCTCCACGATCATTCCCTCCGGAACCAATCCCAGCTTGATCAGCGCCTGGAAACCGTTGCAGATGCCAAGCATCAGGCCGTCCCGCTCATTTAACAGCTTCTCTATCTCTTCCTTCATCACCTCATTGCGGAAAACAGTGGCAAAGAATTTGGCTGAGCCTTCCGGCTCGTCACCTGCGGAAAAGCCGCCCGGGAACATGACGATCTGCGCCTTGGCCATGGCCTTTCTGTATTCATCCACGGACTGCCTGATATCCTCAGGGCTTACGTTCCTGAACACTTTGGTGATCACCGCTGCCCCCGCCCGCTCAAATGCTTTGGCGCTGTCATACTCACAGTTGGTTCCCGGAAACACTGGAATGAACACGGTGGGACGGCCGATCTTGTGGTCGCAGATATACACCGCATCTGTATGGTAAAGCTTTTCCTCTATAACAGCTTTGTCACCCATTTCCGCCTTGCCGGTCACTGTTGGGAACACATCCTCCAGGGTGCCTGTCCATGCCTTCAGCGCCTCATCCATGGAAATTGACGTACTTCCGTACTCCAATACGCCGCTTTCAGTCACCTCACCGATCACCGTATAGGATATAGAAAGTTCTCCCACTTTCCCGTCCGCTGCCTCGCACACAATATTTCCCCAGCCTGCTCCAAAGAAATCCCTTGGATCCAGGCTGTGCTCTATCTTCACACCCAGCTTATTGCCGAACGCCATCTTGCTCACTGCCTCTGCAAGGCCGTTTCCTTCCACCGCATAAGCGGAAATGATCCTGCCCGCCTTTATATCTTCAAACAGTTTTCCGTACCCCTCCATCACCTGTTCATAATCCGGAAGGTCATATTGGTCTTTTGCGATCCTGAACTCCACGATCTTGCTGCCCGGCTTCTTAAACTCGGGAGTGATGATGTGCTTGCTGCTGCTCACATCCACTGCAAATGACACCAGGGTGGGCGGTACATTGATCTCTCCATCCTCCGTGTCAAAGGTGCCGGACATACTGTCCTTTCCGCCAATGGACGGAAGGCCGAATCCCATCTGTGCATTGTAAGCGCCTAAAAGGGCTGCAAAGGGCTGGCTCCATCTGGCGGGATCCGCATTCATCCTGCGGAAATATTCCTGGAAGGTAAAACGGATCTTCCTGTAATCTCCCCCGGAAGCCACAATCTTTGCCACGGATGACATCACCGCATATACGGCCCCATGGTACGGGCTCCAGCTGGAAAGGTATGGGTCAAACCCGTAACTCATCATGGTCACGGCATCTGTATGGCCCTTCAGCACAGGAAGCTTGGCCACCATGGACTGTGTCTCTGTCAGCTGATATTTTCCGCCGTAAGGCATGAATACGGAACCGGCTCCAATGGAACCGTCAAAGCGCTCCACCAGGCCCTTTTGTGAACACACATTGAGACCGGACAGCACCTCCAGCCATTTTGCCTTGACATCCCCTGTTTCCCTGCGCTCAAAGGGATTTCCCTCACGGCTTGGCACCTCCAGTGTCACATCCGCCTCCTGATGGGCGCCATTGGTATCCAGGAACCCGCGGCTGATATCCACAATGGTCTTCCCGCGCCAACTCATGACCAGACGCGGCTCCTCTGTCACCACTGCCACGGTCACTGCCTCCAGGTTCTCCTCTGCTGCGTACTCCAGGAACTGTTCCACATCTGCGGGATCCACCACAACAGCCATGCGCTCCTGTGACTCGGAAATGGCGATCTCCGTGCCGTCCAGGCCGGCATACTTTTTGGGAACCCGGTCCAGATCGATCTTCAGCCCTGCCGCCAGCTCACCGATGGCAACCGACACGCCGCCAGCACCAAAGTCATTGCATTTTTTGATAATGCTGCTAACCTCGGGACGGCGGAACATTCTCTGGATCTTCCGTTCAGTGGGAGCATTTCCTTTCTGCACCTCAGCGCCGCACACCTCAATGGAAGCCGTGGTATGTACCTTGGAGGAACCCGTGGCCCCGCCGATGCCGTCACGGCCCGTGCGGCCGCCTAACAGGATGATGATATCCCCCGGATCGGAATTTTCACGGATCACGTCTTTTCTGGGAGCAGCTCCCATCACCGCACCGATCTCCATCCTCTTGGCCACATAGCCCGGATGATAGATCTCCTTTACATATCCGGTGGCCAGACCGATCTGGTTGCCATAGGAGGAATATCCCTGGGCAGCGCTGTTGACGATCTTACGCTGGGGAAGTTTACCCTTAAGCGTTTCGCACAGCGGTCTGGTGGGGTCTGCAGCTCCTGTGACGCGCATGGCCTGGTACACATAGGTGCGGCCTGACAGCGGGTCACGGATGGCACCGCCCAGACAGGTGGCCGCGCCGCCAAAAGGCTCGATCTCCGTGGGATGGTTGTGGGTCTCATTTTTAAAGTTCACCAGCCATTCCTCCGTGATTCCATCGATCTCCACGGGAACAACGATGCTGCAGGCATTGATCTCATCAGAGATCTCCATGTCCTCCAGTTTCCCCTCGCTGCGCAGTTTCTTCATGGCCATGAGGGCCAGGTCCATGAGGCAGACGTATTTGTCATCCCTCCCTTTATAGATCACTTCCCTGTCAGCCAGATACTGCCTGTAGGTATTTTCAATGGGTTCCCTGTAATCCCCATCCGTAAAGCTCACATTCTTAAGTTCTGTGGAAAATGTGGTATGGCGGCAGTGATCAGACCAATAGGTGTCCAGCACACGGATCTCCGTGACGGAGGGATCCCTGCGTTCTTCATTCTTATAGTAGTTCTGTATGTGGAGGAAGTCCTTAAATGTCATGGCCAGGTTCAGCGTATCGTAAAGGGCTTTTAATTCCTCCTCCTTAAAGTCCGCTAACCCGTCAAAATACTTTATGTCCTCCGGCACCTCAAACTCAGTTACCAGGGTGGTTGGTTTGTCCTCTCCCGCCTCACGGCTGTCCACCGGGTTGATGCAAAAGCTCTTGATAGCGGCTTCCTGGTCATTTGTAAGAGGTGCTGTGATCACATAGGTGACCGCAGACCTGATGACCGGTTCCTCGTCCTCCTTTAAAAGCTTTACGCACTGCTCCGCGGAATCCGCCCTCTGGTCAAACTGGCCCGGCAGGTATTCCACGGAGAAGATCAGGTCCCCCGGATCCTTTGGAAATGTTTCCTCATATACCTCGTCCACCGGAGGCTCTGAGAAAATGGTTACCAGGGCCTTCTCATATATCTCTTCCGACAGGTTTTCAATATCATAACGGATCAAAACGCGTACATTTTTTAAATCGCTGATTCCCAGGTAATTTTCCAGTTCTTCCCTCAGCTCGCCTGCCTTAACTGCATAATCCGGTTTCTTTTCCACAAATATTCGCCTTACGCTCATTTAGCAACCTCCTGCTTGTTTCATGACCTCTTTTATTTATCGCGGCACAAAAAGGGCAGACGCCCTTTTATCTGTCCTTATCATACCACAAATATTATAGATTAGTAAAATTAATATATTTAATTATTTATCCAGCCTCTTCTTATAAATAATACTGATAATCATGGGAATCTATCTATGGCACATATGAACAAGTTGTGATATACTTGAAAGGTATGCGATTAAATCAGGGTGTTTTCATAACGCCCAAGGACAGGGAGACTACAAAGGAAATGAAAATCGGATTTGATAACGACAAATATCTGACCATGCAGTCAGAACACATCAAGAAGCGCATCGGGGAATTTGGGGATAAGCTGTACCTGGAATTCGGGGGCAAGCTCTTTGACGACTATCACGCTTCCAGGGTACTTCCGGGATTTGAACCGGACAGCAAGCTTCGCATGCTTCTCCAGATGGCCGACCAGGCTGAGATTGTCATTGTCATCAATGCGGCTGACATTGAAAAAAACAAAATGCGCCATGACCTGGGTATCACCTATGACGAGGACGTACTCCGTCTGATCCAGGAATTCCGCGACAAGGGCCTGTATGTGGGAAGTGTTGTGATCACCCAGTACAGCGGCCAGGGCGGGGCTGACCAGTTTAAGATAAAGCTGGAGCACCGGGGCATCAAGGTATACCGCCACTACTGCATTGAGGGCTATCCCAGCAACATCCCCCTCATTGTAAGCGATGACGGATTTGGAAAGAATGACTATATAGAAACCACCAGACCCCTGGTGATCATCACTGCCCCTGGCCCGGGAAGCGGCAAGATGGCTACCTGCCTGTCCCAGCTGTACCATGAAAACAAGCGGGGGATCAAGGCCGGGTATGCCAAATTTGAAACCTTCCCCATCTGGAACCTGCCTCTGAAGCATCCGGTAAACCTGGCCTACGAAGCTGCCACCGCTGATCTGAATGACGTGAATATGATCGATCCCTTCCACTTGGAAGCCTACGGCAAGACAACGGTCAACTACAACAGGGATGTGGATATTTTCCCTGTGCTCAATGCCATATTTGAGGGAATCTACGGTACCAGCCCTTACAAGTCACCCACGGACATGGGTGTAAATATGGCCGGCTTCTGTATCATAGATGACGAGGCATGCAGGGAGGCATCCTACCAGGAGATCATCCGCCGCTACTACCATGCCCTGAACCGTCTGGCCAAGGAGGAGGGCAGCTCAGATGAGGTATACAAGATCAACCTTCTTATGAACCAGGCAAAGATCACCACTGCCATGCGCCGCGTGATCGCTCCCTGTATGGAGCGGGCACAGCAGTTGGGTTCCCCTGCCGCTGCCATGGAACTGGAGGACGGACAGCTGGTAACCGGTAAGACCAGCGCTTTGCTGGGCGCCTCCGCCGCCCTGCTGCTGAACGCCATCAAGGTGCTGGGCAATATCCACCATGATGTGCATCTCATCGCCCCCTCGGCCATAGAGCCCATCCAGACCTTAAAGATCCAGTATATGGGCAGCAAGAATCCCAGGCTCCACACAGACGAGGTGCTGATCGCCCTGTCCATGAGCGCGGCCACGGACGATACTGCCAGAAAAGCCCTGTCCCAGCTGCCCAAGCTGCGCGGCTGCCAGGTACACACCTCCGTTATGCTGTCGGACGTGGATATCAAAGTATTTAAAAAGCTGGGTGTGGAACTTACCTCCGAACCTGTATATGAGCATAAAAAGCTGTACCACTAACAGACATAAGCCAGGCTGTCGCTTGAACGGTTGAATGACCGTAAATGCGGCAGCCTTTTTCTGAACCCGTTTCTGAACCCGTTTCAAAACCCTTTTCTGAACCGTTTTCAGGATTGTTTTTAGGACCTTACCAGGACTGCTTTTAGCACCGTCCCTTATGCCGCTGCTGTTTTGTAACACATATGTGGATGATCTGAAGCGAGATTATGATTTAACAAAGATCAATGAACGGTATTCCATTTTGCACTCTCCCAAGGAAATGCTTGACATGTGCTACCTGGGGTACCGTCCCTACCACATATTTCCAACTA
Source organism: Clostridium sp. FS41 (assembly GCF_000954015.1). Lineage (NCBI taxonomy): Bacteria > Bacillati > Bacillota > Clostridia > Eubacteriales > Clostridiaceae > Clostridium > Clostridium sp. FS41. The sequence goes on from NZ_JYHN01000067.1 coordinate 112,833, forward strand.
TCTATACATTGTGCTCTGACATTGCCCTTGAAAGTTCAGGTATTTCCTCTGTTCAGAACAATCCGAATTTTGATCTGTACTGGGGCAAATAACCTGCGCCCATGGGCGCACAAAAAAGCATCCCCGCCGGAATCTTCAATACTATAGGCATTGAATCCGGCGGGGATGCTTTTATCCGCGGCCATTTACATGTGTCATAAAATGGTCCTGACCTTTGAAGCCATGGCTTCTGCAAGCCTTATATGATCTTCTCTTTCCATATGAAGCTGGTCCACAGCACTGGGACCAGCATATTCGGCAGCGTTCAGGTAAAAACAATCCTGCCTTTTTGCAGCCTTTTGTACCAGAGGCGCAAGCTTCCTGCTGAGCACTGCCGCATCAGAGGTAAAGCCTGTCATGATACTGTTTTCAATCCCCTCCCCAATCACAATTGGGGAAACAAGCAAAATCTGGGGGACCGTATAATAAGGACCATATGTATAATTTTGTACAAGCTCAGCCAGCTGGCGTATTCCCTCAGCAATATCACAGGGAAGGACCCTAAACCGGCTTTTAAAATCATTTGTACCCAACATGATGATCACCAGGTCCAGGGGTTTGTGGGTGGCCAGGGCCACTGGCAGAAAGGAACGTCCGTTGCGGTAAAGCTCCAGATTGTCCTCCCACACGGTCGTGCGGCCGCCGCATCCCTCCTCGATCACATAAAACTCATTCCCCAGCAGCTGCTGAAGCCTTCCCGGCCAACGGATCTCCCTAGGCCATCTCCCACCGCTGGGATTTGTTCCAAATGTATTAGAATCGCCAAAGCATAAGATTGTTTTCATGCAGCATTTACCTCAGCCATTAATAGGTCCCATAAATCAAATTCGGCAGGAACAATACAATTCCAGGCAGGAATACCAGTACGATCATCTCCAGCATGATCGCCAGAAAGAACGGTATCGCCGCCTTGGTATACTCTTCCACCGGACACTCCAGGATTCCGCAGACCGTATACAGGGCTGAACCCACCGGAGGTGTCATAACACCCATTGTTACGATCGTTGCCATCAGCACGCCAAAATGGACAGGGTCAACACCAAGCCTTGTCACCATAGGCAGGAAAATGGGCGTCAGCAGCAGGAAATTCACATTGCTGTCCAGGAACATTCCCATCACAAAGAGGAACACCAGGATAATGATCAGCAGCAGCTGAGGATTTTCCGTGATTCCAAAAATAAGTGTAGACAATGCCTGGGGCAAATTCACATAAGTTACCGAATAGCTGAACGGCCCTGACAAGGTGACGATCAGCATAACCGCCGCCGTATCGATCATGGAGGTGGACAGCGCATTCACAAAGCCGTCAAAGGTAAACTCATGATATACAAACGCACCTACAATGATCGCGTAAAATACTGCAAATGCTCCGGCCTCCGAAGGCGTGCACACGCCAAAACGGATACCCACGATCAAGATGACCGGGAACAGCAAGGCCCATATGGATTCCCTGAGATTCGTAATCAGCTCATCCTTCGTCAGCTTAGGTGTCTCAGCATTCGGCTTCTCAAAGCCGTGCATCCGGCAGGTAATGTTCACGGTAGCCATCAGCACCACCATCATCAGGACTCCCGGTATCATCCCGGCACAGAACAGACGGCCGATGGATACCTCACCGATAAAACCATACAGGATCAGCCCCAAACTGGGCGGAATTGTAGCTGTGATCAATCCGGTCATGCAGTTAACCGCTGTGATATATCCTTTTGAGTAACCGCGGTTAAGCATTTCCGGTCCCAAGATCCTGGTCTCCATGGCAGCGTCCGCTGTGGCGGAACCGGAAACCCCTCCCATCAAGGTACTCATCACTACGGACACCTGCGCCATTCCCCCGTACATCCTGCGCGTCAGCATAGAAGCCAGCCCCAACAATCTTTTTGTGATTCCCGACTCATTCATCAGATTGCCTGCAAAGATAAAAAAGGGAACGGCCAGGAACGAGTAGGACTGTGTCTGGGCCACGATCCTCTGTACTGTAATGGAAAAGGGAATATCAGGAGTTGCCGCAAAAAAGGCCAGACCTGCCAGGCCGATCACAAAAGAAACCGGCATTCCTATGATTAACAGGACAACAAAGGTAATTAATAGTACTCCCACACTTCTACCTCCAAACTCTATTTCTTTGCTTCCACCAGCTGGCTGACAGACTCTTTGATCTTCAGCAATGCGGTTATGCTCATCAAAACAGAGGATACCGGCAAGCTGAGGGTTACAAACGAGTAACTGATCGTAAGGGTCTGGAATGACCGCTTCCAGCTTTCTACACTAAGGCGGAGGCCATATACAATAAAGATCACCAGGGCTCCCAGCATAATCACCTGGATGACCAGAGTCACTGCCTTTTGAACCTTCTCCGGCAGCTTACGTGTAAACAGGTCAAGGCCAACCAGTTTATTCCGGCGGAATGCAACGTCCGCCCCAAGAAAGCAGGTCCATGCCAGCAGCAGCTGCGCCACATCAATACTCCATGATATGGGATGCTTTACCAATCGGGCAAGGGCTGAGCACATAACAAGCACTACCATCATAAAAAACAGCGTACAGCTCAGAACCTCCTCACCCCTACAAAATAACCGATAGAATTTCTTCATTACGGCACCCCCGTTATCATTCCATTATTTTCCCATCTGTTCCATCAGCTGGCTGCGTACTTCCTCATATCCAAGCTGTGTATATACTGGAACAGATGCTTCCTTAAATGCATCAATATCAACATTATTGTTAATGATCACACCGTATTTCTCAGCCATCTCTTTCTCATACTGCTCGCTGAGCTCAACGCACTTCTGCTGGTATTCCGTACCTACTTCACGGAAAACCTTTTCCATCAGCGCCCTGTCCTCCTCACTTAAACTGTCGCGGAATTTGGTGCCTGTCACTACGGATCCGATCAGCTGGAAATGTTCCGTCTTATTGATGTACTTTGTCACTTCCCACAGACGGGTTGCGTAAAAGGAAGGGGTCTGAACCTCTGCTCCGTCCAGTGCTTTCTGCTGAATCGAAGTATAAACCTCACTCCAGCTCATAGGAGTCGGCACTGCGCCCATGGCTTTGACTGAGCTTGTGCAAAGATCGTTACCAATGGTACGGATCCTCTGTCCGTTCAGGTCTGCGGGTACATTCACTTCTTTGTTAAGGCAGAAGTTCCGGGTGCCGCTGAACCAGTTGGAGGTTACCAGCCATATGCCCTGGTCTGCAAATTCCTTTTCCCACTGTGCATACAATTCTGTTTCCATCACCTTGTCCAGTCCGGTATAATCATCAAAGATATACGGCATCTGCAGCATACCGTAATCATTTACAAAAGATGCCAAACGGCTGGGATCTGATACGGTCAGGATGGCAGCTCCCTGCATTGCCTGCTCTGTCAGGTCATCTGTATCTCCCAGTGAAGAGCTTGGATAGATCTCTGCCTCGATCCGTCCGCCGCTTTCCTCTGAAAGACGTTTTGCAACCTCGCGAAGGGCCATGGTCTGGATATCATCCTCTCCGGCTGTATTACCAAATTTGATCGTTACCTTTTTTGCATCCTGCCCGGCGGATGCGCCGGAATCCTGAGTTGATTTTTCCGAAGAAGCCGTTGTTGTGCTTGTTGTGCTTGCAGAACTCCCGCAGCCCGCCAAAGCCAGGCATCCTGTTAATACAAGTGTCATCAAAATTCTTCTTTTCATCTTTTTTCCCTCCATTTAATGATAGATAGTAAAAGTGGCACGGTCTAATTGCCTCCTGTCATTAACATACCATATTAACATGTTAGTGTCAAGCGTTATTAACTATTCCTAAATAAATGATCCTTTTTTGTTTTTTATTGTGCTATTAAGTCAATATCTATACTCCAAAATATTCTTTTGCATTCCAAAAGCAGATGTTTGCAATTATTCTTTGAAGCATGTCCTGATCGTCAGGCAATTCCCCCTTCTCTGCCCAGCTGCCCACCAGATTACAGAGGATTCTCCTGAAATATTCATGGCGTGTATAGGAAAGATAGCTGCGGCTGTCAGTGAGCATACCGATAAAATGACCCAAAAGCCCTGTATTTGCCAGCACACGCATCTGCTCCTCCATTCCGTCCCTGTGGTCCTGGAACCACCATGCACTGCCCAGCTGAATTTTGGACCTTATGCCGGCATTCTGAAAATTTCCAGCCATTGTTGCCAGCACTGACAGATCCCGGTTATTAAGCGAAAAGAGGATCATTTTGGGAAGCATTTCCATTTGTTCCATGTGGTCCATAAAGGAAGCCAGCGGCACGGCAATCCCAAAATCCCCAACAGAGTCAAATCCAGTGGCTTCCCCAATGCATTTCACCATTCTGGTATTTCTGGAGCGGATACATCCCACATGCAGCTCCATGGCCCAGCCTCTTCTGGAATATTCCTCTGCCAGCCAAATCAGCAGCTCTGTCTGGAACACATCGATCTCATCTTTTGCAGGGCACTCTCCTGACAGAGCCTTTTTTATGATCCGGTCCGCCTTTGCTGTTCCCTCAGGTCTCCAGGGAAACTGTTCAAACCCATGATCCGAGGCAACGCATCCTGCTTTTTCAAATACATCCATACGCGCCAGAAGCGCTTTCTCCAGTGTTTCCAGATCTGAAATTTCCACATCCGTAGCCTGTCCCAATCGCACCATATAATCCCGCCAGGATTCCCTTGTCATTTCCATTACCAGATCCGGCCGGAACGCCGGAAGTACTTTTACCGGAAATGCCTCCTCTATCAGCTTTTTGTGATAAATCAAGGAAGCGGCGGGATCTTCTGTGGTACAAAGACCATATACATTGGATCTTAGAATTAATGACCTGGGGGAAAAATCCTCTGCTTCCATCACTTTAGTTGATTTGTCCCAGATTACCCTGCTGTTTTTCTCTGTCAGCACATCCGTTATATGAAAATACCGCTGTAGTTCCAAATGGGACCAATGGAACAGAGGGTTGCCCACCGCCTCCTGCAGCGCTCCGGCATAAGCATGGAATTTTTCATAGTCATCCGCGGTTCCGGTGATCATCTCTTCCTCAATACCATGTGCCCGCATGATCCTCCACTTATAGTGATCTCCGCTCAGCCAAAGCTCTGTAAGGTTAGAAGGCTTTTTGTTTTCGTATATTTCCTTTGCACTCAAATGACAGTGATAATCAAAGATCGGGATTTCCCTGCAGCTTTCGTAAAGCCGTCTCCCGGTTTCATTGTACAGCATAAATGTATCATCCATAAATTTCTGCATTTATCTTCCCCCTTCTTCTGCCTATACATTTCCAAACGCGTTGATCAAAAGCCGATGGAACAGCCCCCGTCCACCATTAACGTGGTGCCTGTCACAAATTCCGATGCCTTTGAAGCAAGATACAGGGCAGCCCACCCAATATCCTCCGGTGTTCCATACCTCTTCATAGGAGTATGTCCCAAAATTTTGGCCTGCCTGTCAGGATCCAGGTCCACTGCCTGGTGAAACATGGGAGTGTCAATAAAACCAGGCACGATCGCATTAACCCGGATCCCTTCCCCTGACAATTCCCCTGCCATTGTCCGTGTAAGCCCCAGCACCGCTGATTTTGCCGCAGAATATGCAGTTACATTTGTCATACCAATACAGGCCGACATGGAAGAGATAAAGATGATGCTCCCGCCCTTTGCCTTTTTCATATAAGGAACTGCCGCCTGTGTCAGCGCATAAGCGCCAAATACATGCACATCCATAATACGTTTTAATTCTTCCTGGGTTATCTGTTCCATGGGCTTTTTACTGTGAACCCCCGCATTATTGACCAATATATCCAGACTGCCCATCTGTTTCACAATGTCTTCTGCAAGCTTTGGAGCACAGCTGGTGTCGGTGACATCACAGACAATACCACTGGCCCCCGGCCCCAGACTTTGGCAGGCGGAGTCTAAAACCTCCCTGCGCCGCCCGGTAATTACCACCTTTGCTCCTGCCAGTAGGAATGCCTTTGCCATGGCAGCCCCCAGTCCGGTGCCTCCCCCCGTGATCAGAGCCGTTTTTCCATCCAGTCCAAATACGTCAAGAAGTCTTTCATCCCTCATACGATCCCTCCCCCTGTTCTAATATTTCTTTAAGCAGTCCTTTGCTTGCCATCTGAAGGGCTGACCGCATATATCCCAGGGCAAACGCCATTCCCGCGTGCCAGGGCGCGCTGCACAGTATTTCAGGTGTGTGGTCGGGAATGATCACCCCGTCAAAGTTATGGGCTTCCAGCAGAGCTAACGCTCGCAGCATATCAATATCGCCCTCATCCACAAAGACCTCGTCATATTTTGGCACCTTTCCTTTTACATTCCGAAAATGCACGTAACTGATTCTTCCCTGACCGCCGTACTGCTCTATGGCATCATAGACCGATCCATGGGTCATTTCCTGAATACTGCCCAGGCAAAGTTCCAGCTTATTGCTTTTGCTTGGCGAAATGTCGATCACCCTCTGGTATAGCTCTGGCTGAAATACAAGCCTTGGCATGCCGCGCAGCAAATCCATTGGAGGATCATCCGGATGCAGGGCCATCTCCACCCCGGCTTCCTCAGCCACAGGAAGGATTTCCTCCAAAAACCGCTTCAGCCTGTCCCACAGCTGCAATGAGGACACCGGTTCCAAACATGTGCCATCCCCCGCAGCATAGGTCATATTCCAGATCTGTCCTTTGGGAATAGGGGCGTCATATTTGATTTCGGAACTGTCAAAGCAGGTGCTCATTGCTCTGCCCCGGGCATGGGGATGCTTTTGGTGCCCCCAGACACCGGCCAGACTGAAATTGTAGCCAAAGGAGCGTATCCCGGCTTTTCCCGCATTTCGGATGATCTGCTTTAAAACCTCCATCTGCTCCTGCCGTCCGGGACCGTCCAACAGTATGTCATACCAGTCTGCCGGGCTAAAATTCTCGATTCCGTAAATACACAGACCGTATCTTCCCGCCATTTTCTGGAGGTCTGTCATATATTCCGCGCTCCATATATCCTCTCCCCCCTTTGCAAGTCCATAGTTTGTGCTGTCATTGGTTGCTGTCACGATCTGCTTTGAGTAGTAGTCCGCAAGATGAATGATCAAATGCGTACATCCACACTGCTTTGCAAATGCAAAATATTCATCAGTTAACATATGTCTGTATAGGCCTAAGCCAAGTTTTATTTCCGACATCACCTGCTCCTTTCATAAAGTATAAGCGTTTGCCTGGATTGTTTTTCAATTGTACCAATTACTCAGGTGGGTTACTAGACATATTTTATAATGTTGGGACGTATTTTTAACATATCTTAATCATTTCTCCCAAATATATCAAAATCATCAGGGGGTCCGGGAAAGGAATGGGTCACTTGTGTAAACAGTAAAAAAAATTCGGCTGTCATACTTGGATCAGGCATAGATCCAAGTATAACAGCCGAACTATTTAAGTCCGTTTATTTGTTTTCCCTCATTCGGACCCTCTTACGGAATACGGACGGCGTAATGCCGGTGATACTTTTAAATACCCGGTTAAAATGAGTCACATTAACAAATCCCACGGAACGGCTTATTTCCGTTATCCGATCCTCTGTCTCCATCACCATTCTCTGGGCGTTCAGTATGCGGGTAGTATTGATATACTGCACCACTGTCTGATTTGCGTATTCCTTAAATATCTTACACAAATAGGGCGGTGAGATAAACAACAGGTCAGCCAGCTTCTGAAGCGTAAGATCCTCCTGGTAATGGTAATTAATGTAATCCATGATTTCAGAAACACAATCCGTATTCTTTAACTTTTCAGCACCTGACATAACGGATTTTTCAAGCATGGTAAGCACCATTGTATTTAAAATAGATTTCATATATTCTTCCCGGTATTCTCCCGCCCTGTCCTGCTCCTCCATAAACATCTCCATGAGAACGTGCATCCTCTTGTTGGATTTGGCATCCATGCGATAAATACCGGTGCCTGCGGACAGTTTTTCCCGCAGTTCTTCAGAACTAATTTCATGTTCACGAAAGCAGATCAGGATCCGTTTAAACGCAATGTCCTTCCCGCTATATGCACAATGCATGATATAAGGAGAAAACAGGACAAAATCCCCCTGTCTGGCAAAATACGGCTGGTTGTTAATGACAAAATGGCGTTCCCCTGCTTCCATATAGTAGATTTCATAATAACTGTGGTAATGTGCTTTTTCTATATTGTCATTTACTCCACAGACTCTCTCGCAGGCCATTGATCTTCCCTGCTCCATCAAAATTCCAGCGTGGTCAACCATGTAATCCTCCACCAAACATAACGTCTTTGCGCCATCTGTAAGGGTCAGCTTTGCAGAACAGTAAAGTATTCAGGGTATTGCCGGAACAGATCCCCTTCCTCATCCATTAATTTGCACAAATGATCCTGAAGGATCTGTTTGGCTTCCTCTGCCTTTTTCTTTTCAAGGGCATTCACCAATTCCACATGCTGGCGGATCGAGTTTTTCACGTTATTGATATCCCAGGTTGTCATTGTCCGCATCCGGTCATAATGACTGTTCCTGGTTTTCAAAATTTCCAGAAAAAGCGGATGGCCTCCGATCAGGAACTGGTCATGGTGAAACTTGTCATCCAGGGCAAAATACTGCAAATTCAAATACTGCTCGATCATCTTTTCCTGCTGTTCGATCAACTCCCGCAGCTGCCTGTAGTCATCTTCTGTGGCCCGTTCCACAACGCTGTTTATGTTCTCCAGTTCCAGCAGATAACGAAGCTGCCGTTCTTCCTTTGCCCTTTCCCGGTCGATCTTTGTCACCACTGTCCCGTATTGGGGCATCATGGAAACAAGGCCTTCCTTTTCCAGTTGTAAAAACGCCTCCCTGACCGGTGTCCTGCTCACTGTTCTCTCCATCAAAATCGTCATAGATGCCGCAATCTCACTGGCGCTCATGATCGACCCTGGAGCCCGCTCCAGCCAGCAGATCTGTCCCCGAAGGGTCGCGTAAATATTCTCCTGCATGGTATGGCGGTCCTTGACAACAGGCGCTCTCTGTCCATTCATCATCACAATATTCCCCCGGATCTTATTTGGCAAAATGAAACTGCTGTCCAAGCCACTGGCAGCACAGGTAAAACCATGTTCTCGGATGCGGATCCACTTCTGCACCGGGCCTGCATACCTCTTCTGTGCACATGGACAGCCCATGGGCACCTGTGGGATACAAATGGCATTCGTAGGATACTCCGGCCTGCTGGAGAGCATTGATCAAAAGCAGGGAATTCTGGACCGGAACCACTGCATCATCCACAGTATGCCAGATAAAACAGGGCGGCGTATCTTCGCTCACAAAGTTCTCCAGGCTGAATTCTTTCCAGCTCTCTCCCCGCTTTTCGCCTGTTATATTCTCAAAAGAGCCTTCATGGGCATACTCCCCGGCAGATACCACGGGGTAACACAGGATCAAGGCGTCCGGGCGGTTCCATCCCTTATCTTCCGCAATCGGTGCTCTGTCCCGCAGCGTTCCCATGCTCAAAGCCAGATGCGCGCCTGCGGAGAATCCCAGAACAGCCAGCCGGTTCCGGTCCACTCCCCACACATCCCCGTTCCTGCGGATCGTGGCAACACATTCAGAAAGTTCCTTTAAGGGCTGGTATCCCCGCGCTTTATCCGCCACTGAATACAGAAGCAAAAAGACCTGATATCCCTGGGCAAGCCATTCCTGTGTCACCGGGTCCATCTCGCGGTCAGATAAAAATCCATATCCGCCTCCCGGGCATACCACCACACAGGGCCTTTCGTCAAATTGCGGCCAGCTTTCTGACTTTTCGTGGAGATAGCCCCGCATAAGTGCACCTTCCTTGCCAATTTGCATTTCAAAATATCTCATTGTCTCTCCCCTTACTGGTATGTTATTATAACATGTCAACTCTTCTGATTGTACCACAAGTATCCCAATTTTGCAAAGAGCTTTGCTTGTCTTATTTCTTTTCCACATCCGTATAATACAGATGCCTGGGAAGTCCGTCTGTCATAATAGGAGTCAGCTCCGCCTGGATCAGGGGGCGTATGTAGTTTACAAATTCTTCGGTCACGTAATCTCCATCCCTATTGATCCACTCCCGCGGAACCTTCTTTTCCACATTGGCTACCTTGTGGACATCATAGATATCCGTCACGCAGATATAGGGATCATCCGACACCCGCTTCAGTATGATCATCTTGCCGGTCTCCCCCTCAAAGGCTTCCTTTACCGCGGCGCCTCCAACCTGGAACGCCTCCGTGATATCCACCCTGGACACAATATGGGACGCACACCTTTGAAGGGAGTTAAACTCAATGGCCCTTGTCTTGCACCCCACTTCCCGGTTGATCTTTTCCGCCAGATATCTGGCCGTACCTGTAAGCTGCTTGTGGCCAAATGCGTCCACAAACTCAATCCCCTCCATGAGTTCGCACACATAACGGCCGTCAGCCAGCTTCACGCCCTCGGACACGGCCACCACCACTGACTTTTTGTGCCTGTGTAGCTCCTCCACCTTTTTCATAAAGCTATCCACATCAAAGGTTACTTCGGGAAGGAAGATCATATCCGGGCCTTCACAGTCCTCACACTTTGCCAGGGCCGCCGCCCCTGTCAGCCAGCCGGCATTGCGCCCCATGATCTCCAGGATTGTAACGTTCTGCTGGTCATACACCAGTCCGTCCCGGATCACTTCCTTTGTTATGGCCCCTATATACTTTGCCGCACTTCCGTACCCCGGCGTGTGGTCCGTGGCCGCCAGGTCATTGTCAATGGTTTTGGGCACCCCCATAAAGCGGATCCTGCTGCCGTTTAAGAGGGAGTAATCTGACAGTTTCTTAATGGTATCCATGGAGTCGTTGCCGCCTATGTAAAAGAAAAACTCCACCTCCAGCTTGTCCAGGATAGCAAATATCCTGTCATAGATCTCCCGGTCCTCGCAGATCTCGGGGAGCTTGAAGCGGCATGAGCCAAGGTAAGCAGAGGGCGTCCGCTTTAACAGTTCAATATCCAGGTCCGTCTTAATGTGCTCCGACAGGTCCACATACCGTTCCTGCAAAAGCCCCTGGATACCGTGAAGCATGCCGTACACCTTCTTGGCTCCCCTGTCTTTAGCCGTCTTATAAACCCCTGCCAGGCTTGAGTTGATCACCGCCGTAGGTCCTCCGGACTGCCCTACGATCACATTACCTTTAACCTCTGTCATAAGAATACCTCCCATATTTAATTGTAAGCGCTTACAAAACTACTTATATTTTAATATAAAGAAAAAAGAAACGCAAGGGGGGAATCATATTTATTTGCGGAAATTTTTCCTGCGGTTTTCCCGGAGGGAAATCCGCAGGGCAGCCATCCCGCTGCGCTGCCCTGCTCTCCCCACTCACTCGTCCAGATGACGGCAGTCATTTAACTCCACAAGGCGGCAGGTATTTGTGCCGGGGTCATAGTCAATGGTGGTGATGCTCACATTGCTGACCACGATCTCCTTGGCCTCGGGCTGTCCTTTTAACAGGTGGACAATAAAGTGGGCCAGAGTACCTCCGTGGGCCACCACCGCAGTATCCCCCTCAATATCCCGGCGGATAATGTTCCAGGCCTCCTGACATCGGCTGTCCACCTGGTTCAGCGTCTCGCCTCCGGGCGGAGCTACGGTGGCAGGGTGCTGCCACCATGATTCATACAGTTCCCGGTCCGTGGTAAGTATGTCCTCCGCCCTGCGCCCCTCCCAGTTCCCATAGCCGATCTCCACCAGCTGAGGCAAGGTGTGGATCGGCACGTTCTGAGCCGCTGCAATGGCCTGGGCCGTCTCCATGGCCCGAAGCTGGGGGCTGGAATAGATGGCGATTATGGGACGGTTCTCCATGCCTTTGGCCAGGGCCTGGGCCTGCATTTTGCCTGCGGCATTCAGAGGAATGTCCTGCCTTCCCTGGATCTTTCCTTCCACATTCCAGTCTGTCTGTCCGTGACGAATTATATATATCTTCATTTGTATTCTCCCCTTACAGTTCTTCCAGGCTCCATCCATCCCTTACAGGATTGTGTCCCAAAGCTTGATCCCCGCCTCCATCAGCAGGGTCTGCCTGTCCTTCACCATTTACCGTGATGGCATTCAGGGCCAGCTTCATGATGTCCTTGATCTCATCCTCCGTCATCTTCATCTTGGCCGCCAGTTCTTCCACTGAGGCTTCACGGCCCAGTTCAGCGGCCAGCATCTGGGATACGGTCTGGAGGACATTCACCCTGGCAGCCATATTTTCTTCAATCTCATGCTCGGCCTTCTGCTCTTTCAGGGCAAGTTCCACCCCTTCCTTTACGCGGCGCTCAAGCAGGCCCTCCCATTCCTCGCTGGCATCATATTCCACGGCCGCCAGCATGAGGGCTGTGTTGGCCTCCTGCACAATGTCTGACATGGGCAGTTCGCTGCCCTGGTATTCTGCCACCAGGTCCAGGACCTTTTTCAGGCTGCCCTCCACCAGGCGGCTCCTGGCATCCCCATCTCCCCGGGCTGTTTTTTCCAGAAGGACAGATTCCTCCTCCAAGGTCATGGGCGCAATATCCCCGATCTCCTCCAGATACATTTCAAAAAAGTTTTCAGCCATATATTTATTCAGTTCCTTTCACTCTGTTCCCTTTATTGTATTTAATAGGATAATCCATCCCCCTGTATAAGTCAAGAGATCAGGAAGAAACCTCTTTACAAACACTTGTGATACGTGATAAGATAGGCATAGTTTATAAGGAGGACTTAATAATGGATATCAACTATGAACTATATAAAGTATTTTACCATGTCGCCATCACACTGAGTTTTTCCGAGGCTTCCAAGCAGTTGTTCATCTCGCAGTCAGCGGTCAGCCAGTCCATTAAGGTCCTGGAGAAAAAACTGAACCAGCCCCTGTTTATCAGAAGCACTAAGAAAGTACAGCTGACCCCGGAAGGTGAGATCCTTTTAAAACATATTGAGCCTGCCATGAACCTGATCAAGCGGGGGGAAAACCAGCTGCTGGAAGCCCATACCCTAAACGGCGGACAGCTTCGCATCGGCGCCAGCGATACCATCTGCCGCTACTATCTGGTCCCCTACCTGAACCGGTTCCACAAGGAGTTTCCCAATATCCATATTAAGGTTACCAACCAGACCTCTATTGAGTGCGCCCGTTTTCTGGAAAATGGTCAGGCTGATTTTATTGTGACCAACTATCCCAACTCCGCCCTGGCCGGAAACATGCACACCCGGGTCATCAACGAATTCCATGATGTGTTTGTGGCCAGCAGGTCCGCCTTTCCTCTGGAAGGCAGGAAGCTCACCCTGGAGGAGCTGCTGGACTATCCCATTATGATGCTGGACCGGAAAAGCACCACCAGTGAATTCCTTCACCAGATTTTCCAAAAAAGCCAGCTGGACCTGGTTCCCGAGATCGAGCTCTCCAGCAACGACCTGTTGATTGATCTGGCCCGCATCGGCCTTGGGATCGCATTTGTGCCTGATTTCTGCATCCCTGCCCAGGATGAGAATCTGTTTATCCTGAACCTGAAGGAGCAGCTTCCCTCCCGCCAGATGATGGTGGCCTACAATGAAAGCCTGCCCGTATCCCAGGCTGCCAGACAGTTTATGGATATCCTGCAGTAGAGCACGCCTGGTCCGTCCGGTCCCAGAATGCGTTTACCGCCTGCCCCACATTATAGCGGTTGACCACCGTATAGGTCCCCCACTCCCTTGGAAACAGGGATACACACTGGGGATTCAGGAAGCGGTCGTCCAACAGGGCGATCACCCCCTTGTCCCTGATGGTACGAATCACGCGGCCTGCGGCCTGCATCACCTTATTCATACCCGGATACTGATAGGCATAATCAAAGCCGCAGCCGCCCTGCTCATCAAAATAATCCCTCAGTATCTCCTGCTCCGTGTTCACCTGGGGCAGGCCGGTCCCAATGATAATGGCCCCAATAAGGCGGTCCTCCTTTAGATCGATCCCTTCTGAAAAGATCCCGCCCATAACGCATAGCGCTGCCAAAGACCGGTCCCTTTCCTCCTCGAAATGCTTCAGGAAATCTTCCCTCTCCTCCTCGGTCATACGATTCTTCTGGGCGATCCAGGTAAAATCCAAAACATGTTCTTCCTGCCGCCGGCCAAGGATCTCTCCTATCTCATTCAGATATTGGTAGGATGGGCAGAACACCATATAATTCCCCTGTCTTCCTTCCACGATCCGGCATATATAATCCGCTATTTTCTCATACTCCCGCCTGCTGCGCCTGCTGTACCGGCTGCTCACATCACTGGCTGCCAGTACCAGGCGGTTTTCCTGGGGAAAGGGGGACTTTGCATATACGGCATACTCTTCCTGGCTGCCGCTGAGCAGTTCCTTATAGTATTGGATGGGCAGCAGGGTCGCGGAAAAGAATACGGTGCTCTCCCCCCTGTCCAGACATTCCTTCAGGTTCAGGGACGGATTGATGCACAGGAGCTTTACCATAAACTGTCCGTCAGGAAGAAGCCTGGCATAGATCCGATAATTGTCATCCAGCCTGTCATAGACATATAGAAAATCCCTTGCAGCAAAATAAAATTCCAATACAAGATCTCTGTCCGGAAACTCCACGTTCTCGTTCATAAAGGTTTCCAGTTCCCCGAACAAAGACATGAGCTGCAGCGCCAGAAGATTCACATCAGGGAGAAGTTCATAGTCACTTCCCAGGACCTGCCTGTGAACGATCCCCTCCTCATTCCCTGACCCATATGCCCGCTTCAGCTCCAGAAACTTCTGGTTGCACTTGTCCAGCTGTGGCAGGACACGGCCTGCTCCTGGCTGGGATTTTAAAATCCGTTTTACTAAAAGCACGTCCTCCTTTACAAGGCTGGCGCTGTACATTTCCCTGGCTCTTGGCACCAGGTTGTGGGCCTCGTCCACCAGGAACAGATACCCCTGTCCCGGCTCCCCCTCTGAAAAGTACCGCTTCAGCCTTACATTTGGATCAAACACGTAGTTGTAGTCACAGATGATCCCATCCACCCAGTTGCTGATATCCAGGCAGAACTCAAAGGGGCAGATTTGAAAGCGCTCCGCATATTCCAGCACCTTGTCCCTGGTAATGCCGTCCACTTCCCCAATGATCTCATAGACCGCATCATTAACCCGGTCATAATGGCCCCTGGCACGCGGACAGGACTGGGGATTGCAGTCCGGCTTATCCATGATGCACAGCTTTTCCTTGGCAGTGATGGTAACCGTATTAAAATACAGTCCCCCTCGCCTCAATATGGCAAAAGCCTCCTCAGCCACACTTCTGGTAATGGTCTTGGCGGTGAGATAGAACAGCTTTTCCCCGTGCCCCTCACCCATGGCCTTCAGACTGGGATAGATGGTGGAAAGGGTCTTGCCAACTCCTGTGGGTGCCTGGATGAACAGGTTGCGCTTTCTGGCAATGGAGCGGTACACATCCACAGCCAGTTCCTTTTGTCCTTCCCTGTAGGGATAGGGAAAAGGCAGCTCCTTAAGGCACTCCTGCCTGCGCAGGCCATGGTGGTAAAGGTATCTCGCCCACTTTACATACTCGTGGATCAGTCCCTGAAACCACTGGGTCAGGTTCTCAAAGTCCCTCTCCTCCCTGAACCGCCTGATCTCCTCCGTCTCTATGTTGCAGTAGGTGATCTGGATCCCAATGGTATCCAGATCATGGTCATGGCTGTAAAAATAGCCGTAACACAATGCCTGGGCCAAATGGACCGGGTCCGGCTCCTCCAGCCGGTCTACATCCATATAAATACATTTGATTTCATCGATCACAGTGCCGGCCGGTTCCGTAATGATCCCATCCGCCCTTCCCTCCACCAGGATCTCGAACATATCCTCCCGGACCCTGTGCTTTAACATCACCTCAGAGCGGTAATCGCTTCCCATACGCCTCTGTATCTTGCGGTGAAGCCTGCTTCCGGCCTGCATGGCCTCTTTCTTTGCCCCTGCTGTCCTGCGGTTATCCAGATCACCGTTTCGCATCACAAATTCCACCAGATTGCGTACCGATATCCTGATTGGCGGCTGCGCCTGGGTCTGTTCCTCCAATTCCCGCTCCCTCCTTGCTCCCCGGATGCCCAAAATTCAATGAAACATCCATACCTGTCATCTGTCCGTCCTTATATCCCACATATCATACCATAAAAAAGGAGGGATTGCAAACAGACGTTCGCAATCCCTCCCGGCCGCTGCCATCAGGCAGCCGTCCATCAGGCAGCCGTCACAGCTGCATGGGGTAAAATGGTGTCCAGGTATTCCTCAAACCGTTCATCGGCTCCGTTAAACTGGACTGTCAGTACCCTGGTGAGATCCAGGCTCAGTACTCCCAGAATGGACTTTGCGTCAATGGTTACCCTGTTGTAAAATACGTCAATATCAAAGTCACACCTGGTAGCTTCCTCTACAAACCGCTTTGCTTCAGCTATTGTTGGTAACATAATCTTCTTTTCTTTCATAGTTCAGTCTCCTTTTAGGGGCACCCCCTGATCCCTGTTGCACGGATCCGGGTGTCCATCAATGACAATTGGAAAGGTTGAAATATATATATCACTATTATATTCAATTGTCAAATTTCGTTTCACCCCTCGCCCCTGCCGGGGGGAGGAATTTTTATGTCCATTATCACCTAAACAACAAAAAAATCCATTATTTTTTTGTAAAATAGTTCAGGACAGTTCCCAAATTTCTGGGGAACCATCCTGATTCTTATCCGCTGCAGCCTGATTTTGTTCATTGAATTTTAGCTTTTCATAGAAAATTCCGGCCCGAAGCCATCATTTACCGCTTTAAAACAAGGTGCTGCGGCAGTCCGTTGACCATAAACGGCTGATAATCTCCCTGGATCAGCGGCTCCACATAGTTGACAAATTCCTGGGTCACATAACTGCCGTCTTTGTTCACCCAGTTCCTGGGCACCACCTTTTCATTGTTTGCGATCTTGTGCACATCATAGATACCTGCCGCGCTCATATACGGATCATCTGAAACACGGTCGATCACCACCATCTTACCGGTATCTCCCTCATCCGCTGCCTTCACAGCAGCGCCGCCCACCATGAAGGCCTCATTGATATCCACTCTGGACGCCATATGGGAGGCACTTCTCTGCAGGGTTGAAAGTTCTACGGACCTGGCCTTGCAGCCCAGTTCAGCAGCCAGGAAACCTGCCAGATAATCTGCCGTACCTGCCAGCTGCTTGTGTCCGAATGCATCCACATAATCGCTTCCGCCTGCCAGCTGGCACACGTACCGTCCATCCAAAACCTTGATTCCCTCAGAAACGGCGATCACACTGGATGGTTTTTTCTCAATAAGATCCTTGCATTTTTTAAGGAATTTATCAATGTCAAAGGGAATTTCCGGCAGGTAAATGAGATCCGGTCCGCAGCAGTCCTCAGTCCTTGCAAGAGCCGTGGAACCGGTCAGCCATCCCGCATTCCTTCCCATACACTCCATGATCGTGATGGTCTTGCGCTTAAAGGAAAGGCCCATGGCATCCCGTATCACTTCCTTGGTGGATGTGGCTATGTACTTGGCAGCGCTTCCAAAGCCAGGAGTATGGTCCGTCAGCGCCAGATCATTGTCAATGGTTTTTGGAACCCCCAGGAACTTCTGGTCATGGCCCTTCACAATGGCATAGTCTGACAGCTTCTTTATGGTATCCATGGAGTCGTTGCCGCCAATATAGATAAAGACTTCGATCTGCAGCTTATCCAGGATCCCGAAAATCTTTTCATAAAATCCTGGATTCTCATGGATGTCCGGCAGCTTATAGCGGCAGGAACCCAAAAATGCAGAGGGCGTCCGCTTTAACAGCTCAATATCCATGTCCGAGTGGATCTGAGTGGACAAGTCCACATACATTTCCTCCAACAGGCCTTCAATCCCATGGAGCATTCCATACACCTTGTGGAATCCCCTCTCCTTTGCCGTCTTGTATACCCCTGCCAGACTGGAATTGATAACTGCCGTGGGTCCTCCTGACTGCCCAACTATGATATTACGTCTTTTCCCCATACAATATCCCCTTTCTTAGTAGTATTAATAATGGCCGTCCGGCTCATCAAACTCACTCTCATCGTTCCCATCGCCCTCATATCCACCCATAAACTCCCTGGAGGATACCCGCTTATTGTCACGCTCCTGCTCTACCAGCTGGGATAACTGTTCCTTCACCGCCTCGCAATTCCTGATATTATGTATATCAAAGGCCTTCATGGTCTTGTCGCTGCTGTCCACATGGATCGTGCCCAGCCCAACGATCCTCTGCCAAAAGGACCTGCGCAGGGATAGGTCCAGAATGCGGTACAGACGCACCTCATCCTCATGTATATTCAACATACCCGACTTGATAAAAAGACGGTCTTCCGTCAGTCCATATACAGTAAAGGTCCAGGGCAGACCCAGCCAGTTTCGTTTTCTGTCTCTCCATACCAAATCATCACGTTTCATTTCCAGTTCCTCCTCTGAGCGATCCTGCCAATGTCTCTTTTCCTATTGTACTATAAATTCTCGCAAATTTCCATAAAAATCTCGCAAATACATTCATAATTCTGCGTTTTTTCTCTTTTGTTTCCAATGTTTTCTTATAACTCATAAAAACGCTCCTATCTTCTGAACAAATGAAAACAGCTGCCCAAAGGACAGCTGTTGATGATCTCTTGATGATCTCTGTTTTTCTATATCTCTGTTTCTTCTATACCCTCAGTGGACAAGGGGACACACGGTTTTGCACCACAGCTTTGCGATTCTGCGGCGTTACTGTCGCTCGGCGTATGTCCCCCTTGTCCACTGAGGGTAATTATAGTGTATGTATATCTCAATCCTTAAGGTTCTCCTGTTCAGCGTCTTCCTCCTGCTCCTCAGGCAATTCCACTTCTTCCCAGATAAAACCGCCGGCTGTTTTCTGAGCCCCGCTGAGGGCACATGACAGGCTTCTTCTGCTGATCTTCAGGCTTCTGCTGGCATGGGCAATGGAAAGGAACTCCCCAACCACCTCTCCGTCCGGGGTTTTTTGAAGCAATGGCCGCTTATCGTGGTTTCCTATTTTACTTGTAAGATCGATCTCTATGTTCTCCTTGGGAGAATCCACCAAAACCTTCCTCCACACAAATCCGCCTCCGGTTCTGCGCTCGCCGTGAGCCGCCCTGGCTATGGAGCCAATGGAAACTCCTGTGGCCTCATGGGCCGCCCTGGAGCTTTTGTAGTCTGCCAGATACACACCTTCTGTAGAATATTGACGATATACATAACCTGCACTAATTGTCCGACTCATCTGTAGTATTATCCTCCCGTTATTGTAAGATTGCCAAATGCACATAGTCATTATATCAACTATTGACTTCTTTGTCCAGACAACTCCTTACACGTATACCTCCCCCTATTTATAGTGTATTCGTTTTTGCGAAGATGTTTTTTTCAAAACACTACCGCCCGCTGTCTGCCTTTTCTCAAAAAGGCTTGTACTTGTTGCAAAAGTCATAGTAATTTTCCATTGTTTGTGATAAATTATATATATCAAACATTCAGCACGGAGGTAATGGAATATGTATGCAGAATTTACAGATGACCTGATTACAGGTAATGAGATGATTGATTCCCAGCACAAGGAGCTGATCAGCAAGATCAACGACCTATTAAAGAGCTGCGAGGAACGGTCCAACCAGAGCGGGGCGGCCAGGATGTTAAACTTCCTGGCAGACTATACAGACTATCACTTCAGGGAAGAGGAGGAACTCCAGGCTTCCATCAATTATCCTGGCATCAATGAGCACAAGGAGAAACACAAAGAGCTGAGGAACACCGTACAGGAACTCCACGAGATGCTTATGGAGGAGGAAGGTCCCACTGATGCATTTGTGGAAAAGGTCAGTGAAAAAGTCAGGGACTGGCTCTACTACCACATCCAGACCTTTGACCGCTCTGTGGCGGAATTCAAATTCATGAGGGACAACGCGGAGCGTATCTGATGTCCCCACATTCAAAACAGCCGATTCCAGGCACCGGACCAGGTGCTGGAATCGGCTGTTCTTGATTAAAAATCTACTCTTCCTCCGGCCTCTTAATTCCCACCGGTCTCACTGAGATTCCATTTATTTCCACATGTTCATTGATGGCAATGACAATACAGGGCCGCCCCTCTATCATCCTGTTTTCCACCAGATAGGTTTTATCCGGCGCAACCTTGATGCTCACATCCGGGGTCTTGATCTCAAAACTCTTTGTGTTCACCACGTTTGCCGCCACAAAGCTGGTTCCCGGGCCATCCTCCACTTGCGCGTACCGCTGTTCAAATTCTTCCAGCTTTTCCGGCGTTGCCCCATTGGTCTCCAGAAGCTTTTTCACCTGATACTTATCCAGGGTCAGGGGAACGGGCTCATCCTTTGTCTCCTCCACCAGCTCGGCCAGGTTCTCGTGAATGGTCTTCACCGTCTCAAAATCGCAGTTTTCTCCCAATGTCTCCTCCACAATGGCCTGGAAGGTTTCCTTCTGGCTCTTGGCCGACATGGGAACCACGCACCCCAGAAGCTCATCGATCAGGATCTCCGGCATCTGTTCCGGGTTCTTTGAATAATATAAAAGACTGTGGATATCCGTATTCCTGTCATTAAAGGCCGGGAACAGGAATCCCTGGTCCGGCGCCTCCCCCAGCCAGTCCCTGCTGCGGTTCTCAATGGCATTGGTCAGGGGATTGTAGCTCAGCCCGGCCTTGGCCAGTTTTACCGGACAGATGGTGCAATGAATAAACTCATACACGTATTCGGAGGCGTCAAACATCTCCATTCCGTCCGTGGCCTTGGCCGGAATATCATACGCACAGTGGATCAGTATGATATAATAATTTTCACCATAGTCATAGTTTGCGATCACCTTATCATAAAACTCCTCCAAAACCCCATCATCCTTAAGCTGGCTGTCCCGCAGCTTCATAAGGAAATGATGTGTGCCTCCCTCGGCCTCGGTATGTAAGGGAAATTCCATATTGATCAGGTTCTTCCCCACCGTACCGGACAGGGCATTCCTGAAAATGGTAAAATACTTAAAGGCTTCCTCCTCGGGCAGGGAAAGGAACGCCTCCTTAAGTTCCGTCTTCTTATTCTTCTCAGCATCTACGTAACAGCCGCAGATACGTGTGATGGCACAGTTTGCCGGAGTAAAAAGCTTTTTTATTTCATTTGCTTCTTTTTTATTCATCCTGTCTCTCTCCTGTCCTTACCGCCTTGTCCCACACCAAAATGGACCGGACGGTTCATATTGACAGCTTTTATACTAGAACAGAATCTCCCATAAGTCAAGTAGCCAGTTTCCCGAACTTACCGGTCTGCTGAGAGTAAGGAAAGATTTTAACAGTCCAGGGTCACCAGTGTCCATCTCTCATTCTGCATCATGACAAAGCATGGCCGTTTGATTCTGAACCGGTAATATTTCTCAACAATATTCTGGACAACTCCGTATTTCATCAGGCTTTCACAGGGCGGATAGATGGGCATATGTAATAACTCCTTTCAATGGTTCGGTCTGCCTTGGCGTGCTGGCGCCAACGCCGGTTTTGCTCCGGGCATAATCAGGCGGGCGCTTTGCACATTTGCCAAAGGGATTCTCATGTCAGACACAGATATTACATTTTATGCAGCCTGTCCTCTAAATATGCTCAAACCACAGCTTCTCAAACTCCCGGGCCGGAAGAGGCTTGGAAAATACATATCCCTGTACCATGTCGCAGCCGATAGAGCGCAGGTACTCCACCTGCTCCGTTGTCTCAATACCTTCAGCCACCACCTGCACATGCAGCCGTTTTGACAGGTCCACCAGGCATGTGATCACATCCCTGGCCTTTGACCCCGTCATGTTGAGGAAAAAGGACCGGTCCAGCTTGATCGTGTCCACGTCAAACTCCTTTAAAAGTCCCAGTGAGGAATACCCAGAGCCAAAATCATCCAGGGAACAGTCAAATCCCAGCATATGCATCTGGCGGATAATGTCCCTCACCCGGTCAATCTGCTGGTTGTCAA
Source organism: Clostridium sp. FS41 (assembly GCF_000954015.1). Classification (NCBI taxonomy): domain Bacteria; kingdom Bacillati; phylum Bacillota; class Clostridia; order Eubacteriales; family Clostridiaceae; genus Clostridium; species Clostridium sp. FS41. The sequence continues at coordinate 134,859 of NZ_JYHN01000067.1, forward strand.
AGAAAATGGATTCGGTCAGTTCAAACTCAATGGCTCCCCGCGGAATCCCGTACTCCTGCGCAATGCGGTAAAACTCATCCAAACAATCTTCCTTTGTAAAATGCTGCCTGGACAGATTCACAGAAACAGGGATTAATTCCCTGCCCTGCCGGATCCAGCCGCGGATCAAAGCGCATACCTCTGTAAACACATAGAGGTCCAGCCTGCATATTTTTCCGTTGCGCTCAAACAGCGGGATAAAATCCGATGGATAGATCACGCCTCTCTCCGGGTGGATCCACCGCACCAATGCCTCGGCTCCCTTGATCTTTTCATCGCCAAGCCTTACCTTGGGCTGCAGATACACATGGAAATCATGATTCTCAAGGGAATCCTCAAACAGGTCATTAAGCTCCTGTTCCTTTTTTAATTGTTCCGTCAGGCTCTCATCATAGAACACACATCCCTGCCAGAAATCCAGATCCCGGCCCCGGCAGGCAAGCCTCGCCCTGTCCTGTATGATCGTAATCTCCTGGGAGGGATCCTCCACCCGGCAGGCTCCCTGCCTGAAAGCCATATGGCAGCCGGGCAGGTCTGTGTTGCGGAAGGAATTGATGTCCTGGATCATGTTGTCCAGCCTGCCCTGGACCTCCTGAGGTGTGTTGGCCCTGATACAAAGGAAAAAATAGTCGGATTCGCCTCTTCCCACAAACTCATCCTTGTGCGGGCACACGTGCTGTTCCAGCACCTGGTATATGTAGCCCAGTATTCGGTTGCCTGTAAGGCTTCCAAACCGTTCGTTGATGAGTTTAAAATTCTTCACATTCAACAGCACCACCGTATAAGTACCCGGTTCCATCCCCCTGGCCAGTTCCCGGTACTTCAGCTGGAAAGCGGCGTTATTCCTTCCCCCTGTCACCGGGTCCACAAAGGCAAGGCGTTCCAGCTGCAGCCTGTGGATATGATAAAACCGGTATACGGCAAAAAGAAAAATAAAAAAGATAAGCATTGTGACCGCCATGATCACAAAGGACTGGATGATATAGCGATCGGCTCCGCCGGAAATAATATCAGAGGGGATAAGTGTAAAGAGGAACCAGTCATTGATCTCCAGTTCATTGTATGCCAGAAACAGATCCTCCCCGGTAACTGCGGTAAATTCCAGAATGCCGCTGCTGCCCTTGTGCATGTCAGACTGCATCTGGTAAATATCCGACTTCACCTTACTGTCCTTCTCTTTTCTGAATATATCATCCAGCTGGAGGAACGGCTTTAAATCAGTGGGTGAAATAATCACCTGGCCGGTGCTGTCAACAATGCAGCTGATCACCTGCCCGTTAAAACTTTTAGAGGATATCATAGCCTGCATATTTTCCTTGCTTCTTATCCCAACCAGCACATCCTCCACCTGATTATCCCTGTAAACGGGAACGGAATAAAAAATGCTCCGCCCTCCCAGATAATTGGCACTTACCTTTCCCAAAAAAGAGGACTGGATGCCGGGTATCTTTAAATAGTCTTCCGGTGTCAATTCCCAGGAAGAAAGGTTAGAGTCGGAAGAAATAAAATTCCCCTGTCTGTCCATGATGATCAAAGGATCACATTCCAGTATGCGGGCTTTACGGTTCAGAAATTCAGTGATCGACTCCTCTTCCTGATACATTGTCAGGCGGGAAATGGAATCTGACACCATCTCCAGGTCGGTCATCTTATTGATCATTGCATCCCTGATATCCCTTGTAAGCTGTGATGTCACATCATACAGGTATTCCTGGGTGCTTTGGTTTAACACCACACGCAGTCCTGCCGCATTCCAAATGGATACCGCAAAAACAAAAACCAGGGCTACAGATAACAGTATCATCTGCACTCCCCGGAAAAAAGGCTTTTGATCATCAGGAAATCTGTTTTCTATCTGCTTCATTTCCTTTTGTTCTCCATTATCTTAAAGTGTATTCTGTTTTATTTTAAAATACGGCACAGGATAAATCAACATACGATTTGTGTACGTAAGCATATAGTATTCTGGAAAATCTATGATATAATAGAGTGTATTCTCGGAGTCCTGGCCCCCATTCCTGCGGCTGATTTTCCGAGAGTGCATTAGAGACATTTGGAGGATTTGTTAATGGAGAAAAAAAGAACATTATACGAATACCTGTACCAATGCCTGCGCGAACAGATCCTGACCGGTTACCTGGGTTATGGGGATACCCTCCCTTCCCTTAACCAGTTGTGCGATATCTATCACGTGGGGATCAGGACAGCAAAGGATGTATTAAAGGATCTGAAGGAGGAGGGCCTGATCCGGACCGAGGAGAGAAGGCCTTCCGTAGTTATATACCGTCCCTGTACCGGTGCGTTAAATGAGGCGGCCATACAAACTGTCATGGAGAAAAAGACCTCGATCCTTCAGGTCTATGAAACCATGACCCTGCTGATGCCCTGCCTTTTTTCCTTTTCCGCCCAAGTGTGCGGCGCAGAGACGCTGGAGCACTGTTTCCAGCAATTAAAGAAAAGCAGCAGAAAATCCCTGCGGATCCGCTGGAAAGCCTCATCCGTTGCCCTCCACAGCCTGCTGGACGCATCTGATAACCTGCTGTTCAGGGATATTTTCACAAGCCTTGAAATCTGTGCTCGGGTACCGTTTTTCCTGGACTGCACCCAGTCTGAGTTCTTTGCATCCGCTTATAAGGATTACAAAGATCCCATGTGGATGATGGATGCTGTGAACAGAAAACATCCAAGGGAGATCCATCGCTGTTTTACCGGTATGTATCGTTCCATCACAAGCGCGGTCAGACAGTATCTGGATGACCTGTCCTCCCACATGACGGTTCCCATAATGGATGATCCCGATTACTACACCTGGAGCGCGGAACAGGGAAGGGACCATTACTATATGCAGATTACCCGCGATCTGATCGATAAGATCGGGACAGGCTATTACAAGGACCGTTCCTTTCTTCCACCGGAGGCGGCACTGGCTGAGGAATACCAGGTCTCTGTGTCCACCATACGGAAAGCCCTTGCCGTGCTCAACAAGACCGGTTTCTGCCAAACCTACAATGTCAGGGGTACCCAGGTGACCCTTTTTAACGATGACGCCACACTGCAGTGCATGAAGAACAAGGTCTTTAAAAAGGACACACTGCTGTATCTCAGCGGACTTCAGTTCATGGCCATCGCAGTGTACCCTGCCGCCGTTCTGGCATTTGATTTCATTGACAGCGCCAGCATTGAGCGCCTGAAACAGGATATGAAAAAAAACAACGTCATTCCCCTGGACCTGCTGGTGCAGTGCATCATAGACCATCTTCCCCTACAGCCCTACAAGGTAATCCTTACAGAGGTCAAAGAAATGCTCCACTGGGGTTATTACTATTCCTTTTACAGCGAGGGGCTGAACGCAGCAGACGCATTATACCAGAAAAGCATGAAGGCATTCCGCTGTCTGGCTTTTGGTGAAAAGGAACGGTTTGCGGATCAGCTTTCCCAATGCTACTGCCATATGCTGGAATTTGTCCGCAATTTTCTCACAGGCTGCGGCCTTCCGGAGGCTGCCGTCCTGGCAACGCCCCATCCCGGAACTTACTGATCCCGGACATTGATGAGCGGAGACATTACTGGGATATTACTGTAGGCTGACATTGCCGATAGGGCTTGATGAGGATACGGCCGCATGCTATAATGTATCTCTCATTACCATCATATAAAAACACAGGAGGTTTCACATGGACTTTATTTATGAGAAGAATAGGATCATGCTGCCAGGAGACAATGGCGCCATTCTTGCCGAGGTATCATTCCCGGACGTGGATACGGATACGGTCAATATCGACCACACCTTTGTGGATGACTCTCTGAGAGGACAGGGGGTTGCCGGCAAACTGATGGAAGCAGCTGCAAAACAGCTTCGGGAAACAGATAAAAAAGCGGTTCTGACTTGCTCCTATGCCGTGAAGTGGTTTGAAAAGCATCCTGAATACAGCTCAGTGGTGAAGGGCTGATCACCTGACATCAACCTGATGTCACTTTCCAAAAACAGATTCTTCCTTGATATCCAGACGGCTGCACCATTCCCTCATCTTTGACTCATCATAATATGAAACAGAGAAGTCGTCCAGGGAGAGGCCGATCTGGATATCAGTCTTAATCGTGGCCAGCTGTTTGGAGAGCATGGCAGCCGCTTCCCCGCACACCTCGCCCTCTTCGGTCTTTGTCAGGGCCTTGTACGGGGAACGGCTGATCCCAAGACCATTTTTCCAGAAGTCCTGCAGTTCTTTTAAAACTGTCTTATCCTCCTTTACATCATGAATGGCCTCATAGAGATCCTCCACACTTTTGTATTCGTTCAAAAGGATCGGCGCAGCGCTTGCCACCCCCTTGACTCCCGGGATATTATCTGAGGTGTCCCCCTGGATCCCCTTTAAGTCGGTTATCTGGCAGGGCCATACCCCTTCCTCCGCAAATACGTGCTCTGCTGTGAACTCAAAGGTTTTTTCCGGCAGGTTGACGCTCCTTTTATCCAGGCCGTAGGGAGCATAATATTTATTGTACAATTCATCTGCTTTTTCCTGTTTGGACTGGACCATCCAGGCTCTTACATTGTGCTCGTCACTGACAAGCTGAAGGTAATCGTGGTCTTTTGTCATCACCACCATGGGGATCTGATCCCTGAATTTCATCACCAGACTGCCTGCATAATCATCCGCCTCAAACTGACTGTCATATAAGACCCGAAACCCTGCATCCTCCAGGATTTGTTCAAGGAGTACAAACTGCTGTTTCAGCGGTTCCGGCGTAGCGGACCTGGTCCCCTTATAGTCCGGGTACAGCTTCCTGCGAAATGTATCCCTTGTTTTATCAAACACAAAGGCAATGTGGTCCGGCGCCTGTTTTTTTAGCAGGGAGGCTGTGGCCTTCAGCACGCCGAAAATCCCATTGGTATACGTACCGTTCTCTGAATGGAGTATTTTATCGTAGTGTTTCTGCCTCTCCTCCTCGGTCTTTGCAAACATGATTTCCCTTGGCAAAACAGCATAATAACAGGTTGACAACAGGGAGGAGCCGTCAACGATCACAAATTTTCTCTCTGACATATTCATTCCATCGCTTTCATTTTAGTCACAGTCCAGTATATCTTTTGCCCGCCCCACCGTCAATGCAAAAAATTCCGGGCCGGATCCCCGGCCTGAATCCCCGGCCTGAGTCCCCGGCCTGAGTCCCCGGCCTGGATTCAACAATGCCAGGTCAGTTCACCTGCGGGCACCACAACATACTCATCCGCCCGGGCTCCCATCCTCATGATCACATTGCGGATCCCCGCCTGAATGATCATCCTTGCACATAAAGGACATGGTTTGGCCCTGTGCACGGAATTGTCCATGGGATTGACCCCTGCCAGATAAAGGTCAGCACCCATGGTCTGTTCCCTTGAGCAGTTTAACAGCGCATTCTGCTCCGCATGGACCGCACGGCAGATCCCATATCCCTCTCCCTGGTGCATTCCCAGTTCGATCCTGGGACATTTCCCCGTGTCACAGCAGTTGTCATACCCTCGGGGCGAACCGTTGTAGCCCGTGGAGACTACCACATCATCCTTAACAATCACGGCTCCGTATTTTCGTTTAATACAGGTGCTCCTGTAGGCAAATGTCTCAGCCACATTCAGATATGTGTCTGTCTTTGAAATTCTCTGTATTCCATTGGGCTGTACCATGGTATCTGTTCCCTCCCCATAAGTTCAATGTACTCTCGGAGTCTCCGAGAGTACACATCATTTAACTAATATCTTATATCAAAAATACGGAACTATCAACTAATTATAACCCAGGAATCTGTAAGAAAGTCTTAATTGTTTTTATGTATCTTTTATTCCACGGACAAACTTTTGTCATACTTTTCCAGTAGTATAGAACATGTACAAGGCACAAACCTTTTTATATATACCTTTCATACTCATGCCGCCGGGATCATTACTGGCGGCTCCCCTCTTTTTTAGGGTTTCTCGTCTATCTGTTCTCTGGCTTCCTTCAGCTTATCCCCCTGGCTTTCCTGAAGATCCATGGCACTGTCCCACAGACGGCCGGCCTGTTTCCGCTTTGCCTCCAGTGAACGGTTCTCATTTTCAATCATATCGCCAACATTTGCACCGGTTCCCATTCCCTTGCTTTCCAGCTTGTCAATGTGTATCCCGCCCATGTGTATCTCAGCTTCCTGCACCCGTGCATCCCCTTCTGCCTTGTCCTGTGCCGCTGCGATCTTTTCAGCATGTTTTAAGTCCGCCGATGCCCCCGCAAGCCTGCTCATATGCTCCGCGTCCCGCTGCTGCCGGGTTTTGTGTCCATCATCTCTCCCCGGCTTCTTTTGATCGTCCTGTTCCACGGCCTGCTTTGCCTGGCTTGCATATGCATCGGAAATCTGATGGTCGATCTGCTCCAGCTGCTTTCCATAATATTTCAGCTGCTCTTTAATGTCCTCCACCTTTCCTCCGTTTTTAAGCGTGGATTCCACAAGGTCATTCCTGTTCTTTATGACCGCCTCCTTTTGCTTCCTCAGATTCTCGATCATACTCATCAGCTTGCCCTGGGGCGAAAGGTTCACCCGGTCCTTTTTCATATGCCCCGCCTTAGCTCTACCGCCATCCGGATGATTCCTGGCAACAGAGGCATTGATCCGGGCGGTATTGATAACAGAATGTCCAGGCTGCTGCATCGCAAGGTTAACTCTCATCTTAATCCTCCTGTTCTTTATGAGTACTCTTATCTATTATCGTACCATAGCCTGAAAAGTTTACTGTTTTTAATCCAAGAGAAGCTTTTTTACAGTTCATTGATGGTTTCGGTTACGGACAGATCTCCTATTCTTTTCGCCGGAGCATAAGCTGCTATGGCCGCTGCCAAGAGTACAAACACAAGTATGACCGCCAAATTGACAACGGGGAACCGCCAAACAGCATAGCTGAAATGGCTGGCAATAAGTTGATCGAACAGCAGCTTACTGCAGGGCACTCCCACCGCACAGCCGGCGGCGCAGCCCCAGAAAGCATAGGTAAAAGCTTCAGCAGCGATCATCCGGGTGATCTGGCGCCGGTCCATCCCCACTGCCCGCATGGCGCCGTATTGCTTGATCCTTGCGCATACGCTCATGGAAATGCTGTTTACAATATTCAACAGGGTAACCAGGGTGATGATTCCCAAAAATCCATATACGCAGGATACAAAAGCAAAATATGTGCCGGTGGTGCGTTCATCGCGCTTATCGTTAAATACATACCCACCGCCTGCCGCCCGCCCCAGCGCCTTGATGTCCTCATCGGTGGCATCACCTGTTGTCTGGATCATAATCAGGGAGTAATCCTCCACATCCGTCAGGCGGGTAAACGTATCCCTGGAGGTGATCAGTGTAATCTTGCCGTTAGTAAGGCCGTCACTGCTGAAGGGGTCATATTTAAGCAGACCGGCGATTTCCAGTTCACTGCCAGCCACCAGAATCCTGTCTCCGATCCTCAAGGGACTGTTCTGATCCCAGGCTGCCAGGACATGACCGCTGTTTCCATAAACCTTTGAAAGGCAGCTGCCCCGTGTTAACGCACGGTCCTTTTTAAGGCAGTCTAAATCGAAATCATCAAAGGAAATGATATCAACCGCACCGTAAACCGTGGTATCGCCCATTACTTCTGCCGGGACCCCAAGGCAGCTTTGACGGCCATAGACATATTTTACCCCCTTCATACCGCTGATGGTGCGGACCAGTCCGCCTGGGATTGAGTTGGAACCGTCACTGCTTGAAATATCCACGTCAGAGGTGCTGGCCGATTGCGGCATCACGTAGTTTACAAAGTTGATCAATACGGAAAAACTGAGAAAAAGGATAATGGTAAGGGCAAAGGACCCCGTCATCAGAAACAGGTTTTTCTTTGCCGATACCCCATGATGAATGCCCAGGGCTGTTTCGATTTTAAGAAAACGGAAATCAACCGCACAGCGTACCGCCTGCGCTCCTGTCCGCGCATTTTCCCAATGACCGGAAGCTGCCGTCACAGGCGATACGTTTGCCGCTCTTTTTGCCGGTGATCCTGCAGCAAGCAATACGGTGACAACGCCCACCACAATACCGCTGATCAAACCAACAATGCTGAACCGAAACAAGGGTATATGAGAAAATTCCTCACCCACAATAAAACGCAGGACGGCACACAGGACCCATGAGGCAAACGTTCCAAGTAAAAGACCAATGGGGACCGCGGTTTTACACCAATTGAGAGCCTCCAGCCTGATAAAACGATAAATCTGCTGTTTACTCATTCCGATGCAGCGCATCATACCAAAAAACTGTGTTCTTTGGGCCACGCTGCTGTTCATACTGCTGGAGATCATTAAAGCTCCGGCGATCAATACCAGCAGAAATAAAACCGCGGCAATCAACAAAAGGGATTGTCCCATTGCGCTGTTAAACAAATTTTGAACCGGCAGACTACCATGTTTTTCCAGCAGTCTTTCCTGCTCCATCCTGGCCCCCATCTCGGCCATACTGAACACAGCCGTTACCATAAACACGGAAAAAATAATACACAGCAGGGTCATACGGTTCTGCCGCCTGTGTACTTTGGCTGATATCGGGATCAGGCTAAGGTAACTTTTCATTCGCGGCACCTCCCCAAGTCGGACACCACCCCATCGGACACCTGCAGGATCCGGTCCGCTGTCTGTGCAATGCTCCTGCTGTGAGTGATCATAACTATGGTCTGCTCATATTTTCTTGAGGCTTCCTTGAGCAGAGTGATCACCTCGCTGGTGTTTTGGGAGTCAAGATTGCCGGTAGGCTCATCAGCGAGGATGAGCGCCGGCCGTGTGATCAAAGCCCGCCCGATCGCAACGCGCTGCTGCTGGCCGCCGGATAGCTGGCTGGGCAAATGATGGCGGCGCTCTTTTAAATTCAATACAGCAAGCAGTTCTTCCAAATACTTCTTGTTGGGTTTCTCATAATCAAGCAGGACAGGAAAGATGATATTCTGCTCCACGGTCAATTCCGGGATCAGATTAAAGTTTTGAAAGATGAAGCCTATATTCCTGCGGCGGAAAACAGTCAAGCTGCTGTCTTTCATGGAGAAAATGTCCCTGCCATCAATCAACACCTTGCCTGAAGTAGGCGTATCAAGCGCGCCTATCATGTTCAGCAGCGTGCTTTTCCCTGAACCGGACTCTCCGACAATGGCAACGAATTCACCCTTTGGGACAGAGAAAGCCGCTTGCTTCAATGCATGTACAGCAGCTTCCCCCCTTCCATAGGTTTTTGAAACATTCTGTACTTCTAACAGATCCATAAAGTCTAACACCTCTTTCTTCCTTGATCAGGAAAGAGTACCACATCAACATTACTGCCGGATGACACACAGCCTACAATTTTGTAGGAATCAAAAAATTGATGGTAAAAACCGTGCCGGCGCCCAACACACTGTCCACCTCGATGGTTCCCCTGTGCGCTTCCACAATTGCCTTTGCAAGGGGAAGCCCAAGTCCCACCCCCTGCGTGTCTTTTGAAAAACGGCTGCGGTAAAACCGTTTGAAGATATAATGTATGTCCTCCGGGTGGATGCCGCTGCCATTGTCTTTCACAACAATCTGGACCATTGACGCAAAGCTTCTCCACTCAACAGAAACAGAATTTCCTGCCTTGGTGTGGTCCAGGGCATTTTTCACAATATTACCGACCGCCTCTGTGAGCCAGTTACGGTCGCACAGCAGTACAACCATATCATCTCCAAAAAAAGACAGTGTTTTTCCTTCCTGCCCGGCCTGAAAAGCAAAATGCCGTTCAATACTTGCCATCATGTCGGACACATTTTCAACTGTCTTTTCCAAAGTGATCGTCCCAGCGTCCAGCTTTGTGATCTTCAAAAGATTCTGCACAAGTGTCTCTATCCGGTCAAGCTCCTGTTCCGAAAGGGCGGCAAACTCCCTGATGGCCGGCGCATCCTCTGCATCTTCCCGCATGATCCCGTTATAGATATTCAGGGCGGTCAGAGGTGTCTTGAGTTGGTGGGATATGTCGGATATGGTATCTTTCATAAACCTTTTTCCACGTTCCTCATTCTCGGCATGGGCGTTCAGGATGGACACCAGAGAATTGACTTCATGAAACAATCGGTACAGCTCGCCCTCGTCATCACAGTGGATCCGGGCATCCTTATCTCCCCCAATATATTCTTTGATCTGCGCGATCGCTTTTTCCATGATCTTATGCCGGTTCCTAAAATACAGGTACATGGCCGCAAGAACAAAGCTTTCCATGCAGACAGACAATCCCAGTACATACAGCTCCGCATATTCCACCTTCAGACCGATCAGGACAGCGGAAAGCAGAACGGATCCCGCGGCGGACAGAAACACCATACAAAAAAGATGCTTGATTTTTCGATCTGTGAATATTTTCATGGCTCTCCTCAATCCTCAGCATTCCATTTATAGCCCACACGGCGGACCGTCACGATCTTTTGCGGATTGCCTGGGTCATCCTCAATTTTTGTGCGTAACCTGCGGATATAGACCGTCAGCGCACTGCTGTCTATATAGTTTTCATCACAGTCCCAAAGTCTGCCCAAGATCTGCTCCGGCAAAAGGACGATATTCGGATTTTCCATAAACAGGCACAGCAGTTTGTACTCGCCGGCCGTCAGATCGATCATCACTCCGCTTTTATAGACCTCCCGCTTTAGCAGCTGTATCTTGATGCCATTGGAGCTTAGTTCCGTATCGGCCTGGTTGAAATTATCACTTCTGCGAAGAAGCGCATTGACCCGCGAAAGGAACACCGTCAGCTTAAAAGGCTTTGTAATGTAGTCATCACCGCCTATATCAAGCCCCATGATGATATCTGTCTCTTCGTCCGCCGCTGTCAGGAAAATGACCGGTACTTTGGAGGTCTGGCGGATCTTCCTGCATAGATCATAGCCGGAGCCATCAGGCAGGGATACATCCAGAATAACCAGATCATACGTTCCATTCATCCACAGCGTTTCTGCTTCTAATTTTGTCCGGGCAACATCAATCTCATACCCCTGTTTTCTGATGGCAAAGGACAAACCGCTTATTAAACTCAAATCATCTTCAACAAAAAAAATACGCCTCATTCTTTTCACCGTCCTTAACATGCATGCACTTCCGATCATCCCATTATAGTCCATTCATTGGAAGAGTACAAGAAAACAAGAAAAACTGGCATAACCGCAGCTATGCCAGTTCCCGATAACAATTGATTAGCCCAATGTCATAAATGCGTATCTGACCACAAATACCACAGATATCACCAGCGTCAGGGCTTTTACATCCTGTTTCCTGCCGGTCATAAGCTTCATCAGGCAGTAAGTGATCAGGCCGAATGCCACACCGTTTGCAATGGAGTAGGTAAATGGCATGAATACGATAGTGCAGAATGCCGGAAGGGCATTGCTCATCTCACTGAAGTCCACTTCCCTGATATTACCCAGCATCAGAATGCCGACAAAGATCAGGGCGGGCGCGGTTGCCGCTGCCGGGACAATGCTGACAATGGGAACAAAAAGGATGGATCCCAGGAACATAAACGCTGTCACAAGGCTTGTGAGCCCGGTTCTTCCTCCCACTGCAATTCCCGCACTGGACTCCACCACGGTCGTCACGGTAGAGGTTCCAACCATAGCGCCTGCCAGGGTGGAGACAGCATCTGACATCAGGGCCTGTTTCATCCTGATGACTTCACCGTTTTCATCGATCATTCCGGACTGCCGGGCGGCTCCCAGCAAAGTTCCGATGGAATCAAACATATTCACCAGGGAAAAACTGATAACCAGCATGGTCACTGTAAATACGGTTTCCATAAAATTGGTTCCTGCAAATAAGCCCGCGAAGTCCATTCTCATAAAGGAAACCTCTGCAAAATCCCTGAATTTCACCCCGATGTTCATATCCAGGTTTGAGAGGTGGGTGATACCAAGAGGTATTCCAATCAGCGTGGCGGCTACAATTCCTAAAAGAATGGAGCCTTTCACCTTTCTCGCATGCAGGATCCCCATTATGATCAGTCCGATCAGGGCAGTCAGGGCGCCGTTGATGAGCATCATATCCGCTCCCTCCAGCTTCCACTGTGAAAAATCCACCAGGCTGACAAGGGTGGCCGGGTTTGAAATAATAATACCCGCATTCTTCAGTCCGATAATGGTGATAAACAATCCGATCCCAGGTGTGATCGCCATCTTGACCGCATCGGGAATGGATCTGATGATCGCCTCCCTCAGGCCGATCGCTGTGATCACAATAAAGAAAATACCTGAAAGAAATACAATAACAAGGGCCTGCCCATATGTATATCCCATTCCCAACACAACCGTATATGCAAAGAATGCATTCAGTCCCATGCCCGGGGCCTGGGCAAAGGGAACTTTTGCGTACAGTGCGCAGAGCACGGTTCCGATAAACGCCCCGATACATGTTCCGATAAATACACCATTTGCAATTTTCTCCGCCATGACCGGATCCCCCATGATCACGTACGGGTCAGATAAGATCTGCGGATTCAAAATCAGAATGTAGGCAATGGTTATGAACGTTGTGATTCCTGCAAGAACCTCCGTTTTAATGCTTGAACGGCTTTGAGATATTCCGAAAAACCTGTCTGCAAAGTCTGCCTTTTGTTTCACTACTATGTCCTCCATATCATTTTTTCTGTCTGAACGTATCAACCTTCTGAGCGTATCAACAGTCCAACGCCGCTATCCCTGCCTTGTAGCCGGAATCTCATTGGCTTTTCGTTTCCACTCCCCTCCACCAATAAATACCTGATTACCAAAAAAAGAGTCAACTACAAAAGCCATGTAGTCAACTCTTTACGGTAGTTGGTAGAAACTCTGAGCCAATTCTCAGGATATACATAGTGAATAGCATTATTTTTTAATACAAAAATAATTATATATCCTAAAAGTTTTTTAGTCCATTTGCCTTTTTATCAATAAATCACTTTATTTTTGTGCACATTGTATATTTTTTTCGTTTTTTTATGATTTTCAGAAGGAATTACGCCGGATTACCTTCTTTTATCACTCAATCCCCAATGCTTCTTTTACCTGATCACCGATCACTCCGTCAACGGTGAGTCCATTGTCCTCCTGAAAGGATTGGACGGCCTCCTTTGTCTTTGTGCCCGCTATGCCGTCAGCTTCTCCACAGTCATACCCTTTGTCATTGAGGGCCTGCTGCACCTTTTTCACAAGCTCCTTGTCCGATGAGGAAGCCGACTTAGCGCCCGATGCAGCGGCGGAATCAGAGGCGTAAGGGCATACGCCGCCCGTATGTAAATGTGCGGGATGTCCTCCGCAATGGTAATGATAGGAGCCTAAGCCGCTCTTATTTTTATTATCCTTATGGCCTCCGTTGGAATCAGTCCTTCCCGAGTGCGCTTCTGCGGTGATGACCGAGTATGTATTGATGTAACTTACCGATGTTCCGGCCACCATGATCCCCAGGCCCATTGCAATGATTTTGTTTCTTATATTCCTCATATTCTCCCGCCCCTTTTTTTAATATTTTAAAACAAGTTACTGTATATAGCATAATTATAGCGAAATTGTCAAAATATGTAACCATGTGTTTGGAGTATTTTTATAGTCGATATTACGACTATATCTTGATGGGGAAGGCTTCTCCCTTGGGTGAGAACCTCTATAAAAACAGTTCTATCCTATCATCCTTTCTCATAAAGTTTATTAAATCACCTAACCTGCCCTTTTCAGGAGGATGTTCCATGAATCGTATCCAATACAGTATCCTCGCAAATCCGGATTCTTTTCCAGTTATACATTCCAATTGGTATCCCCCGGTTGCCGTTGCAAAAAAGAACTTACAATATGCAGAGATCCTCACGCCGGACCTTGCCTCTGCCGCCAGCGAAATGACGACCGTACACCAGTATCTGTACCAGTCCTGGACCCTGAGCAATGACTACAGGACCATCCGGCGCGTGATCCAGCGCATTGCCGTGGTGGAACAGCATCATTTTACGATCATCGGGCAGCTCATCGCTCTTCTCGGCGGCCGGCCGGAATGCCGTTCTCTGGAACCTGACTCGTACTGGTGCGGCAACATGGTGGACTATGACTGTGACCTTCGGACTTTGCTGTCAAAAAATGCTGAATCAGAGCAGTTCGCAGCCCAGGCATACGCAGCCCAGGCAAAAGAAATCAACGATCCCCATGTTTCCAAAATGCTTGCAAGGCTGTCCCTTGATGAGAAACTGCATCACAAAATATTCAGTGATTTTTTATCTCAAATACCTGAGCAGCCCATCTGTTAACAGGATTCCTAAGGCAATCCATATTAGAAGACATTGAACATTTCTGTTATACCGGCCGTAAGAATTTTGCGGAGTTGCAGCCTGGTATGGAAACTCCGCAAAATACGATTTTAACGCTTAGACCACTGCAATTATCTGCATTTACAAATGAATTAAAGAAATTAGGCTGTTAAGTAAAGCATTCAATTATAAATTAAAGGCAGGCAAAAAACACAGCCTGCCTTTCTGAATCAGTTCTTTCTGAATCAATTCTTCCGCACATCTGCCAGAAAGTACGTTCCAAATACACTTCTAGTGGATTGCATCCTCAAAAAATTCGTATGCTTCTTTATCCGTAAATCCTTCATGCACAATCTTTCCGATTGCTGCCGCCATCTCCAGGGAGTGGGCGCTCTGGAAAATGTTTCTTCCCATGTCCACGCCGTGTGCTCCGCCGCTGATTGCATTGTAAGCCAGGGTCAGGGCCTCCTTCTCCGGAAGCTTCTTGCCTCCTGCCACTACGATGGGAACAGGGCATGCCGCTACAACTTCTTCAAAGTTTTCACAGTAATAGGTTTTAATGATGTTGGCTCCCATTTCAGCAACAATCCTGGTCGCCAGCTTGAAGAAGCGGTCCGTGCGCTCCATCTGTTTACCCACGGCCACAACGCCCATGGTAGGGATACTGTATCTCATTCCCAGATTGATCGCCTTTGAGAGGTTCTCAATACTGGACAGCTGTCCATCGGCGCCGATGAAGGTCTGGATCGCCATACAGTCTGCATTCATACGGATCGCGTCCTCAATATCAACCGCCAAAATTTCATGGGACAGGTCATCGTTCAGCATAGAGGAGCCGGAGGTGGAACGAAGGGCAATGCCCTTGCCGCACGCCGGTGTCACGCATGAGCGCAGAGCGCCTCTGGTCCCCATAAGTACATCCACATAGGGAATCAGCTTAGGAATCACCAGATCCAGACGCTCCAGTCCGGCAGTTGACCCCATAAAGTATCCATGGTCAAAGGCAAACATAACCGTGTTCCCGCTTTTGGGATTAAAAATATTGGACAAATGTTTTTTCATTCCCCAATCCAGGTTGTTTGCTCCCTTAACATAGAAGCCATCGTTATTTGCAAAGGGTACATCCACGTGGTAATCCTTTGCAACCTTTACACCTTCCAAATCAGCCATAACCAGAAATCTCCTTCCAATTCTTCTCCTATAAGTTCATACAATTTTGATTCATTTTTAACTTAGAAGTTATAATCATTCATATTATCTGCGTTAAATACAGTGCGTTCCGGCAGCAATACAACACCGTTATTTACCTCTGCGGTAGATGCGCCCTCAACCAGGCTGTCATTTGGCATAACTTCTACCTCACCGATGTCAGGAATATTAATCTTGTCGCCTACATGTACTTCATTGCCTGCTGCAAGGTAAGCTGCAAGGTAGCAGCCCATTGCGCCCTGTACGCCGCAGTCCCACAGTCCCCACTGCTCGATCACGCCGGCTGCACAGTAATCCTTAATGGACATAGGTGATGCAAAGCCTGTTATTGTAACATCTTCCTTGGTCAGTCCCTTGTTCTGAGCTGCCTTGCACTGTCCCGGAAGGGCGGTGGAGTCATTGCAGATGATCAGGTCAATGTCAGAGTGTGCTTCCAGAATGGATGCGCCGATGGAAACCGCCTTCTCTGCATCCTGCTCTGAATAATAATTGTCAGGAGCTACATTTTCCCAGTTCGGGAAGTTTTCTTTGATATAGGCCTCGCCTGCTACCTGCCAGGAATTCTGATCGGCAACCGTTGCCTGTGAATAATGCCAGCAATATTTGATGGTATCATTTTTAGTATCTTTGCCGCGGTTGGTCAGGGAATCAGCACCCATATCAACCAGCATTTTACCTAACAGATCCGGTGTTCCCTGGCTGACCATAAGGGTACGTGCTGTATCGGAAACATCCGAATCCCATGTAACAACGGTAACGCCGGCCTCTTTTGCCTCTGCCAGCGCGGAGTCCAGTCCGGTTGCGTCAACGGATGAAATACAGATCGCATCCACGCCGCTGGCAACTGCGTTGTTGATCACGTTAACCTGGTCTGCAACCGCCGCATTGGCGCTGCCCTGGTAGTCAACGGTAAAGCCCCAACCCTTGGAATACTCCTGTGCACCGTTGTTGGCGGACTCAAAGAATGCGTTTCCTGTCAGTTTTGGAACAAAGGCAACCGTCTTGCCTGCAACATCTGCGCCTGCTTCGGGAGCTGCCGCCTCTGTCTTGCCGTCTTCCGCTTGAGCCTCCTCCGTCTTGCTCCCTGCCGCTTCTGTCTTTGCCTCTGTTGCGGGCGCCGCTGCCGTGGCAGCAGTACCGCCGCCGCAGCCTGCCAGTGAAACTGTCATTGCTCCTGCAAGAACCACTGATAACCATTTTTTCTTCATAACATTGTTCCTCCTTAAATTATTTATAATTGTGATTGTTATCGTATTTTCAGGGAAATTCCGTTCCCATAATACTTCTCTTCGTATCAAAGAAGATGCGCTGTCCGCGCTGTTACAATTTCTTCCTGCGGAACATGGCGATCACCTTCTGGTTATTGACCAGAGAGCGGCCAACCACCACCACCAGAAGAATCAGTCCAACGGGAATATCCAGGTACTGCTGGCTTACCTTGAAGCAGAGAGGGAGCCCGAATCTTAATACTCCGATCACAACCGCTGCCAATGCAGTTCCCAGAACACTTCCCTTGCCCCCGGTGCTCAAGGTTCCTCCCAGCACCACGGCTGTAATGATAGGCATGGTCAGGGTTGCTCCGATATCACTTTTGGCAGTGCCCAGATAGGAGGTGAGGACAATACCTGCCACCGCCGCGCTCATGGCCGACAACACATAGGTGCTCATGATCACCAGCCTGCTGTTGATGCCGGAATACTCCGCCGCATTTTGGTTTACGCCAATTAAGAAAATCTGTCGTCCGTATTTCGTCTTATGCAAAAGGATGTAGGCAATAACTGCCAGCACCAGAAAAATCAGCACCTGGTTGGGTATGACCCCAAACAACTTAAACTTGGTAATCCTGATAAAGCTGTCGGGAAACCCGTTGATCCCCTTATAGCTTTCAGTGGCCGACAAATTGGATACCAGCAGCGCAAGACCAGAAAACAGGAAGCTTCCGCCCAGTGTGACCACCATGGGCTGTACGCCGCAGTAAGCCACAAAATATCCGGACAGAGCACCGCACAGCGCTGCAACTATGATTCCCAGCCCTGCCGCAACCCAGATATTAAGTCCCCAGTCCTGCCAGGATACACCGAGAACAATGGAGGTCAGTCCTACAATGGAACCAGCCTGAATATCAATTCCTCCAGTAATCATGACAAAGGTAACAAATAAGGAAATGATACAGATGGATATCATATCATTGATGCTTCCGAACAGTACACGGGGCATCAGAAATTTACTGTTGGCTGTTGCGAATATTATGAACTCCAGGGCCAGAATACAGATCAGGACGGTCTCCCAGCTTTTTAACGCCTTTTTCATGACTGAACTCCTCCTTTTTTATCAGCGCCCATCGCTGTCCTCGCAGACAGAATCTGGTGCCGGTTCTTCAGGATGGCCCTGTTCTGTGTCACTGTATTGATCACCACGATCGTAATGAGAAGAATTCCGGTAATGGTATTGTCATAGTCAGAAGAAAACCCCAGGAATACAAGGATCCTGCTGATAGAAGACATAATGATTGCGCCGATGGACGCGCCGATCAGGCTGCCCTGGCCTCCTGTCAGGCTGATCCCTCCAAGAACACATGCCGCAATGGCTTTCATCTCGTAGCTGTTGCCCGCGGTGGGCGTAATGAAGCCGATACGCGATGTGTAGATCATGCCGGCCGCTGCCGCAAAAACTCCGCTTACTATGTATGCTGTGATTTTCGTCTGGGATGCAGGGATACCAACAAGGGTTGCTCCTGCCGCGTTATCCCCTACCGCGATAAAATACTTGCCCTTTTTAGTCTGCGTCAGAATCATATGCCCCGCGATCACTACCAGGATTGCCACCGCATAAAAGGTGGTGAGCTGTCCCGCGATCAGGGTATTGGACATCCTTGTATATTCGGCGGGAAGGTTTTCCACCCATGCTCCTTTTGTAAATACGTAAATCAGGCCGCGGACAACACCATTGACGCCAAGGGTAAATATAAGGGATGGAATCTGAAGCACCGACACTCCGAACCCGTTGACAAATCCAATGATTGCTCCGATAGCCAGCGCTGCCAGAATGGCCACGGCCCAGTTGGAGCCGTCCCTCAGCAGCGTTGCTCCCACTGCCGCCGACATGCCCAGAGTCGCGCCCACCGAAACATCGATCTCACCTGTCAGGATGACAAAGGCGCTTCCCACCGCCAGCAAAGTAAACACCACACTGTCATTAAAGCAGTTCAGGATCGATGTGGGCTGCCAGAAGCTTGGATTTACACAGCCTACAATGAATATCAATGCTGCCAGAAATAAAAAACTGCTCATTTCATGGGTTTTCATTATTTTCTTCAATTGATTCATGTCTCTCCACCTGCTTTCATTCTTCTGTCACGCCAAAGGATGCCGCCATCAGGCTGGCCTGGCTGATTTCCGCCCTGGTCAGTTCGCCCTTGATCCGCCCGGAAAATACGACCACCGCCCGGTCCGAAAGCTCCACGATTTCTTCCATATCGGAGGAGATAAGCATAATCGCCACACCCCGGGCCTTCAGTTCATGAATAATGGAATACACATCTCCTCGCGCCGCCGCGTCAATACCACGGGTGGGTTCATCCAGGATCACCAGCTTGGGATTGGTTGAAAGGGAACGGCCGATAATGATCTTCTGCTGGTTTCCTCCCGAAAGGCTTCCTGCTGTCTGATCCTGCCCCGTAACCTTGATGCGGAAGTCGTCAATATATCGGCCGGCCACTTCCTTCTCGGCTTTTTTGTTCAGAAAGAATCCTCCCATCTTCTTATCTCTTAATAAGGAAGATGTGGTGTTGGCAGCCACATCGCTGATGGCGAATAGTCCGTTGAGTCTTCGGTCCTCAGGCACATAGTTGATTCCTGCCTCCAGAACTTGTGCGGTGGAGCATCCTGTTATATCCCTGCCATCCAGAATCGCCTTTCCTCTTAAAACCTTGTCTCTTCCAAATATGGTTGTGGCAAGCTCCGTACGTCCGGCGCCAACAACCCCGGCCACTCCCAGCACCTCACCCGGGTACACCTTAAGGTTTACATCCTCAAAACCATAGCCGGTGTAGCCCTGAAGCTCAAACACCGGCTTCAGTCCCTCATAATTAAGGGTTTTCTCCTCCCCTTTCCCATCTTTGAGATCCGCCACATCCATATTGGGAGGAAGGAGTCCCTTTACCAGCATTTCCCTGGTGAAGTCCGATACGCGCCCTTTTAATGTGATAATTCCGTCCCTCATAATTGCCACATGGGTGGCGATCTGAAACACTTCTGCCAGACGGTGTGTTATGTAAACAATTCCGATGCCCTTCTGCTTCAGATCTTCCACGATCTTGAAGAGGCTCTCAACTTCGTCAAATGTAAGCGCGCTGGTAGGTTCATCCAGGATCAGCACCCTGGCATTCCTCAAAAGTCCGCGCAGCAGCTCCACCAGCTGCTGTTCTGCTATGGAAAGACTCATGGCCTTTCTGTTCAGGTCCAGGTGCCATCCGATATCATCCATAATCTGTAGCAGCCGCTTTCTCAAGGTCCCTGTCTTTTCCTTAAATCCAATGAGGACGTTCTCTTCCACTGTCATGTTAGGAAAAAGCATAGGTTCCTGAGGTACCATATAAACGCCCTTGGCCAATATCACCGAAGGCTTGAATGAATGGATCTTTTCATCTGCGATGACCAGTTCTCCCCCATCCGGCTGATAAATACCCATGATGATCTTCATCAGGGTGCTCTTTCCGGCACCGTTTCCTCCTATCAAAGCCAGCACCTCGCCCTTGCCGACATCCAGATCAATTCCTTTTAATACTGCATTCAAACCAAATGTCTTAAAGACGCCACGGACAGAAAGCAGCACTTCCTTAGAATCACATGTCTCTGCTTGACTCATGTTTATCCTCCTTAGCGCACCTGTTATTGATATTTTTGTTTATAGTCAAAACATTTGTAACACTTGTAGTATACGGGAACCATATAAGTTTGTCAAGGGGTTTTAAGCATTTTAACCCTTGCCCCCACTGTTTTGCCCCTTCTATTTAAGCATATTTTTCTTTATTTTTTACCTCCATCCATTCTTATATTGGCCAATTATTATGTTTTTGTGGATTATTGTTCCTATTTTATGTACATTTCCTATACTATTTCATATTGACATTCATATTTGGCTCTGATATACTAATCACAGGGTGAAACATTTTATTGATTGTCAAACATTTGTTTCTACCGACACAAAAATCGGAGGTGCGTACGGCAGATATGGATTACGAAGATTCCTTGATTGTCAAAACAGCTTGGTACTATTATATAGAAAACATGACTCAGCAGAAAATTTCAGAAAAACTGGGCATATCCCGCATGAAAGTCATCAAACTATTGGAAAAGGCGAAACAGACAGGTGTGATTCAATTTAAAATTTCACCGGAACGGAGCCAGCAGCTGATGATCGAGCAGAAGCTGATCACCCAATGGAATTTAAAGGACATCTTTGTGGTTCCCACTCCGCCAAGCGGTTCCAATCTGAATGAAACCATTGCTCAGGCAGCCGCTATGTATATAGGGGACCGTCTGACAGAAAACATGTTTATCAATATGGGCTACGGAGACACCCCCAGCAGGGTATTAAACCACTTGGCCACCATTGCGGAGTCGCCCATTTCCGTGGTGTCCCTCACAGGAGGAGTCAGCTATTATCTGCCCAATATCCGTTCCAACATTTTCAATGCCAAGCTCTATCTCTATCCGGCGCCGCTTCTCGTCTCTTCCAAGGAGATGTGCAAAGCCATGCGTAACGAGCCTCCCATTGAAGAGATTGCAAGAATGGTCCGCCTGGCAACCATGACAGTGATCGGCATCGGAGCCATGAACAATGATGCCACTATCATTTCCAACGGAATTTTAAATCAGAATGATTTCCTATATCTCTCCATGCAGGGGGCAGTGGGCGACATTCTGACCCACTTTATTGATAAAGACGGAAAGCCGATTCACAGTGATGTGGAAGAGCGTCTTTTCAGCACGCCTCTGGAGACATTAAAAAGTCTGAATAATGTCATTGGGATTTCGGGCGGCCCTCAGAAGGTGGAGGCCATCCGCGCAGCATTAAAGGGCGGATATCTGGATGTACTGATTACAGATGAAGAAACAGCCATGCAGCTGATTGATTTAAGCTGAAAAAGATAATGTAAAGGAGGAGTTTACATATGTCAAAGAATTATTTTCTTACAGTCGATGCCGGAACGGGGAGCGTCCGGGCCGTCCTGTTTGACTTAGCGGGCAACCAGACCTCATGTGTACAGCAGGAATGGGATCACAGGGAAGATCCCAGATACCCGGGCAGCATGGATTTTGACTGGGAATACAACTGGAAGCTGACCTGCGGATGCATCAGGGGTGTGTTGGAACAGTCCGGCATTTCCCCGGCTGACATTGCAGCAATCTCCACCACCTGCATGAGGGAGGGTATTGTACTCTATGATAAGGACGAACACGAAATTTGGGCCTGCGCCAATGTGGATGCAAGAAGCACGGATGAGGTCAGCCAGCTAAAGAAGGCATATCCCGGACTGGAACAGGAATTATATATGGAATCCGGACAGACCTATGCCCTGGACGCCCTCCCCCGCCTGTTATGGGTCAGGAATAAGATGCCGGATGTCTATGAAAAAATTGCATATGTGGGAATGTTTAACGACTGGCTGATCCATAAGATGACCGGAATCCTGGCCGTGGAGCCAAGCAACGGTTCTACCACCGGACTATTCAGCCTTAAAAAGAGATCCTGGGATCCCTCCATTGCCAGACGCTGCGGACTGCGCACCGATATGTTCCCTGAAGTAAGGGAATGCGGCTCCAGGGCCGGAACCGTGACTGCACAGTGCGGGGAACAGACCGGGCTGGCCCAAGGAACACCTGTGATCGTAGGAGGCGGCGATGCACAGCTGGGCTGTATCGGCGTAGGGGTTGTCAGGCCAAACCAGGCGGCTGTGTTCGGCGGAAGTTTCTGGCAGTATGAATATAATACAGCGGACGGCAGAACAGACAAGGAATGCAGAGTCCGGGTCAACTGCCATGCGGTGCCGGATGTATGGCAGTACGAAGCCCTGGCATTTAAACCCGGACTCGTGATGCGCTGGTTCCGGGACGGCTTCTGCCAGGCGGAAAAAGAGCTTGCGAAGCTGAAGGGCACGGACCCATATGATGTGATGAATGAGTACGCCAAGGACATTCCTGCAGGCTCCTACGGTATGATGTGTGCATTCTCCGATGTGATGAACTTCATCAACTGGAAGCACGCCTCGCCAACCTTTACCAACTTCGAGCTGGATCCGGTACGTTTTTCAAAGTATACCTTCTACCGCGCTATCCTGGAAAATACAGCCATGGTAACCAAGGGCCATCTGGACCTGGTGCGCGAGGCAACCGGGAACCAGCCTGAGGAGATCATTTTTGCCGGAGGCGCTTCCAAGAGCCCGTTGTGGTGCCAGATTTTATCCGATGTTCTTGGACTTCCGGTAAAGGTTCCGGTGGTCAAAGAAGCAACCGCCCTGGGTGCAGCGATTTTGGCAGGCTATGGGACCGGCATCTATAAAGACATGTCAAAAGCAGCAGAAAAACTGGTGCAATGGGATACCACCTATGTTCCGGATTCCGCCAATCATCAGCTCTACTGTGAAATATATGAACAATGGCGCAAAATTTATAAGGCTCAGCTGAATCTGTGCAACCAGGATCTGACCAGAAGTATGTGGGCTGCCCCGGGATTATAAAACAGGAGGAATAGTAGAAAATGTTTATTATAAATGAAAGTGAAAAAGAATATCGTTTCGGGGACAGCGGCCCCAAGTACCTGATGAAAGGTCCCAGAATGAATTTTGCTGTAGTCCAGTTCCAGCCAGGCCAGGATTTCAAGGCACATTACCACAACATCATGGAGGAAGACTTCTTTATACTCGAAGGAGAGATCAACATTGTGGTGGACGGGACCGTGCACCATTTAAAACAGGGAGACTTGATCCACATCGAACCGTTGGAAGTCCACTACTGTTTCAATCCATACGGGCAGACCGTGAAAATGATCTCCACCCTGGCTCCGTTCCAGGAAGCGGATAAAGTGGAGATAGATGATTATAAATTCTAGTAATGGGTGTTCTTTGCTGAAAGCTCACATATAGCCTGCTTTCAATACATATTCATATCCAAACCGCACATACTACCATTATTAGGAGGTGTGTCTTATGGATCCCAATGAAACCGTTTGCTTTTGCAATGATGTTACCCGCGGCATGATCAAAGATGCCATTGCTGCAGGGGCCAAAACCCTGGAAGATGTACAGGAAGCAACAGGAGCCGGCACCGCATGCGGCGGATGCCTTGATGATATCCAGGCGATCATTGACGAGTTGGCAGAATAATTCATCTTTGACCGTGCCCCCATGGAATTGCCATTAATTCCATGGGGGCATTTATCTTCCAGAAACTACTAAGCGCAGGATCTAATTAATAGAAAGGTATCCGGGATCAACATATTTTGTAAGCCAAACCCCATTCTCCGACAAGTAGAAATCAGCCCCATCCCGGCACATTCCGGCTGCATCCACTTTGATCACCACAGGCTCCCCATGGCGCTTTCCGACTTTCAAGGCCGTATCATAATCCTTTGAGAGATGAACATATAAACGGCTCATGGGTTTTAAACCCTTTGTCTTTATGCTCTCCATGAATCGGGTGGCTGTTCCGTGATACAATACATCCGGGGGAAGCATCTTTTTCAGCTCCACGTCCACAGCAATGCTGTGCCCCTGATTTGCTCTGATCCGCGTATGTCCTTCATCGAATCCATACCGATTCTTTTTGTCTTCCCGAACAATCTTTTCCAGCAGATCCAGATCAATAAATCTGCCCGTCCCATTGATGCCATGGATCAGCTCATTTACATCTGCCCAGCCATGTTCGTCCAAAGTTATACCTGCGGCATCCGGTTGATGGCGAAGCACCAGACTTATAAATACACTTAATCGGTCATTACTTTTCATGAACGTTCTCCTTTAGTTAACGTATTTCACGATCAAACTCCAATAGCTCCGCTTCCGTGTTGGAGTCCACAAAATGTTGTATTGCCTCGGAAACGCTGTCTGCCTGGGCATTATTTGCAACAATACCAGCTAACCCCAAAACAATGACCTGATGGATATCTTGTTCATCAAGTTCCGCCACTGATACATTAAATTTGTTTTGCAGTTTTGCCAGCAGACTTTTTACTACCATCCGCTTCTCTTTTAACGAATGCACCCAAGGTGCATGTAATTTTATCGTTATTGTCAGAATCATCATATGATTACACCTCGTTCATCAAAAACATAATTCATAAGCCACGGCCCCGGTGCATATAATTAGCTAAATACAAGCAAGAGGTATGCCATTGTATGAAAATCCAAAATAAAAGTGCTTTTATCATATCAATCCTTATCCCCCTGGCTGTTGGTGCCGTCTCTGCGTTAATAGGCGGAAATATGTCAACATACGCCGCATTAAACAAACCATCCTTAAGCCCTCCCGGATTTGTCTTTCCTGTCATTTGGACCATACTTTACATCCTAATGGGATTTTCATCATATATCATCCATTCTTCAAGCCGTCCCAATAAGACAAACGCATTTTTACTTTATGGCATTCAGCTGTTTTTTAATTTTTTCTGGAGCATAATCTTCTTTCATTTTAAAGTTTACCTGTTTGCCTTTATTTGGCTCATAGCCTTAATCTATATAATAGCCATTATGATAAAGCATTTTTATATTGTTAGTCCTTTGGCTGCTTATTTACAGATCCCCTATTTCCTATGGTGTATATTTGCCGCCTACTTAAATTTATCCATATTAATATTGAATTAATACTTTTTACAGCACCGTCTTGCCATGCTCCCCGCTTAGATCCTATGATCTTAAGGTGGGGAGTTTTAATCTCCTCCCGCCTTAAAATTATAAACAGGCTTTGCCTAAAGAATACTACAAAATCCGCCAACTATCAATATGCAGAACAGCAGGCTCCAATGAGCCTGCTGTCCATAGTATGATCCGTTATGATATTATTCAAATACCGCACAAATATGAATTACAGATAGAATACCGCACAGAGAACGGTTGTTACAATACCAAAGAGGACTACTAACGGGAAACCGCATTTTATAAAGTCCTGAATATTGTATCCACCAGCTTCCATAACGATCAGGTTGTTTCCGGCACCAAATGGAGATGCGAACACACCAGATGCACAGATACTAACAAGCATTGCGCCTGCAAGAGGATTGATTCCAGCTGCCTGGCAAAGCATAAGGGCAATTGGAAGAACCAGTACAGTTGCAGAAGAGTTCATCAGGAACTGAGTGATCAGCAGCTGAAGGGCTGCAATACCGCCAAGCAGTGCGATTGGAGAAAAGCCTGCAAGAACAGGTGATAACTGGGTTACGAAGAATTCAGCTGCTCCAGTGCTGACAAGTGCCTTACTAATTGGGAAAACGCCTCCCACAAGGAATACGGAAGAGATCGGGATTGCCTTAATAGCCTCATCCATGGTGATACATCCTGTTAAAACAACAAGCACGGAACCGATAACGCCTGCCAGCATGATCGGAATAACGCCGGTTGCCATTGCAAGGATTGTAAATACGAAAATAGCTGCACAGTAAGGCATCTTCTTCAGGTTGTAATCTTTTGTTCCGTCCACATTGACATCGATGTCTCTGTCAGGAAGCAGTCTAACGCCGATAAACATCATGTATAAGATACCAACGATCAATAACGGAACACCAATTTTTGCATATTCAAAAAAGGCAAACTCGGGAAGTCCATTATCCTTCAAAATACCATTTGCAACAATGTGAGGGGTGGTACCTGCAAGAGTGATACATCCGCCCAGAGAAGCAAAGTAGGAAAGCGCAAGTAACAGTCTGGATCTCTTAACGCCAGCCTTCTCAGCCATGGAGCTGACGATTGGCATCATACATGCTGTGGAGCCTGTATCGTTTAAGAATGCAGAAAGTCCGCCGGCCACGATACCTGTTCCTGCCAGCAATCCTTTTTCATTCTTTCCCAGAACTCCGATGATCTTTGTACCGAGAAAATCCGCAAGCCCTGTTTTAAAGAAAGCAGAACCAATGATGCAGAAACAGATCATGAAAATGGATGTGGAATTGGTGAAATCAGCAAAGGCTGTATCTGCCTTAATAATCCCAAAAAGTGCAAGAGCGGTAGGAATGATTGCTCCTGTAATAATAATGGGGATTGGTTTAAAAACTAAAAGTAATATGGTGATAACAAAAATCACACAGGTGATAGTTGCTTGTACAGACATAACATAACCCTCCTCTTACTGTCTTAATGATTCGATCAGTCCTCAACAGACGCGCGGAATGCCTTAAGTTCATCCTCTTGCGTGTTGACTGAGATGGAGCAATCAGGCCCCAGAATAAACGGCTGATCTTTCATTCTTTCAATGGCATTATGGGCCATTGCGCTTATTTCTAATGCTTTATTTTGGCCGAACAGCCGTTCATCACAGCCGCCCATTGGCGTAATCCTTCCAATCCAGTTCTTAGCGCTGTCCAATTTTACATTTCCTGTTGCGGATTCCGCCCAGTGAAGGATATCGATTGGATAGTCGGTAAAGTACTCAGGATTTGAATTGATTCCGCAGGTATGAACCCATATCTTCGCAGGTTTCAAAGCATCGATCAGCATAAGATCGTATTTCCTGACGTAACGCTCCCATTCTTCCTTTGTAAGATAACCAGTTCTTGCCAGTGCCGCCGAACTATAAAAAATACCGTAGAGCCCTGTTTTAACCAGTTTCTCCCCGTATTTTGCCAAAGAAACGGTAATGTTTCTCATGGCCTGATCGGTAAGCTGCGGATAATCTTGAATCGCCCTCACTAAGCCTTCCTTGGATGTGGGCCGATATCTTCCGGAAGCAATTTGTCCAAAAAACATTTCAAACACCGCGCCCGGACAAAAAATCGTATGGAAAACAGGAGTGCCTTCAGACCCAGCGATCACTTGTTTCACTGCGTCTATCTGCTCAAGAAAAACATCCTCACTTCCTGTCAGCTCAACAATTTTTTCTAATTCTTTTCCAAGGTTCTCATCCCCATGAAGCAACGGGTCTATACATGGCGCAACAACCGATCCCATGTAATCGTCATAGGAGTATTTCTGCCCCCATGCTTCGCAAAAAGAAGAAGCTCTGGGTTGAAGTTTGATATAGTCCCAGTCATATGTATTCTGAAATTCAAGCATTTTATTTGCAAATCTTTCAGCTCCGCTATGTTCATCTTCTAAAAAATGTCTCCATGCAGATACCGGAACACGATCAGCCTTTTCACCGTTTAAAACCGCCTCCAGCCTTTCTTTTTTAGACCACATGCCCTTTCCCCCTTTCATAAAATTTTAATATCACAAATAAACCCGCGTTGATTGTTTATTTACTATTAGATAATATCACTATTTTTGTCGAATTAGAATCACAAAAATTAGATATATTGTATCTAAAAATTAGATATCAAAAAAAGGCAACAAAACATTGCCTTTAATTGAAAATTATTTAGTAAGATTTTAGGATGATTTAGCTCATAAACAAGCATCAAAATGCTTTAGGAGGAGGGGTGGGAATTTTCAATCATCTCCCTGCAAAAGCTGATAAAATGCGCGGTGGCGGATGACAGCGGATGCTCTGATGATACGATAACATGCCTGTCAGCACTGACATCACCGCTTTTTTCCCCTTCAATATCTACAAGCGGACGTACAAAGACATCTTTTGCCGCCAGATCTTTCACATCAGATATACAGACAATCCCAATGCCTGCCATGGCCTGCGCCAGCATAACAGTATAAAGCCTTGAACCCGATACACAGGTAATGTTAGGGTTAACTCCAAACTTTTGGAACGATAACCGTAAAACGTTTTCAAATGTTCTGGGAATGGCAAGAGGGATATTATCTAAATCCCGAATGGATACCTTATCAACATCCTCGGATATCCACGGGTTGCCTTTCGCGCAACAGACATGGAACTTCTGCTTGATCACCAACTCTTTCCTGACCAACGGCGACATGGCTTTACGCTGTCTGATAAAACCAACATCGATCTTATTCTGTATTAAAAGTTCTATGATTTCTTCAGACGGCCGTTCAAAAATACTATACCCGATCCGCGGATGGGCGATCTTAAAATTTGTCAGGATATTATTAAGGACAAGGTCAGGATGGGCCATGGTAAGTCCGATCCTTACGGTTCCGATCACCCCGTTTAATAAACAATCAATATCTCTGTGTGCGGTTTCTTCACAATGTGCGATCTGCTTTGCGATCGGATACAGGATCTTGCCCGCTTCCGTCAATTCCAAGCCCTTTGACTTTCTGATAAACAGCGAAGCATTATATTCTTTTTCCAATAGCTTTACCTGGTTAGACAGCGCGGACTGTACAATATGTAATTCTTCCGAGGCTTGAGTCAACGTCCCGTAATCAGCAATCATTATAAAATTTTTATAATATTCAACATTCATATTTATTTGCATGGTGTTTCAAATGCAATACACCACAACCTCCTTAATACCGCCAAATTTCAAAGATAGAATATAAGAGAGATTTCAGTCATTCTCTATCCGCAGAGCCAATGACCGACATCACCCTAATGTCTTTTATTATACCACATTTTGCGGTAAAGAGAAAGGCTTGTGTTCTTTTATGCGGATTACGGCGGGGGGATGTCCTCGATTCTGAGTTCATATGCCGTCAATGGATGTAGTAAATATCCTTTTTGACCGTCATGTCCCCATCATTGATATCCGGATGATATTTGTAGCCAAGGTTTAATTTGCACTTGGAGGTATACTGTAAATAACACCGTTTATTTTTTCTTCTTTTCTTTCCCCCATCTTCATCACTCCATTGTATATAAGGCGTTTTGCCCGTTGTTTTAGGCAAATCCTATATTGTCCTTTTCCAATTTTTTAATATGACGATTCCTAAAACCAGCCATCATAAGGTTCTATTCTTCTATATCTGCATTTTTTAATTCTATTAATGACTTTTCTTCACCGAGCCCTGTCGAACTCACCATTCCTATATACAAATGCATGAACAGTGGCTTCTCCGATTATCAGTGGTGCATGGAGCACGGTATCCATCCGGAAACCTTTTACAACCGGGTCCGTAGACTTAGGAAGAAGGCCTGCTGTGAAATCCCTGAGTTGATTTCCAAAGAGGAGCCTTCACCTGCTCCGATTCAGGAAGTGGTTTGCTTAAATATTTGTAAAAGGCACTTGATTTAAGGAAGGGGCGGAATTCGGTATTAACCGACTGCCCCATAAGTATTAAGCTTGAATTTTTAAATTGCCTGATCTACTAAGATACGCAAAAAGTATTGCAAGAAATTGACTAGAGGTTGGCCTTCTATCTAGCCTATGACCAGCCAGTTTTTGAAGAAGGCGTGGCTCAGATCTCCATGCTACTTGCGATAAAGTCCTAATATTTCGTTCTACCGAATTACATGATGTTTGATACTGTTTCGCGATTTCAGGATATAGACATTTAGTAACAGAATGTATGCACTCCTCATCTTCTTTCATAAGCAAAAGAGCATATTCCGTGTAACGATATCCGATATAATGCAAGTCTGCTCCAAGCAGAGTCAGTAATGTATGTATTTCTGAAGAATCAAATACGGGTTTATGCAGCATCTCCATTCCTCCTTCCTATCAAAATTTTCAACTCCTTGAAGAAGATCAGAATCTCTTCGTCTGTTAATAAAAAAACATAGTATACCAATGTCATGGCAGAAAATCCATACTTTCCATGTTCTTGATCAATATATGATCGCGGCGAGACACGTAGGGCTTCCGCCATATATTCTTGAGAGAAAGCATGAAAGTTACGGTACATATGAATTTGACTTCTTAAATAGTCTTGAAACATAAGCTTTTTCTCATTCATGAAGATTCCTCCTACATTCTACAAGTATGTAAAAATTATATCGTTAATTGGAAAAATATGCCATGAGGTACGCTTCAGAAGGGTTTCAATGTGTGATATTACTTTTTATAAGTTAAGTATTTTACTTTTATAAAATATGTTACTTTCTAAAACTCTGCCAGATTGTGATTATTTTATCTATAATGATTATAACATATTTATTGGATTTATATCCTTCAATATATGAAATATTTACAAAATTTTGCTATATAATTAATTGATATCAGACAAATGTAGTCAGTCAATACCTATATCACAATATTTTAACATAAAAGAGACTCTCTCTAGCCCCATAAGGATTTATTTTTTATTCATTATTATTTACCCTCAGTGGACAAGGGGATACACGCCCCAACCGCCGTCTTTTGGCGGCTGGCCGCGTTAACGTCAGTCGGCGTACGCCCAGTACGCCTCCATCCGTTGCCCTGCCAGCCGCCAAAATACGGTGATTGGGGTCCGAAGGAGTTTTGCCCCACAATCAAAGACTGTAACAGACGTGATATTAGAAAAAAAGCAAAAAGAAAAAGCCCAGAAACCTTATAAAATAAGGACTTCTCGACTTTCTTCGGGTTGGGCTATTCGTTAAAATAGTCAGCAGGGGAAGAGGGGCTCGAACCCCCATCTACGGTTTTGGAGACCGCTGCTCTACCATTGAACTATTCCCCTATGGTCTGTTGTATTTCCGAACCTCAATTAGAATACCATATGTTTTGAAAAGTGTCAACCACTTTTTAAAAATAAGCGACTAAATTATACATACAATTCTAAACAATTCACAACATCAATGACACAGTTATATTTCTGTGCTAATATAGTTAGAAAGACAGGTGATTTGATATTTCTATAAAATAAATCAGTTATGAGTCACCGCATAAAGAGGCAGGAAGGTCTATCGGAGGGAAACATGAAAATTATGGGGAAATGGAATAAACGCTTCGGGTATACCGCTGTTTTTCTGGCAGTTAATCTTATTGCGATTCTGTTGTTGGGAAAAAAGGAATCCTTTTATATCCAAAACGCCATGGCCGCTCATGGTGAGGAAAACATACGCCAGATCAATGGGGTCATGAATAATTATATCCACTCCTTCCAGCTGTTCTCCCACATGATGGCCAGGGAGACAGAGGACAACCGTGATCCCGATGACGTCCTGGACTACTTAAAATCCATTGACTCGGAAATGCTGGACATTGAAGGGGATACCTTTGACGGCCTTTATATGTATTATCAGGGCCGTTATCTGTACAGCTGGGACACGCCTTACTCTGAATATGAAAGCACCGGCTATACAGCCACAGAGCGTCCCTGGTACAAGGATGCCGCGGCAGGAAAGGGGGACATTGTCTTCACTCCTCCATACATGAGCTATGCCAACCATTATATCCTGTCCACGATTTCCCAGCTTCAGCCGGATCAGCAGACCGTCTTTGCCTATGATATCAAAATGGGGAATATTCAGAATCTTGTATCTTCCCTGGTAAGCTATGACCGTGAGCAGATGATGATCTTTGATGACAACGGAACCGTGATCGGAAGCACCAACTCCGACTATCTCGGAGGGAACCTTTGGGATTCCCTGGAAGATATCAAAGCTTCCATAGAGGAAACCAGGGCTTCCATAGAGGAAACCGGGGCTTCCATAGCGGAAACCGGGGCTTCCCCGGAAGAAACAAAGGCCGGCCCGGAGCAGGAGCATACACCTGCAGCTGCCGGCAGCCTTTCGGACGCACAGACAGAAAAGCTAAAGGAGCAGATTCAGTCCGCAGAAGCATTTCTCTCTTTCAGGAAAGGCATTGATGCCGGCCTGTCCAATCTTTTGGACCAAACATCCACGGTTCTCACCGTAAAATCCGGGAACAGCACCTACTTTGGATATCTTCAGCCCGGGAATGGTTACCACTCCCTCACCCTGGTACCCGTGGCCTCCATGCTGAAGTCCTCGGTCCAGATCTGGCTGGTCCCTCTCCTGCTTATGGAACTTCTCCTTTTCTACATCCTTGGGCGTATAAGCAAGGACCGGAAAAGCCGTGAACTGAAAGCAGCATACATAGAGCTTGGACAGACGCAGCGGCGCCTGGAACTGGCCCTGTCCGTTGCCCAGAAGGCGGCTGCCATAGATGACCTGACCGGCATGATGAATTTTAAATCATTCCGGAAAAATGTTGCAGAATACCTGAATTCCATGGAAAAGGACGAATCCGGGATCCTTATTATGCTGGACGGAGACCGCTTTAAAGCGATCAATGATAATTACGGGCATTCCGTTGGCGATGAAGTCATCAAGCTGTCCGCCCAAATGATCGTTGGGCGTATCCGCACCATTGACCTTGCCTCCCGGCTCCATGGAGATGAGTTTGCCATATTCGTGTCCAAAACAGAGGACTATTCCGTGGCCAAACGGATCATTGATGATATCAATCATACCATCGCCGCAGAGGCATCCCGGAGAAATATGCCTCCCATTACCCTGTCCGCAGGGGCTGTTACCGCCCGCCAGGGAGACAGCTATTCCCAGCTGATCAAAGCAGCGGACGCGGCCTTATATCGGGCCAAGGCAACCCACAACGGCGGTTTCTCCTATGCTCCCCCGGCCTGAAACCGCAATTGTCCGGATCCGCTCTCCTAGATCACGCCAATGGCCTCCCGCACATTGGCCACTCCAATTATCTTAATCCCCTCCACCGGCTTCATCTTATCCGCGCACACCTTTGGCAGCACGCAGGAGGTAAAGCCCAGCTTGGCAGCCTCGCTCACCCGCTGCCCTGCCTGGGACACGGCTCTCACCTCTCCTGACAGTCCCACCTCTCCGAATATCAGCATCTTTGGGTCCACCGGCCGGTCTTTATAACTGGAGATGATGGCCATGACAATGGCCAGATCCAATGCAGGTTCATTCATCTTCATGCCTCCGGCAATGTTGACATAGGCGTCCAGACGGGACATCTCGTAGCGGCACCGCTTTTCCAGAACAGCCATCAGAAGATTCACCCGGTTATAATCCGTACCCGCGGCCGTGCGCCGGGGCATACCGAAATTTGTCTCGGTCACCAGGGCCTGGACCTCCAGCAGAATGGGCCTGGTGCCCTCAAAGGAACAGGAAACCACTGCTCCTGAGGCCTCCTCCGGCCGGCCGTCCAGCATATATTCGGAAGGGTTCTCAACCTCCACCAGCCCCTCCTCCTGCATCTCAAACACGCCGATCTCATTGGTGGAGCCAAACCTGTTCTTTACACCTCTCAAAATCCTGTAGGAAGCATGCCTGTCCCCCTCAAAGTAAAGCACCGTATCCACCATATGCTCCAGCACCCTGGGACCGGCCACCACACCCTCCTTGGTAACATGCCCCACCACGAAGATAGCGATCCCGCGGCTTTTGGCGATCTGCATGAGAATACTGGTGGACTCCCTTACCTGGCTGACGCTTCCCGGGGCAGAGGATATCTCCTCCCGGTACATGGTCTGGATGGAGTCAATGACTGCGATCTGGGGCTTTTCAGCGTCTATGGCCTGTTCAATATGTTCCAGGCTGGTTTCACACAGGAATTTCAGTTCCCCTGTCACGGGTCCGATACGGTTTGCCCTCATCTTAATCTGCTTCAGCGACTCCTCACCTGATATGTATAACACTTTCTGCCCCGCTCCGGCCAGGTGCCTGCACACCTGAAGAAGAAGGGTGGATTTCCCTATACCCGGATCCCCTCCCACCAATACCAGGGAACCTGCCACAATACCATCTCCCAGCACCCGGTCCAGCTCCCGGAAGCCAGTGGGGATCCTGTCCTGCTCATCCAAATCGATTTCCGATAAAAGGGATGGCCTGGCTGTCAAAGCTGCCGGCTTTGAGCTGCCGCCCCCCATGCGTCCAAGACTGCCGGCCGGCGTTTTGGACACCGGCTCCTCCACCAGGGAGTTCCATTCCTTACACGCCGGGCATTGTCCCATCCATTTTGAAGATTCATATCCGCACTCTTTACAAAAAAACGCGGTTGTCCTTGCTTTTGCCATTCTTTCCTCCCGGATTCCTTTTGTCAGCCAATACGCCGTATATGATCTGCTCTGTATAGAAACAGGCTGGAATCTCTTCCAGCCCGCTTCCTGCATATTATACTCTCCTGATCGCCTTGACATTGACTGCCAGGCCCTCTTCCAACTCCACGCTTACGCTGAGCTTACCGCTCATGTTGGTCTTCATATTGCCCACGGCTGCATCGTTTACGTAAACTTCGTAGTCTGTATCATTCTCCAGCTGAATCGTGATCTGCGCATCCTTGCTTCCTTCTACTGTGAACTCCACGCCCTCATCCGTAACCTTGAAATGCTCTGCTGCGGTTCCCGGAACAGATTCATATACAAACATGTCATTGCGCTCCAGCTTGGTAATCTCATTGTAGGTCTTGACCTTGTACATATCCCCTTGATATTCAAAATCGGACTTCTTTGCCTTTTGCCCTAACGTATAATTGCCAAAACTAATGGTGCCATCCTGCTCTGTGCAGATTAACTCTTCAATGACCGGCATCTTCTTATCCTCCTGCTAAATGTGCTTAAGTAACTTCCTCATAAAAATTATACATCAATACCAAACAAATAACCAGTGAAAATATTCTTAAATTGATTTCCTTCTCATTAAGCCTTTGCAGCAGCGGTTGATTTCTTTTTTCCCGGCGTCTTGCCGGCGTCTCCCTTAGCTGCCTCTGTCTTGGTACCGGAAGTCCTGCGCTTTGGAGCTGCTTTGGATTTTGATGTAAAGGTCAGCTTTTCTCCGTCAAACCCTACCTGAACCGTATCACCGGCCTTTATGCCGCCATCCAGCATTTCCTCGGCCATCTTATCCTCCACCAGATTCTGGATCGTACGTCTCAGCGGCCTTGCGCCGTATTTCTCATCATAGCCCTTATCGATCAGGTATTCCCTGGCTTCATCGGTCACTGTAAGTTCGATTCCCAGCTGGTCCTTGCTGCGCTTTCCGATGGTACTCAGCATGATGTCCGCAATTCCCTTGATATGATCCTTGCTCAGCTGGTGGAATACGATGATCTCATCGATCCTGTTTAGGAATTCCGGCTTGAACAGACGTTTCACCTCGTCCATGACCCGTTCCTTCATAAAGGTATAATCAGCCTTTGCGTCACTGGCCGCACCAAATCCAAGGCGCTTCGGGGAAATGATATTCTCCGCGCCCGCATTGCTTGTCATAATGATAATGGTATTCTTAAAATCGATCTTGCGGCCCTGCGCATCCGTGATATGTCCGTCATCCAGCACCTGGAGCAAAATGTTAAACACATCCGGATGGGCTTTCTCTATCTCATCAAACAGGATCACGGAGTAGGGATTCCTGCGTACCTTTTCACTGAGCTGTCCGCCCTCATCATAGCCCACATATCCTGGCGGGGATCCGATCATCTTGGACACACTGTGTTTCTCCATGTATTCAGACATATCCACCCGAATCAGTGCATTCTCTGTTCCAAACATGGCCTCGGACAGGGCTTTGGAGAGTTCTGTTTTTCCAACGCCCGTGGGGCCCAGGAATAAGAAGGAGCCAATGGGACGTCCCGGATCCTTAAGCCCTACCCTGCCTCTTCGGATAGCCTTGGAAATGGCGGTAACCGCCTCCTCCTGCCCTACCACGCGCTGATGAAGGATTCCCTCCAGGTTCTTCAGGCGCTCGGACTCTTCCTCAGCCAGCTTGCGCACCGGTATCCTGGTCCATCCGGAAACCACATCAGCGATCTCATTATCGCTTACAAGCAGTTTCTTTGTTTCCTTTTCCTTCTGCCATTTCTCCATGGTCTGATTGATCTTTTCACGCAGCTTTTCCTGCTTGCTCTTGATCTCTCCCGCCTTTTCATAGGCTTCCTTTTTAATGGCCTCTTCCTTGCTCTCTTCCAGTGCCTCTATCTCTTCCTCGTATTCCTTGATCTTGGAAGGTTTTGTATAATTGGCAAGCCTTACCCTGGAGGACGCCTCATCGATCAGGTCAATGGCTTTGTCCGGCAGGAACCTGTCATTGATATAACGGCTGCTCAGCTTCACGGCAGCTGCCAGGGCCTCGTCCGTAATCTCCACCTTATGGTGTTCTTCATAGCGGCTGCGAAGCCCCCTTAAAATGGCCACGGATTCATCTTCCGTGGGCTCGTCTACGGTCACAGGCTGGAAACGGCGCTCCAGCGCGGAGTCCTTCTCAATATATTTGCGGTATTCGTTGATGGTGGTGGCGCCGATAAGCTGCAGCTCTCCTCTTGCCAGGGATGGTTTCAGGATATTGGACGCGTCCAGCGCGCCCTCCGCTCCGCCGGCTCCGATGATCGTATGGATCTCATCGATAAACAGCAGCACATCCCCTGAATCGATCACTTCAGAGATCACCTTCTTAATCCGCTCCTCAAACTCTCCCCTGTACTTGGAACCGGCAACCATACCGGACAGGTCCAGGGTCATGACCCTCTTGTCCGCAATGGTTTCCGGCACATTGCCGGAAACGATCATCTGGGCCAGCCCCTCCACAACAGCGGTCTTGCCCACGCCCGGTTCTCCGATCAGGCAGGGATTATTCTTGGTTCTGCGGCTCAGGATCTGGATCACCCTCTGTATCTCCTGCTCCCGTCCGATCACAGGATCCAGCCTTCCGTCCGCCGCCAGCTGTGTCAGGTTGCGGCTGTAGCTGTCCAGGGTTGGTGTGGCATTGCTTTTTCTGCCTCCCTTTGCGCCTGAAATATCATCTTTTACAGCAGGGGCATCCTCCCCCATAGCTGCCAGCAGATCGATATAAAGCTTCTGGATGCTGACACCAATGGTGTTGAGAAGCCTGCTTGCCACACAGTCGCCTTCCCTGAGGATGGCTATAAGGATGTGCTCCGTTCCTATCTGTGCCGCCTTAAAACGCACTGCCTCCCTGTAGCTGTTCTCTATGACCCTGCGGGCCCTTGGGGTATATGCGGTCTGGTTGGTAGTCTGAATGGTGGGATTAGGCGCGATCAGCTGGCTTACCAGTTCGATCACCCGATCCTCCTCCACCCCATTGTCCTCCAGCACCTTGGCCGCAACGCCGGTTCCTTCCTGCAGCAGGCCGATGAGAAGATGCTCCGTGCCCACATATCCATGGTTCAGGCTCTCCGCCACGCCCACTGCCAGTCCCAGCGCTTCCTGGGCCTGCTGTGTATATCGTTCCATCATAAGTTTTATGTCCTCCTTACAAGTGTTACTTAACTTCTATCTCAGGTAGATTCTGTCTCACATATGCTGCCCTTACAGAGTCCATCTCATCCTTATCCAGGGGACGCTTTGCCCAAAGATTCAGGTTTGCGGGCTTAATACCCAGAACCAGGTTGTAAAGGGAACATTTTTTATCAAAGGACATCAGTCCGTCCTCCTCCCCTGCCATTAGCTGGGAAATGAAGATGCGCGCATCCTTTTCAGATATCTTCCTTGCATATTTGAGAACGCCGTAGGACTTATATACCTCGTCCTCGCGTTCCAGTCTCTGTGTATTAAGGGTGGCGTTCCTCACCCTCATCTCCTGGTTGTTCAGCTGGGATGCCGCCTTGGTCACCAGTTCCACGATCTCCTTTTCAGACAACCCTAAGGTCCTCTGGTTGGAGATTTCATAAAGGCTTCCGTAATTATCGCTTCCCTCTCCGTAAAGTCCCCGGATCGCTGTTCCAAAACGGCTCATATCGCCTACTATGCTCTGGAATTTTCTCACCTGGGACAGTGTTGGCAGATGAAGGACCACACAGGCCCGAAGTCCGGTTCCCACATTGGTGGGGAAGGAGGTCAGATAACCGTATTTCTCATCAAACGCATAGGAATAACGCTCATTTACATAATCGTCCATGGCGTCCGCCTTCTGCCATAATTCATCCAGTTTAAGACCGGAAGCCAAAAACTGCATGCGTATATGGTCATCTCCTCCCAGCACCAGGCTGCTGCCCTCATCCTCAGACAACAGAAGGCCCGCCGGCTCCTTCTTGTTCACTGCTGCTAGGTTCAGGATTCTGCGCTCCCTGAGCGCCAGTTTTTCCAGTTCCCTGACCTCATTCAGCTGCTGATACTTGTACGGATTTCCATCCAGTTCCGGAAGATTCTTAAGCCCTTCCTTCATGCGTTCCAGCATTTCCCCGCACTGCTGCGCCGTCATTCTGGAGGGAAATGCATACTCATCCCAGTTCCGGGCCAGGCGGATGCGGCTGTAAACAATATTGGAGTTTTTGTTGTCCACGCTGTCAAACCATTTACTCATGGATATCCGCCTCCTTTTTTAGTTCTTTGATCTGGTCACGGCACTGTGCTGCCAGCTCATACTCTTCCTGCTTCACCGCTTCCTTAAGCCGGGTCTCCAGCTCACGGATCTGCTTATTCACAGCCGCTGACCTGCTGTCCATTCCATTTTCCTGAATGGCAGCGCTATCTGCGGTCTCCTTTGTCTCTCCGGCATTGGCCTGGGCGGGATGTTCCTTCTCAAATGTGCTTCTGAATTTGGGATGCTTGCCCTTATGGTTTCCGCTTCCCTGAAGCTGCTTCATCTTATCGCTGATGAACAGGTCGAATACCCCATAGCAGTCCGGGCATCCAAACCGGCTGTTTTCCACAAAATCATCAAAACTGGTGCCGCAGGTGGGACACACCACCTTGCCGCGCACATCGGTCTCCTCCTCATCGTCCTCAAGGCCCAGAAGGCCGGACAGGAGTTTTCCCAACGGGAATTCACCGTCCAGAATGGCGGCGTATTGTCCAAAATCCATCTCTCTCGCACAGTGGGAACAGAGATTGTGCTCTGTCTTGATCCCGTTTATGATCTCTGTGTATCTGATATTGGCTTCCCGGATCTTACATCTTTCACATAACATACGAATCCTCCATTTGTCATCAAAGGCGCGCTGTCACCGCCTTAGTTTTCTTCCGCCTCATCTTCTCCTTCCATACACCCGCGGGTGTACTTATCAAAAATCTCATCTACCAGCTGGTGAACTTCCTGCCTGGTCATATTCTTACAGATTCCCCAGGCAAGCACAACATCCAGGTTCCTGCGCATCTCTCCGATGGCCTGTATCTTATCAATATCCAGACTCACCACTGCGCCTCTGCGGCGGTCCAGCTTCACAAAGCCTTCCTGCTTAAGTACAGTGTATGCCTTATTAACTGTATGCATGTTGATGCCGATATAATCAGCCATCTGTCGCACAGAGGGAAGGGAGTCCCCCTCCCGGATCATGTCCGTGGCAATGCCCATGATAATCTGGTTGCGCAGCTGTATATAGATTGCTTCATCACTGTTGAAATCAATCTTCAATACCATAAATCCACCATCTTTCGACTTATACTGACATAAAAGTTATATTTGTTCTACAAGCATTATAACAACACTTGTTAATATTACTATAGCAAGGGAACATGGATTCGTCAAGCAGAAAAAGGAGGGAATCCCCCCTCCTTTTACCGTTTTCCCTATTGTTTTAACACTTCCCGTCCATCCATCTTATGATCACTTCGAATATCTCATCAATGGAGTCAAAAGGAAATACCTTTCCCTGCTTAAGGGGCACATCGGATACGTAAGCCAGCACGGTCCGCGGATCACACACCGGTTCAGAGGACACAGCCGCCCTCAATACTTCGATCTTAGGAAAGGAAGAATACTTCTGCCCTTCCAGCAGGATCAGATCCGCCTCCGGGAAAAAAGCAAAGAAATCCTCCGCTTCCATGCCCGGCTGATCCTTGACCAGCGAAAACCGGCTGCCGGAATATACCACGGTCCCATAAGCCCCGGCCTTTTTCATGCGGAAGCTGTCCGTATCCGGTACATCGGCTTCAAACTCGTGTCCGTCATGTTTGATGACCGCGGTGCGTACCCCTGCCCCGGACAGTACCCCCACCAGTTTTTCCAGCAGCCATGTCTTCCCCGCATCCTTCCTTCCGCTGACAGCCAGGACAGGAAGTCGCTTCTTCCCCAGTTCTTTGTAAATCTCCGGGGTGTTTACATTCAAAAACCATGTGTCCGGGATATGTTCTTTTGCGGTCTTTGCCTCCACGCAGTTTACGTGCTCCAAAAAATCCATCATTCGATAATTCTGCGAATGGATCCGGGTCCTCAGTTCCCGCAGGCAGGTTCTGGAATACAGAGCGCACATGGGCTGCAGCCTGCCGTCCCTGGTGCGCCACAAAACAGCATCCACTCCCGGTTTCCAGTATTTTAACAGGCATTCCGCCATCCTGCCCCGAAACAGCGGCATGTCACAGGACACAAAAAACAGGAATGGTTCTGCTGTCTGCTCAAGGCAGGACCAGATTCCTCCCATGGGCCCAATCCATTCCCCATCCTTTCCCCGGACCGTATCCTCCACCACAGTAAAACCTTGCACCGGTTCTCCGCTTTTATAAGCAGCCCGGGACAGATAACACGGGACACCCAGGGAATGAAGTTCATTTCCAATTATATCTAAAAAAGTCTTTTCTCCATGGATCAGGCTGCTTTTATCCGCATACCCCATCCTGCTCCCCTGCCCTCCTGACAGGATCACGCCTCCCCAGCTCATGTCCATTCCCTCACTTCTCCCTGCCATCCAGTTCCCCTTCATTGGCCTCTTCCCTGCATATGGTTTCCTGAAGCTGGCTTTCCAGAACTGCAATTTCCATCACGGCCTGGCGGTAATTAACTGACAGGCGGATGTATTTCCCTTTTTCCCGTGCAGCCTCAGATGCAGTCCGTACAATCCGCTCCAGCACCTCCCGGTTCAGGGCCCCTCCTCTCCAGTGAAACACAAAATAGGGCTGTTTTTTCCGCAGCACCGCCTTCATGCGGCCTGACACATCCTCCACCTTGGTCAGCGACAGACGGTT
Source organism: Clostridium sp. FS41 (assembly GCF_000954015.1). Classification (NCBI taxonomy): domain Bacteria; kingdom Bacillati; phylum Bacillota; class Clostridia; order Eubacteriales; family Clostridiaceae; genus Clostridium; species Clostridium sp. FS41. The sequence continues at coordinate 176,218 of NZ_JYHN01000067.1, forward strand.
TTCCTTATAATAGAAGCGGGATCCATCCGGGCAGGCAGGCATTCCATAAACCAGCGGCTGATGGTCCCTAAACATCATCTTATCATCCAGGTTATAGTAGTCAAAGCGTTTCTGCCCATAACGCCCCAGGGAATTGTCAAAGGTTGCATCCAGATGATACCACGTATTCTTAAGCTTTACCAGGTTCCAGGCATGGCGGTAACGGATTCCCTGTTCCGGATCAGCCTGGCTGATGGCAATGATACATTCCATTCCCATCCTGTCACAAAGGATCTTCACTGTTTTTGCAATCCCTTCGCAGACCCCTACCCCCTGCTGAAGAGGGCCTATGATTTCATGGGAATACTGCTTTTTCAGCTTATCATATGTCACATTGGTGCAGATAAAGTCGTGGATGTATTTCTCCTTCTCTTCTGGGGACAGATCCCCGGCCTGCTGGACCAGGCGGTTGATTCTGGATTCCAGGGCAAGTTTCATCTCCTTGATCTTTTTCTTCTCAAACATGTATTGGGGAATGAACTGGACATATTGGGAATTGTCAGCATACCGGTAATTAAATCCCTCCACATAAAAGATTGAGGGATGATCCAGACGAAGCCTGAAAAACAAGTCGGAGAGTTCACGCCCGCCCAGGTTCAGTACCGGAAATTCCGGGGCAATTGCCTCAAAGCCGTCCAGCATGGAGCGGTACGCCGACTGCTCTCCTTTTGTCATGTGCTGGTAATAATATTCCTGTCTCATAATCTTATCCTGACATCTGTTATCGTTTAACTTCATTTGCATGTCCGGCTTTTTTAACCGGCTTTTTATATGCTAACATAAAGTCAGGAAAAAATAAACTGCTATTTGTATTCCTGGTTGCCAAAAAACACCATCCAAAAAAACAGCATGGCCATAACCAGCCATGCTGTATAACGTACGGGTGTGTATCAATATGTTAATATTATATGGGACACTCATATGTTCCTTCGTGTATTCTTTCGCATGTGTTTTCCCATCTCCCATCAGGTAATGGACGCCTCATAGATTTCCTTAATGGACTGCGCCAGCATGCGGTCAAACTCCCCTTCTGTCTGTTTGGCGCTAAGCCCTTCCGACAATGCCCGGGAGAAACTTGCGATCAATCCGGGGCTGCGGCTTAAGCGTTCATTGGCCTCCTCCCTGGAATAACCTCCGGACAGGGCCACTACCCGGACTACATGGGGATCTTCCATGATATCGCTGTAGAAACCATGTTTATTCGGGATGGAAAGCTTAAACATCAGTTTTGTACCCTCTGGAAGTTCTGACAGATGAGTTTTGATTTCCTCCTTCATGATGCGCTCGCTCTCAGCCTTATCAGGGCTGTAGATATCGATCTCAGGCTCCAGTATGGGAACCAGGCCGGCAGCTGCGATCTTCAGGCCGATCTCAAACTGTTGGTCCACGATCTTCTTAATACCTGCCGGATCCGCTTTCTTGATCACGGAACGCATCTTGGTGCCAAAGATATGATGCTCCTTTGCCCTGGTCAAAAGCGCATCCAAAGCCGGAATAGGTTTCATAAGGCGCACCCCGTCCTCCTCCTCTGCCAGCCCCTTGTCAACCTTCAGGATGGGAATGATACCCTTAACCTCCCACAGGTAATCGGCTGTCAGCCTGTCTTCGATCCTGCGTTCCATGGTGTTCTCAAACAGGATTGCGGCCAGGATGTGATCTGATGTAAAGGACGGGCTGGTAATGATCCTGGTCCTCATCTCATGAACCAGATTAAACATTTCTTCGTCCGTGCTGTACTGCTCCTCGCCTATGCCATAATTCTTCAGGGCCTTTGGCGTACTGCCGCCGCTCTGGTCCAATGCCGCAATAAACCCCCTGCCCTCGCTCATACGTTTTAACTGCTCCTGGTTCATAAGGCTACCTCTCTTTCTTGTTGAAAATACAATGAGTTAAAAAGAACAGGAAGACACACCTTGCGCCCGCCTGTTCCTGGTTCTTTTCCAACAATACTGGCTGCATAGGCGCAGACCCAACACATCGAAAACAATCACACTGAGAATACTATTATTATAGTAAAATCCGCTCCCCATTGTCAATAGGAGTTTCCAGAAGTTGCTAAATATTCAAATGATGGTACAATGAAGTCAGGCCGTATTTCTGCCAAATCTATCCGCAGTACAAAAGGAGAACCACACAATGAATGAAAACAAAGACCTTCTGCTTCCTGGCTATACCAGGGTTTCCCATTCCCTGGAACCTGTATATGACCGGAATTCACGCATCCTGATCCTGGGCAGCTTCCCCTCCGTTAAGTCCAGGGAACAAAATTTTTATTACGGGCATCCCCAGAACCGGTTCTGGAAACTGATGGGGCGGCTGTTAAAGGAAACATTTCCTCCTGAATATCAAGGAAAAAAGTCCATCCTGCTGAGACACGGGATCGCCCTCTGGGACGTGATCCACTCCTGTGACATCAAGGGTTCCAGCGACCAGAGCATCTGTAATGTCACCCCCATGGATCTGGAGCGCATCTTACAGGCCGCCGACATAAGGGAGATCATCACCAATGGCAGCACAGCCCACCGCCTCTATGTAAAATACTGCCGCCAACACACGGGAAGGGACGCTGTCAAATGCCCCTCCACCAGTCCTGCCAATGCCGCTTTTACACTGGACCGCCTGGAAAAGGACTGGGGCGATGTGCTGCTCCCCCTTCTGGAGGCCGGGAGGTAACCTTATTATGCGATCTCCAATGCACACTGGATCATGGCATCCAGGTTTCTCTCACGTTCCCCATTGGTCAGGGCCCTGTCCGTATGGATGCTGCTGCCCACTGTCAGCATGCCCAGGGCGCGCTTTCCGGCCCGGGCAGCCGTACAGTAAAGGGACAGGGTCTCCATCTCCTGGACCAGTACGCCCATTTTCTCCCATTCCCCCTTTTCCCCTTTCCGGTCTTCATAAAATACATCTGAGCTGAATACATTGCCCACCCGAAAGGGGATCCTGCTGCCTTGGGCCTGGCTGACAGCGGCTGACAGCAGACTAAAATCAGCAATGGGTGCAAATGTGCCCGGCAGATGATACTGGGCCGGGAAATTGGAATTGGTGCAGCACCCCATGGCAAAGATCAGATCCCCCACCTCCACATCCCTGTGGATGGCACCGGCCGTGCCTATGCGGATAATGGTATCCACATCATAATTCTGGTAGAGCTCATATGCATAGATGCCCATGGATGGGATCCCCATCCCGCTTCCCTGGACTGAAATCTTTTTCCCTTTATAGTAACCAGTATATCCGTTCATTCCCCTGACACGGTTATAACACACTGCATCGGTCAGATAGGTCTGCGCAATGTATTTTGCCCGCAAAGGATCTCCCGGCATCAGGACCGTGCTGCCGATCTGTCCTGGCTCCGCTTCGTTATGAAATGTTTTCATGTCTATTACTCCAATTTTTTTATAGTATTCCTGTCATTCTTTCTCCTGATACTCAGCTCATGCTGGTCAGGGCCGAAAAACAGCTTCTGGGACAATACCGGTGTGTCGTATTCCGTATAGAGCACCTCCTCCAGAAGTAAGAGGGGATCTCCCTCCTGGATGCAAAGTATATTGGCCAGACGTTCCCTCGCCTGTCCCAGACGGATCTTTGTGTCACTGTACAGTCCGTTGGAGGACAAAAGCTCCGTATAGTACCGGTAAACGGTATCCGTATCCTCCAGATCCACATCGCTGCTGTCCAGTATCTCATGGGGCATATACACCATGGCGAATCCGGCCGGCGTCTCCCCGCAGTAGTAGGTGATGTCAATGACAGCCACCACACTGGACGGCCGGAGTTTCAGCACCTGCTGGTGCTTTTGTGTGGCCGGCTGGAAACCGATGGAGGTCACCACCCGGTCCACGGGCTGGATGCAGAAGTCCACAATTGGATTCCCGACTTTTTCCAGCCCACCTTTACTCATATCCTGATTAGAAAGGACAATATTTCCCTTTCCCTGATGATTAATGATCAATCCATCTTCCTGAAGGAGCAGCATAGCCTGCCGCAATGTGCCTCTGCTGACCTGAAGCTGTTCCGCCAGGATATTCTCCCCGGGCAGTTTGTCTCCAGCTTTGTATTTTCCCTCTTTCAGCCACTGGCTGATGGTCTCATATGCAGTCACATATAACGGTATCTTTACATTCTTCTCTTTAATAACGGTATCCTTCACAGGTCTCTTGTGCTCCTTTCATGCGCTTTGGTGTCAGTTCTAGTATAGGACTAATCCACCAATTTGCCAAGTGCTTCCGGACCTTTTACCCGTTTTCCCACAAACAGCAGCACGATCAGGGTCACTGCATAGGGCAGCATCTGCACGAACTGGGAGGGGATGGCCACATCCGTGAGATAAAATCTGGCCGCCTGGGCAACTGCAAATATCATGCCCGCTCCCATGGAGCCCAGAGGCTGCCATCCGCCAAAGATATTGGCCGCCAGTCCCATGAATCCCCTGCCCGCTGTCATGTCCACCACAAACAGGTTGTTCTGGGAAATGGAGAGATAGGAGCCTGCCAGTCCGGCAATACTTCCCGCTATGATCATGGCAATATAGCGGTAACGGTTTACCTGCACCCCGGCGGTCTGCACCGCATAGGGCTGGTCACCCATGGCCCTGTACCTGAGTCCGAATTTTGTCTTATAAAACACGATCCACACAGCCCCCACAATCAGGAACATCCCATAGAGATAGGGGGACTGTTCCTTAAACAGGGCCCCTAAGACGGGAATCCTGGAAAGCCCCGGAACAGTCAGGTTGGGGATGGATGCCACGGATTCCGACATGCCTTCCGTCTGCCAGATCGTCTTAAGCATAACTGCTGTGATCCCGCTGGCAAACAGGTTGATCCCTACGCTCACCACAGACTGGTGCGCTTTCCATTTTAAGCAGAAAAGTGCGTAAAACCAGCCGATCACGCCGCCCAATACAAGAGACAGGGCCACTCCCGCCAGAGCCGAACCAGCGGCGTAGGAACCGGCCACGCCGGCAAAAGCTCCTATGAGCATAATGCCTTCCACACCCAGCAGGATAATGCCTCCCCGCTCCGCAATGGTGCCGCACAGGGCTCCCAGGACAATGGGAACGGACAGCTGCAGGGTAAGTCCGATAAAATTATTGATCATATCCATATGTCATCCTCTCTTTCTGGTCCATTTGATCAGTTCCGGCGCTGCCACCAACAGGATCACCAGGCTCTGTATTACAGTTACCATGTTTGTGCTGACCATGGTCTCCCTGCTCATGCGCAGAGAACCCATGTCCATGATCCCAAAGAGCAGGGCCGTGAGAAGCACGCCTGCGGGGTGGTTCCTGCCCAGAATGGCTACTGCGATCCCCGTAAATCCAAAGGAAGGCGAGAAACCTTCTATAAACCTGTGATATTTTCCAAATACTTCGGTCACTCCGGCCAGGGCTGCAATACCGCCGCTGAGAGTCATGGACATGATCAGGAACAGATTGACCCGGATACCGGCCGTACCGGCGGCTGAAGGGTTGGCCCCCACTGCCCGCAGCTGATATCCCACCGAGGTCTTCCACAGGAAAATGTACATGGCGGCTGCTATAAACAGAAGCAGGAACAGCGCCACGGTCAGCTGAGTCCTGGGCAGCAGCTTGCCAAACCAGATCTCCTCTGCAATCAGCTCGGTCTGGGCCGTGGACCCCTCTGTCTTATAGGGACCGTTGACCAGATAGGAGGTGAACAGGGTGCAGATATAATTGAGCATAATGGCCACAATGACCTCATTGGTACTGAATCTGGCTTTGAATATCCCCGGCACGCTGCCCACCGCCATCCCGGCAAGGATACCTGCCAGGATGCTGACGACCAGCAGCACAGGAGCCGGAAGAAAGCTCAGTGTAAGGGCCGTGATGACGCTTGCCATGGCTCCCGCATGAAGCTGGCCTTCCGCGCCGATGTTCAGCATGCCGCACCGGGAACCCATGGCCACAGCCAGTCCCGTAAACGCCAGCGGAATGCTCTTGCTGATGGTGTTGGCAATGGACTGGGGCGTACCCAATGCGCCCTGTATCAGGGATGAATAAGCTTTGATGGGGGATTCGCCTGCCAGAAGGATGAACAGAGCGCCTATAATAAGGGCTACTCCTATGGCTGCCAGGGATTTTCCGACCTCTGCGGTCTTCTTATTACATATCCATTTCATGAACATTTACCTCCTGTCTCTTTCCTGCCATAAACAGTCCGATCTCCTCTTTTGTGTACTCCCCATTTGTAAACTGGGCGCTGGCCTCCCCCTCATAGAACACGGCGATACGGTCGCTTAAGTTCATGACCTCAGACAGCTCGGCTGAAATCAGAAGGATGGCTTTTCCCTGCTCCTTTAGCTGAAGCAGTGTTTTATGTACACGCTCAATGGCTCCGATATCCAGTCCCCGCACAGGCTGGGCTACCAGCACCAGCCCCGGATCGTGGCTGATCTCCCTTCCAAGGATGACCTTCTGCTGGTTGCCTCCTGAAAGCTGCCCGATCTCCTGTTCCACGCCTGCAACCTTGATCTCAAATGCCTCCACCTGTTTGCCGGCATCCTGCTTCAGCCTGTCATAATCAATAAACCCTTTTTTACAGTATTCCGGTGTATTCTGATACCCCAGAAGAAAATTTTCCGTAATGGAGAATCCGGATACCATGGCATTCTTGTGGCGGTCGGAGGGTATATATCCGATTCCCATGGCTTTCCTGTCCTTTACCGGCAGGGTATGGATCGGCTTTCCGCCAAGCAGGATGCTCCCCTCCGTCACCTTCCGGTTTCCCACGATCATCTCCTCCAGTTCCTGCTGTCCGTTTCCGTCCACCCCGGCTATTCCCAGGATCTCCCCTGCCCGGACAGTCAGGCTCACGGTGTGTTCCGCTCTCTCATGAAGCCGGACTTCCTTTAACTCCAGGACCACATCCCCTGTCTGCTGCCCTTTCTTTGCAACCACGGATTCTACCTGTCTGCCCACCATCTGTGTGGCCAGCTCCTTCTCATTGGTGTCCTGGGTGTTGCAGCAGAATACTACCTTTCCTTTGCGTATAACAGTAATCCGGTCGGACAGGGACATAGTCTCATTGAGCTTGTGGGTGATGAATACAATGGTCTTTCCGCTCTTTTTCAGCTGTCTGAGAATCTTAAACAGCTCCTCCACCTCCTGGGGCGTGAGCACGGCCGTGGGCTCATCCAGTATAATGATATCAGCCCCCCTGTACAGGGTTTTAAGGATCTCCACACGCTGCTTCATACCCACGGATAGGTTGACCACCTTCTCATCCAGGTCGATCCTGAACCCAAACCGCTCCACCAGTTCTTCCACCCTGGCACGGCTCTCCCTGCGGTTCAGGAAAAATCCGCCGGACTCTTTTCCCAGGATGATGTTTTCCAACACGGTCAGCTGGCCTACCAGCATAAAGTGCTGATGTACCATTCCTATTCCCAGCGCATATGCATCATTGGGATTTGCAATGGATGCCTTTTTTTCATTGATAAAGATCTCCCCGGCCTCGGGATGATATAACCCGAACAGGATATTCATAAGAGTACTTTTCCCTGTTCCGTTTTCTCCCAGAAGACAGTGGATCTCCTGGTGTTTTACCGTAAAATCAATGCCGTCATTGGCGCGTACCGGCCCAAAGCATTTTACAATGCCAACCATTTTGATTGCGTCCATACCTGCCTCCTGTTTTTTAGTTCAGCTCAGAGGGAACCTGGATCTCTCCTGCTATCACTTTTTGTTTCAGTTCTTCCAGCTGCTCAAGTATCTGATCCGTTACCTGGATATTGCTCTGCTCCACTGTTACATCCACACCGCCGTCACTTAATCCCAGCATCTGATTCTCCCCTGTGTAGGTTCCCTCCACAACGCTGGCAATTGCATGGTAAGCGCAGGAATCCAGCTTTTTAAGCATACTTGCCATCACATAGTCAGGCGCAATGCCGTTTTGGTTCAGATTCACTCCAATGGCCACAAATCCCTTTTCCTCCGCTGCCTGGAACATACCCATTCCGGAAGCTCCCGCTGCATGGAAGATCACATCCGCATCTTTTTCCACAAAGGTATTGGCAATGGTCTTTGCCGTGGTGGGGTCATTAAAACCTCCCGCATAATCGATCAGCACCTTCATCTCCGGCTCTATATACTGGGCTCCCGCCTGGTAGCCTGCCGCAAAGCGGTTGATCAGTGGATTGTCCACTCCGCCGATAAATCCAATGGTCTTGCTGTCCCCCAGTTTACCGTCTATCTTCTCCTGTTTTGCCAGGGCTGCCAGGGCGCCTGCCAGGAAAGCTCCTTCCTGTTCCTTGCATGAATAGGATGCCACATTGGACAGATCCGAGGTTGCGTCCAACAGGGCAAACCTTTGTTCCGGATATGTATTGGCCACATTGGTCAGGGCGTCCACCTGTTCCGCCCCCACACAGATGATCAGGTCATAATCCCCTGATGCCGCCATCTCATCCTGGATGATCTCCTCATCCGACACGGATTTAGGCTCCACTTCATCATATGTAATGCCAAAGTCCTCAGCTGCCTGCTTTACTCCCTCCAGCGCCAGGTCGTTAAAGGAGTTTCCCCCAAGGCCTGCCTCGGTAAATATGATGCCCACATGGATCGCTCCCTCCGCCGCACCGGCGCTTCCTGATTCATTACCGGACTTCTCCTCTTTACTCTGGGCTCCGCTTCCTGTGGCGGATGCGCCGCATCCCATGATTGCGCTGCCTGCCATGCTGACTGCTGCTAAAAGAACTGCCCATTTTTTCATTGTTTTTTTCATTTGATTCCCCTCCGTTTTAGACTTGTTTTATCACTCTTTAAATATGTTTCTAAACTTGTTTAATAAGTTATTTAAAATGTATCACTACTTTATTGATTTGTAAATCTATTTTTTTGTGTTTTCCTTCATTTCGTTAAAACTCCACGAAAACGGAGGGGGGATTTTGTGCACTATTTTAATCTTATTGGGATTTCCTGGATGAATCAATACTAGTACCCGCCATATAACATAATTTGGCCACGGTATCAGGTACATCTGTTGGACACTTCTAAATCATGATGACAACTCCTGTTTTACTGGTTTTGGCACAACAAAAAAACAGGTACCGATTCAGATTTCTCTTTCTCGATACCTGTTTTTTGTTTCTCTGCTCTCTTTACTTTGTGTTTTAGTCATCCCTTTACATGTACTGTTTTTATTTTCACCTTTCATTATCAATTTCATTTTACTGATACTTTCTCGTCATATCATTAAAATGTTCCCGTTCATTGATAATCTACTTGGTATATGAAAATATCAACCGGTCATGTATCTGGTTTCCTTTCACATTTCATCAGGCAGATCTCTTATTCTCTGTTTTCATATATAATTTAAAATTATATAGAAAACGAAAAATCTCTTTCCGGCGGACCGTACCTCCTTGTTTTTATTTCGTTTCTTTTGTTATTTATAGTATACATAATCGCCCATGTTTTGTCAATACTTTTTTCATTAAATTTCATTCTTATTAGTTTATTGTTTGCCAGCATGTGAATATTCTGAATATTTATACGATTTATCCCAACAGTCGGGTACCTATGTCCGTCATTCCCCACCATATGCTCTTCCACAATATCGTTCCCCAGAATGCCTTCCCTCTTCCATTCTCTTTCTTGTCTCTTCTTGATCCACAGCAATCCTTTCGTAACTGTTCAGGACAGCCCATCTTTGCGGCTGATTTTCCCAGCGCGCACTTATATGCTTAACAGGCTGCAGGCCAGTTGAAAATAAATGATAAGGCTCACCGCATCCACAATGGTGGTAATAAGGGGCGCCGCCATAATAGCCGGGTCCAAATGCACGGCCTGGGCCACAATGGGCAGCACACAGCCGATGGTCTTGGCGATCACCACGGTGGCCAGAAGGCTTAAGACCACGGTGAGGCAGAGCATTTCCCTTCCCGGGAAACGGATGACCAGCTGGATGTAATTGACCAGCCCCAAAAGAACGCCCACGATCACGCCCACCCTGAGTTCCTTCCACAATACCTTGAATATGTCCCTGGCCTCGATCTCCCCCACCGCCATGCCGCGGATGATCATGGTACTGCTCTGGCTGCCCGCGTTGCCGCCTGTGTCTGTCAGCATGGGGATAAAGGTCACCAGCAGGGGAAGCACTGCAAATGCCGCCTCGTACTTGGCCAGTATGCCGCCCGTGATCATGCTGCTCACCATAAGGATCAAAAGCCAGGCCAGCCTGTTCTTTGCCAGGACAAATACCCCTGTCTTCAGGTATGGTTTCTCACTGGGGATCATGGCAGCCATCTTCTCAAAGTCTTCGGTTGCCTCCTGCTCCATCACGTCCACCACGTCATCCACGGTAACGATCCCCACCAGCCGTTCCTCATGATCCACAACCGGAAGGCTTAACAGGTCATATTTGCGGAAGCTCTCGGCCACCTCTTCCTGGTCGTCTGTGGTCACCGCCTTGATCACATGGGTGTCCATGATATTGCCGATGATCTCCTCATAGGGATGCATCAGCAGGTCCTTTACCGTGACCACCCCTTCCAGCCTCCGCTTGGCATCCATCACATAGCAGGTATAGATGGTCTCCTTATCCACCCCATGTTTGCGGATATAGGCAAACGCCTGTTCCACGGTCATGGTCTTCTTAAGGCCCACATACTCGGCTGTCATAATGCTTCCGGCGCTGTTCTCCGGATACTTGAGGAACTGGTTGATCAGCTGTCTGGTGCCGGCGGTTGAGTTCTGGAGCACACGCTTCACCACATTGGCAGGAAGCTCCTCCAGCATATCCACCGCATCATCCACAAACAGGTCGTTGACAATGGCGCTGAGCTCATAATCCGTTATGCTGTTGATGATATGCTCCTGGTCCTCCACAGGAAGGTTGGCGAACACATCACTGGCCACTTCCTTTGACAGCATGCGGAACACCACCACTGTCTTCTCTGAATCCAGTTCCTCTATGAAGGAGGCGATATCCACCTCGTTCATCTCCAACAATATCTCTTTTAGTCTGCGGAACTGCCTGGTATCCAACAGCTCCATTAATTCTTTCAAGTCAAAATTCTCCTGCATCTTATTCCTTTCATGAACGGTACAATCCATGAAAGCAGCACACAAAATAGCCATAATTACAGAAACCTTCCGTAATCCATGGCTATCATCATAAACGCATGAGGAGACGCGCAAAGGCGCCCTGTATCAGTCTGTTAACGGCAGTGAAAGCAAAGCGGGACCAAAGCCGCCATAACAGCTCCCACTACCACACGCTTATGATAATTGTCTGCTTCCATCTTACGACTTCGACCTTCCACTTAGGTTCACTTCCTTTCATTGTTTATTTTATTCCGTTATTTAAGCATACCAGCACACCGCCATAAAATCAACCCCAAAATAAGGATTATTTCACCGCTGCCTGATTTTTCTCATACTATAGATTATATTCTCAAATAACAGGAGTGACTCATATGATTGAATCCACCATAGCGCTGACTCCCCTGCACTATGCCTATCTCATAGGCGTCATCGTCATCCTGGCTGTCATGGTCATGAGGCGGGACACGCCGGCTGTCTGTATTGCTTTTCTTTTCATCCTTGGACTGATCGGTCTTAAATCCGTTACCGGAGGGATTATGACCGTGTTCAATGCCATTCTCTATGCCGGAAAGGAATTCATGGAGGTTTTGGCCACCATAGCCCTGGTCACCTCCCTTTCCAAATGCTTAAAGGACCTTGGCAGTGATTATCTGATGATGGTCCCCATGTCCAGAATCATGAAAACCCCCTCCATCACCTGGTGGATCCTGGGTCTGACCATGTTTGTCTTTTCTCTCTTTTTATGGCCCAGCCCCTCGGTGGCGCTGGTAGGCACCATTATGCTTCCCTTTGCAGTAAAGGCCGGACTGAATCCCCTGGCGGCAGCCATGGCCATGAACCTCTTTGGCCACGGATTTGCCTTAAGCTATGACTTTGTCATCCAGGGCGCACCCGCTGTCTCCGCAGGCGCGGCAGGCATTACCACCACAGGCATCCTTCATCAGGCATGGCCTGTGTTCTGGGTTATGGGTATTGTGACGGTGGGAAGCGCATATCTGTTAAACAGGGAGGAAATGGAAGGAAAGGGGCTGCGCCTGTCCATCCAGACCGAGAGCACCGATCCGCCGCAGAACCGAAGGGCCGCTGTGATCATGGCCGTTGTCACCCCCCTGGCATTTGTGGGGGATATTCTTCTGATGCTGGCATTTCAATTAAAGGGCAACAGCGCCACCAGTATGGTATCGGGCACTGCCCTGATCCTCATGTGCCTGGGCGCGCTTTTGGGTTTCGGGAAACAGTCCTTAGAAAAGGTGACCGGGTATGTGACGGACGGTTTTCTCTTTGCCATCCGCATCTTTGCACCAGTGATCATCATTGGCGCTTACTTCTTTCTAGGCGGAGAAGGGATCGCAGCCATCATGGGCCAGGGATTTTCCCACGGGATCATGAACGACTGGGCCATGTGGCTGGCGCAAAATGCCCCCCTGAACAAATACGTGGCCGCCCTGATCCAGATGGCGGTGGGAAGCCTTACGGGACTGGACGGCTCCGGCTTCTCCGGCCTTCCTCTCACCGGTTCCCTGGCCCGCACCTTTGGCTTTGCCACCGGCGCGTCCGTACCTGTTATGGCAGCCCTTGGACAGATCACCGCCATCTTTGTGGGCGGAGGCACCATTGTACCATGGGGCCTTATCCCTGTGGCCGCCATCTGTAACGTAAGCCCCCTGGACCTGGCCAGAAAGAATCTGGTCCCCGTATGCCTGGGCTTTCTGTGTACCTTTATTGCAGCCTGTTTCCTGCTTTAGGCGTGTTCAAAGCACGCTCCGGGCAGTTTATATCTCATAGAACGAGGAGGAACTGATTATGTGCGGAATTGCTGGTTTTTATAACCCCCATGACCATTACCTGAAAGAAAAAATACATTACGAAACCGTTCTGGCCGACATGGCCGGCCGGCAGCGCCACCGGGGGCCGGATGACAGCGGCCTGTATCTGGCGGAACACGGCGGGCTCTCCCATGCCCGCCTGTCCATTATTGATCTGTCCGGCGGCCGCCAGCCCATGGTGAAATCCGGCTCCGGGCAGACCTTTGCCATTGTCTACAACGGAGAGCTCTACAATACGGAGGAACTGCGCCAGGACCTGATCCGCTGCGGCCGCTCCTTTCAGACCTCCAGCGACACCGAGGTCATTCTCACCGGATACATGGAGTACGGTCCGGAGTTTGTAAAGCAGTTAAACGGCATCTTTGCCTTTGCCATCCTGGACACTGCCAAAAACCGGCTGTGCCTGTTCAGAGACAGGTCCGGTGTAAAACCCTTGTTTTACATGGTACGGGGCCAGGAGATCATCTTTGCATCAGAGCCAAAGGGAATCTTTGCCTATCCCGGCATCCGCCCCAGACTGGACAAAAAAGGACTGAACGAAATATTTTCCATCGGCCCTGCAAGGACTTACGGATGCGGCGTATTCAAAGATATGGAAGAGCTGCTGCCAGGACATTTCCTTATCTGTTCCCACAGCGGGCTGCGTCTTAAGAGCTATTGGAAGCTGGAAAGCCATCCCCATGAGGACAGCTATGAAGAAACCGTTGAAAAGACATCCTTCCTGGTACAGGACGCGGTGCGCAGACAGATGGTCTCCGATGTGCCCATCTGTACCTTTCTTTCAGGGGGCGTGGATTCCAGCCTGGTATCCGCAATCTGCGCCGCGCAGCTGAGAAAGCAGGGAAAGAAGCTCACCACCTTCTCCTTTGATTTTGTGGACAATGACAAGTATTTTAAGGCCAATTCCTTCCAGCCCTCCCAGGACCGCCCCTTTGTGGACCGTATGGTACAGTTTCTGGACAGTGACCACCACTACCTGGAATGCGGCAATCTCACCCAGGCCGACCGGCTCTATGACTCTGTTCTGGCCCACGACCTGCCCGCCATGGGGGACATTGATTCCTCCATGCTCCAGTTCTGCTCCATGGTCAAGGAATACAACAAGGTGGCCCTCACCGGCGAGTGCGCGGATGAGATCTTTGGCGGCTATCCCTGGTTTCACAAAAAAGAGTGCTTTGAAGCCCATACGTTCCCCTGGACCATGGACCTAAATGCCAGAAAGATCCTGCTTGACGACAGCTTCCTGGAGTATCTGGACATGGACGATTATGTAAAAAACACTTACGAACGCTCCGTGGCAGAAACCCCTGTCCTGGCCGAGGATACGCCGGTGGAAGCCAGGCGCAGGGAGATCGCCTACCTGAACCTGAGGTGGTTCATGCAGACCCTTCTGAACCGGATGGACCGCGCCAGCATGTATTCAGGCCTGGAAGCCAGGGTTCCTTTTGCGGACCACAGGATCATAGAGTATGTGTGGAACGTACCCTGGGATATGAAGACCAGGGACGGGGTGGTAAAGAACCTGCTCAGGCAGTCGGCAAAGGGACTGCTTCCCGAAGATATCCTCTTCAGGCGCAAGTCCCCTTATCCAAAAACATATGATACTTCCTATGAAAAACTGCTGGCAGGCCGTGTCCGGGAAATGATGTCCGACAGCCATGCGCCCGTGATGCAGTTCCTGGACCGGAAAAAGCTGGAACTGTTCTTGTCCAATCCCGGCGACTACGGCAAACCCTGGTACGGCCAGCTGATGGCAGGCCCCCAGATGATGGCCTATATCCTGCAGATCAACTTCTGGATGAAAACCTATGACATTGAACTGGTGGAATGATCCATTCCGGGCATATAGAACACGCACTGGTTTTTTCCCCTGTGCTTTGCCTCATAAACGGCCGCGTCCGCCTTTACAAACAGTGTGTCATAATCCTGTCCGTCCCTGGGGCACACGGCCCCTCCTATGCTGCAGGACAGTTTCATGGGCCCAAGCATTGGGTCCGTGATCCCTCCCACCGCATCACACAGGCGCCTGGCGCATTCCATTCCCTCCTCCTCGGAGACAACGCCTGTAAGGAATGCCACAAACTCATCCCCCCCAACCCTGCCGATCAGATCAGATGAACGCAGGGTATTGCGGAACAGTTCCGCCACCTGGCAGAGCACCTGGTCCCCGCTCCTGTGTCCCATGGTATCATTGACATTCTTGAAATTATCCAGATCCATGAAAAGCAGGACGGCCCGGGGATGGCGGGGGTCATTTAAGAACCGTCCGATCTCCCTGTGGATGGCCTGTCTGTTGAAAAGCCCTGTTAGGGAATCAACCCTGGCATGCTGCAGGGCATCCCGCAGCCGCTCCTTCTGTCTGCACTGCTCCTTGTACTCCTTGGTGATATCGGTCCTCATGAGAAGCACAATGTGGTTGGCCCTGTCATAATATACATACTGAAACCGCTTGCGGAAATACCCCTTCCCGGAGTCCGTCACCCCGTAGGAGACCGTGTGCTCCCCTTCCTTGTCCAGCACGGACAACACATGATCCATCTGCATTTCTTTTCTGACCCGCTCCCTGTCCTCCTTGGCCACATATGTATCAATGAAAAAGCCGATCATCCGGCTGTAGCTGCCGGATGAGTCAGGAGGGAACAGGGACGCCCCCTCATTTCTGCGCAGCAGGGTATAGGCATCCTTGGATGCGTCCAGGCAGATGAGATAATCACAATTCCTGTACACATATCGGTCCACAATCTGCTTCAGTACATGGACCTCCCGGTCCTCCTGGCCCAGGTCGATCCCGTAACACAGCATGATGTCCCGGCAGTGTTTTTCCGGTATCAGAAGCACCCGGGTCCAGGTGTAGCCTCCCGTTTTCCTGAGACAGCGAAATTCCAGGTATAAATGCTCTCCTTTTCCGGCAGCTTCCTCCATCCGTTTTTTATTGAATATCCCCAGGAACATCCCGCATTCCTCGGGATGGATCCTCTCCCATGCAAAAGCCTGGAAATCCTCCAGGGTCCGGTTCACACAAAGGCAGCTCTTATCCTTTGTAAAAAAAATGCTCCTGCACTGGCCGGTAGCTATATTGCACTCCACCAGTTCATCAAAAATCCCGGAAAGGGAGCCTGCATATTCTTTTTCCCGTTCCGCGTCCAGCACCATGCGGTTTTGGGGCTTCCTTTCATCCAACTTCCCATCCATGAACCAATTTCTTCCTTTCCTGCAACATTCCCCTGACCCGGCACTGTGATGCATAAGTTTCCATGTATTCGTGCCTGGTATGCAAGTGTATTTTAATTCATAAAATATATGTATCCCATAGTAATTCATAATATGAGAACTGTAGTGTACACTAGTATTGAGGTGAATCACAATGCATGATTACGTTAAAACTTTAGGTACGGTCATCCGCAAAGCCCGGGAAGAACAGGGACTGTCCCAGGCATCCCTGGCTGAAAAGCTGGGAATTGATGTCCGTACCATTATTAATATTGAAAACTTCCGCGGGAATCCTAAGTTCGAGGTTCTCTATCCTTTGGTTACCACTTTGAGGATCCCGGCGGACAGAATATTTTATCCGGGCGCTGAGGCGTTGGGAGACGCCAAACAGCAGCTTCTCTGGGAACTGCACAACTGCAGCGAGGCAGAGGCCAAGGCGCTTCTTCCCGCTGTCCGGTATGTAACGGAACTGATGCGGAGCAAGGCAGCTGATTCCCCGTGATCCTGCTCCCCCAAATTTTCCCGTATACCTTAATTATTTTACTACGAGAACAAAAAAAATACAACAAGATATTCATTAAGGTACATATTTTTCATGTACTGCAATGTATGACCATACAGAAAAACAGCCCGCGGCACCATCTGTTGCGCCGCAGGCTGTTTTTGTTGTTTCCTGTCATCTCACTGATCCGGTATGAAAAACATTGATCATCAATGGGCGATCTCGGTTTATTTCATGGACTCCACAATGGCGTCCGCCATTGCTTCCAGCTCAGCCATCTGAACATCCTTTAATGAGGATTTTACAGTTACCGACTGTTCCATGATCGTCATATTCTTCATGGAACCGATGATCTCTCTCATCTGTTTTCCGGAAAGCACGCCCCATGAACCGTTCTCCATGATGGCCACTGTCCTGTTCTGCAGATTGTGGGCCCTCAGGTCTGTGAGGAAATGCTCCATGTTGCTGAAGATACCGCCGTTGTAGGTAACGGACGCGATCACCAGATGGCTGCACCGGAATGCCTCGGAGATCATAATGGAAGGATGGGTGGAGGACACATCATACATGGCAATGTTCCTTACGCCCCGGTCCGCCAGCATGCCTGCCAGAATATTGGCCGCATTCTCCGTGTTGCCGTAAATGCTTCCGTATGAGATCATCACGGCCTTTTCCTCGGGCGCATAGCTGCTCCAGGTCAGATATTTGTTCACATACCACTCGATATCCGTTCTCCACACAGGTCCGTGAAGGGGGCACAGGGTATGGATCTCCAGGGCAGAGGCCTTCTTTAAAAGAGTCTGTACAGACGGGCCGTATTTACCCACAATATTGGTATAATATCTTCTGGCATCATCCAGCCAGTCCCGTTCAAAGTTTACTTCATCAGCAAAGATGTTTCCGTTCATTGCGCCGAATGTGCCGAAGGCATCGGCGGAAAACAGGATCTTGTCCGTGATATCATAGGTCACCATCACCTCGGGCCAGTGCACCATAGGAGCCATGATAAAGGTAAATGTATGTTTTCCCGTGCTCAGGGTATCATTTTCCTTAACAATGACAGCCCTGGAATCAATATCAAAATTATAGAACTGCTTGATAATGGGAACGGTCTTGGCATTGCAAATAACCTGAACCTCGGGATATCTGCGCACGATCTCACCCAGGGTTGCACAGTGATCCGGTTCCATGTGGTTCACCACCACGTAATCCAGATTCCGTCCCTTTAAAAGAGCGTCTATATTCTCAAAGAATTGTTCTGTAATGGCACGGTCCACGGTATCAAACAGAACCGTCTTCTCATCCAGAAGCAGGTATGCGTTATAGGAGATACCCCTGGGAATGGGAAATGCGTTCTCAAACAGGGCCAGTCTGCGGTCCGTACCGCCAACCCAGAACAGGTCATCTTTAATGCGTTTTACACAGTACATATTCAGTCATCCTTTCGTTAAATGATAATCAATGTTTTATTTCGTTTAGAAGTATACTACATTTTACCCAGATTGTCACTGTATTATTTAGTGTACACTTACTGAAGGATGGTCACGTCCTGGCTTAGGACCCTGTAATTCTCCACCGGATTGCCGGTGCAGTCCAGGAAGCGCAGCCTGCCCAGACCTTCCAGGGGTTTTATGTCTGTTATGTAATTATCCCTGACCGTAAGATGTTCCAGTTCCGGCAAAGCCGCGGCAAACTCCAGGCCGGTGAGCATATTGTCGGACAGGCTAAGGCTTTTAAGTCCGGGATAGTTTCCAAGGAAGTCCGTGTGTTCATCCAGGCTTACCTTGTCATAGTCCACGTACACGATCCCTCCCCCGCCGCTGATCTGAACATTTTTATATAACTTGACTCCGTCCATTTCCACCACTTCCAGGTTCCCATTGGGGGAGAGCTTTCCAAAATCCAGTTCACACTCCACCCCGTTCAGATAAAGTTCCCTCAGGGCAGGCATTCCAAACAGGCCCGATATGTCCTCATAGGTAGCCACACCGTTTAGATCCAGTATCTCCAAGGCCGGAATTTTGCTGACAAATCCCCATTTGGTGGTATCCGGAATGCGGGAGCATTTCAGCCTTTTAAGGTTTGTAAGCCCCGCAAAGGCCGAGGTGGCATCGATATCCACCCACTCCAGAACCAGTTCCTCAAGCTCCCCCATGCCTGCCAGATATCCCACCGTATCCATTCCGGATACCGCAAGCTCTTTAAGCCCGCTAAGCCCCCTGAGATCAGGCTGAGGACAGTTATAGGGCACATCCAGACGCAGCTTCGTAAGCCCGGTCAGCCCTGATACGGCGCTCAGGTCCGTCACCTTGCTGCAGTCCTCAACAGCCAGGGACTTAAGAGTGGTATTCCCCTTCAAACTGTCCAGGTTCAGGACCTCGGCCCTTGACAGGGACAATGAGGTCAGAGCAGGCATGCTTTTCACAAAACCTATATCCTTCATGTTTTCAGACTGGACCGACACCTCCTCCAGCCAGGTCATCACGGACAGAACGGAAAAATCCTTTAGTTCATTACAGTATTCCATGGTCAGGGATTTAAGCCCTTTCATGCCGGCCAGGGCTTTGATATCCGTCAGATCCGATCCCCTGACGGTCAGGCGCTCCAGCCCTGTAAAGACTCCCACTCCTTCCAGGTCTTTCAGTCCCGCGCTGACACGCAGATCCTTTAGCTGTCCGGGATCCTCAAAGGCAGCTGCCACCTCCTGCATGCTCTTTCCATAGCAGCTGATGCGCTCCAGCTTTAACCCCTTAATATCTCCGGCAGATACATATCCTGCCACACTGAGGGCTTTAAGCCCCGTAAAACGGGACAATGCCTTCATATCGATCTTTGTCTTGTCCCGGTCAAACTCCAGCCATGTAAGGTCAGCATCCTGGTCCTCCATCGGATCCTCAAAGCTGTATCCGGCCAGGATATGGTCGGAGGAATATTTATACTCCACCCACCGGATACCTGCCAGGTCCTCATCCGTCAGACTGCCGGCTGGCTTTCCAATGGCAATGGAAGCCATGTCCCCAAACAGGCCCGTAAGCTCGGCCTTTTCCTCCTTTGGTTCCTCCAAAGCCTTTGACTCTGTAACAGCCCCACCGCTTCCGTTTTTTCTTCTGTCTGTCACTGACACGGGCCCGGGCCCCTTGGATCCATCCCACTGTTTTTTTAATCCCGGTCCGAACACCAGCGCCAAGACCACAAGGGCCAGGCCTGTGACAGCTCCTGCCCGTATCCATCCCTCCTTGTCCCGCCCGGAAGGCTTCCCGGATGAGGAAGGCTGCTTTGATCCCCCCGGCGTTTGGGGCACATAATTCATCCTGATCGGCTGGGAGGACAGACGGACATTCCCCTCCCCCTCGTCCTCCAGCACATAGCGGGACCTGCAGTATTCGCACACCGCTATGTGGGGGTTCTTCTCATCCAGTTTCAGTGTTCCGTTGCAGGCAGTGCATTTGAGTTCTGTCAGCTTCATCCCTGTTCTCTCTTTCTGAAAATCATATGTTATATATGTTTTCCATTGTATCACATAAATTGGAAATAGAAAAGAATACACCTGGACCTGAAAGTATTTGAATTATCACATGCATTACGATATACTGTTTTTATCCAGAAACAGGAACGGAGGTGTTCATATTGGATCTGATCAGCCAATTTATAGAGAACTACCGAAAAAAATATACATTCTATGAAAATGCCGGACGTCTGGCTGCCAAACAGCTGGAGACAGCGCTGCAGGCCGCCGGTATCCGTGCCATTGTAACTTCCAGGGCCAAGAACCCGGGAAGGCTGAGAAACAAAGCCATTTTGAGGAATTCAGAGCGGGAAACCCCATACAGGAGCATGAAGGAAATTTATGATGATATGTTTGACCTGGCAGGAGTGCGCGTATCCCTTTACTTCCCCGGCGACCGGGACAAGGCAGGCGCCCTGATCAACGATCTGTTTACGGTCCTGGAAAACAAGCAGTTCCCGGAACAGTCCAAACCGCCCACCTACAACAAGCGTTTTTCCGGCTATTGGGCCAACCATTACAGGATCCACATCAGCGAGGGATCCGTTGTTCCTGCCCAGAAAAAATACACTTCTGTCCGGGTGGAGATACAGGTGGCTTCCGTGCTCATGCACGCCTGGTCCGAGGTGGAGCACGACCTGATCTACAAACCGCTCCAGGGCGCCCTGTCCGATGAGGAGCTTTCTATCCTGGACGAGCTGAACGGGCTGGTACTCACAGGTGAGATTGCCCTGGAACGCCTTCAGAGTGCCGGAAATGAGCGGATCAAGAATAAAGACACCACCTTCAGCAGCCAGTACGACCTGGCCTCCTACCTTTACAACTATATGAGCAATCACCTGAAGCAGGAGGACATTGAGCTGCGCCTGGGAAACATAGAACTGCTGTTTAAGCTTTTGAGCAAGCTGAAGATCGTTAAAGTAAAAGATATCGAGCCCATATTAAAATCAGTAAAATTTGAAAAAGACCGCCGCAACATTTCCCAGCAGATCATTGACCAGATCATCACGGGCAATGAAAAGCGCTACCATATATATCAGGATCTGCGGACCGGCAATGAAAATGCGGATCCCAAATCCCTAAAAGCCATTGACTATTTCTTCGGCCAGTGGGTTCCGCTGGAGAACCTTCTCAACAAAGCGGCCTGCCGCAATGTTCCCAAATCATACGGCGCCTTTAACATCAATACGCTGAGGCGGATGAACGTGCTTGACAAGGATCTTTCCAACAAAGTGGGCGCGCTGCGCAGGACCAGGAACGTGCTGATCCATGACATTGAGACGCCGGATGTGGAGGAACTGATGCATCAGGGGGATGAGATCCACGAAGTATACCAGGCCCTGGCCCACCGCCTTGTAAAGGGCGATGCTAAGACGGAAACTCATACGATAAAGGAGGGGGATGCCTCCTCCTGATCCCTGATATGACCGCGCAGTATGGTAAGCCCCTGTTTCAGCTCCTCATCACTTTTCGCTGAACAGGTGGCAACCCGCACCGCATTTGCTTTTACTTGGTTTCCCACGGAGAACCGCTCGGCGCCGAATACACTGACTCCCAGGCGTGCCAACTCAGCCTCGCACAATCTTCCGGTGCAGTGCACGGGAAGTTCCAGCCATTGATAGTATGATTCCATGCAGGCCGGTCTGTCCGGAAAATAGGAAACATATATCCCATTGCGCCTGAGGGCGGATCTCTGCTTCTTCTGTATAATCTTACATGCCAGGCCGCTTCGGATGATCTCGGCCGCAATCTCCATGTTTAAAGAAGATATCTTCAGGTTCTGGCTGAAGATCCCCTGCTCCATGGGATTGATATATGATTCCGGGACATACAGGTACGCGATTCTCAGTCCGGGACACAGAGGCTTGGACAGCCCGCTGACATAAATGCAGTTTCCGGGGGCCTCCAGGGTAACCGGGATGTATGGGGTTTCCAAGAGAGAGGCATAGTTGTCATCCTCAATTCCCATCAGATCCATTTTCCTGATGATCCCGCCAATCTCCGTTTTTCGTGCATCCGACCATGCAATATTGGTGGGGTTGCTTCCCGCCGGCATCATGTAAACGCCTTTGATGTTCTGCAGGGCACAGGCGCTTTCCAACTGGTCGGGCCGCATTCCCTCCCTGTCGTTTTCAATGGGGACCAGCTGCAGATACAGCTGATTGGCCAGGCTGATGAAATTGGGATACGTATAGGTATCCACCGCAATACGGTCCCCTGCTTCAAACAGGGATGACAATATGGTGGCAAGGGCGTTCTGGGCCCCTGCTGCAATGATGGTATTGTGCTCGCCCGCATCCAGCCCGAACCGCGACAGCCACTGGGCGCCGGCCAGGATCTGTCCCCTGTCCCCCAATGGATGGGAATATTCAAACAGCTGCTCTGAAAAGGGTTTTTTTAAGATCTCAACGGTCAGGTCCCTGATGGCGGCATTGGATTCATAAAAGGGATGGATCAGAGCCATCTCAATCCTTGGAGCAGTGCTCTTTTCCACCGTTGAGGTGGACACATTTGCATAGGGGGTCACAAAGGTTCCTCTTCCTGTCACTGCGTGGATCAGCCCGCGCATTTCACAGAGTTTGTATGCTTTTGTTATGGTACTCAGATTCAGATCCAGAAAATCGGCCAGCTCCCTCTGAGGAGGCAGCTTCGTATTGGCGGACAGCTTCCCGCTTTTAATATCCCTCTCCATCATATCCGCAAGACAATAATAGACGGGATAGGTCAGTTCCTGTTTATCCGGCGCCCAGGACATGGGGTAATCACTAAATGAATTGACTGGCATGGCTATCTCCTTTTTGATGCCATTATACCATCCAAATTGTACCTTTAAAATACTATTCTTGTATGGCATACAATTATAGCATATAAATACGGCATTTCATTATAGCATGTATTTATAGCATGTGATCATAAGAAAAAGCGGGGGATACCGGACATATGGTTACGGCATCCCCCGCCTTATTAGTTTATTTCTTCTCCTGAGGACCTGCATGCTTGTGCTCGGAAAGCGGCATCACATGCATATTGCCCCTTTGCTCATTCTCCGCCCAGAAGATGTCGTCCGCCATCTTCGCCTCCGGATTAAATTCCACGCCTTCAAAGATATGCTTTACAAACTCCTTGTAGCCCACCCGGTCAATGAGGTGTCCGCCGTGGAGATACTCCGGCTTGTAATCCAGGGCCCATGCGGAAAACTTCTGCCAGTTGGAGAACATGCCCAGGATCACGTCCTCTGTCACCCAGTTTAGGAACAGCTTTCCTGCCCTTGGGTTCTGCTTGCCTGTTCTGCCTCCCAGGGTAACCCGGTAAAGCTTCTTGGTTCCTCTTGTCCAGGCTCCGGTGGGACAGATCAGGGAACATTCCCCGCAGCCCACACAGCAGCAGGCATCCTTGTCAACCTTGCCGTTCTTGTTCAGGCTCAGTACCCCGGTGGCATGGTGTTTGCAGGCATCCACACAGGAACCGCAGCCAATGCACCGGTCAATATCATAGTCCTGCTTGTTTACGCCCATGATGCCAAAGTCATTGAAGTTGGCCTTAACACAGTCATTGGGACATCCGGCCACTGCCACCTTGATGTGGTAATGGGACGGAAATATGATCTTCTCAATTTTCCTGGCCAGCTCGTATGTATTGATATTTCCCTTGATGCAGTGGGCGTTTCCAATACAGGACATCACGTTCCTGGCTCCGATGGTGGGATAGCCGTAATCATTAACCTCCATGTCCACATCGCACATCTCCACATCCACATCATGGATATAGCCTTTGAGAAACTTGTTCACTGCTTCGATGTTCTCGTATTTGATCCCAGGCACATCCAGGGTCTGCCTGGTACCCATATGAAATGTTCCGTTGCCGTAGCGCTCACAAAGTTCCTGCACCATGGACAGGTGCCTTGCCTCTATCATGGCTCCGGGCACACGCATCTGAAGCATAAACTCTCCTGCCACCTTGGACTGCCTGAAACAGTTGATCCTCACCTTTTTAATATCTATATCGTGATTCATTCCTTGCCACCCCTCTCTTAGTCAACCAGATACTTGGCCTGGGTATAGTTAAAAACAGGCCCGTCCAGACATACGTATACCTCATCGATCCGGCAGTGTCCGCATTTGCCCACAGCGCAGGACATCTTGCGCTCAAAGGACATCCAGATCTTCTCCTCAGGCACCCCCTGCTTCAGGACCTCAAAGCCGGTAAACTTCATCATTGGCGGCGGCCCCACCACCACTACTGCATAATCCTCCCCCAGATCCTTAAAGGGGATACGGGACACGAATTCTGTTACAAAGCCGGTCTCCCATCCATCCTTGCGGTCTTTGTCAAGGGCATAGATGGTGTCAAATCGCCTGCTCCACCGCTCCAGGTCGCCCTTGAAGATAATGCCCTCCTCATTCTTAAATCCGCTGATCAGATGCACGCTTTTCACAAGGTCAGGGTTGTCGTAGAACATATTCAGCATGCTCTTAACCGGGGCAAGACCGGTCCCCCCCGTAATCACCACCATGTGCTTTCCCTTAAACTGGTCAATCGGCCAGCCCTTGCCATAGGCTCCGCGCAGGAACAGGATATCCCCTGCCTTTTTCTCAAATATCACATCTGTCACCTTGCCCACGGAACGGATGGTAAAATCCATATAGCCTTCCCCAAAGGAACTCACCGAGATGGGCGCTTCCCCGATCTTGGGTATGGAAAGCTGGAGGAACTGTCCGTGCTCCGGCTTGATGTCTGTCTCTACTCTATATGTATACTCGTGAAGGCTCTCACGCTTAACTTCCAATATCTTACATGCCACAGGCTTTACAATATTTTCCATGCTTATCCCCTCTCCTGTCTCATTTCCCCTGCTTTTATCTCCTCAATGGCATCCGCCATGCGGTTTACCGTGGTCACAATGGAGATATACTCCGGACATCGGTCAATGCAGCGGCCGCATCCCACACACATGTGATAGTCCTTAAATCGCGCCTTGTAGTCGTGGAATTTGTGGAGCACCTTATAGCGCATCCTGTCACCGGCCCTGTTTCTAAAGCTCATACCCCCGGCCATATCCGTAAAGTCTTTTACCTGGCAGGAAGCCGTTGTCCTCTTTCTCTCACCCACATTTGCATTTTCATTATAAATAATATCCGTGGTGGTAAAGCAGGTACAGGTACTGCAGGCAACCGTACAGGCTCCGCATGAAATACATCTCCCGTCATACTGCCTCCACATGGGATGGTCCTTTAGTTTTGTCAGGACTTCCTTGTCCGGGATCTCCGGCACCGTGACCTTGAGTGCATTTTCCTCCACAAATGCAGGGGCAAACTCCTCCTGTTCCATCCCTTCAAAATAAGGGGCAAAGGTCTCATCCTTTACCTGGACCGCCAGGCCGTCCTCACCAAAACGGACTGCCAGGGAATAATCCTCTGACCGGTTGGTGCCCATGCTGACGCAAAAGCAGGTATCCCAGCCCCCGGAGCATTCCATCATAACGATCTTCACCCGCTCCTTCATCCTCTTATAATACATATCCTCAAAGCCGCCGTTGGTAAGATATATTTTTTCCTGGTGGTGCTGGGCGTGGATATCGCAGGGGCGCATGAATATCAGAAGCTTTTTGGATGAAACCCTGCTCTCAATAAACTCATCCTCGGTAAAATAAAACAGGGACTGAGTAATGGGGCTTAAAACCTCCTTTGCCGGAAAGTCTGATTTCTCCCTGTACTCAATCTCCTCTACACTGTCCACCCGGGCATACCTGATCAAATCCGTGTCTGAATACCTTCCCTTGCCCACAAACCGCTTTGGGGCCCAGATTTCATACTCATCCTGAAGCTGCCCAAAAATCCTGTCGGCATCCTTAATTCCAACCTTATATCCCATGAAATGCCTCCTCCTTTACTGGTTATCCTTCTTTATTATTATTGTTTAAGCCATGTTATTATTATAACAAATCAAAAATGGTCTGCCTAATTATATATTGTAATGGTTAAATAATAAATTTTTATCATTAAGGAAGCCTGGCATTGAATCCCCTTCAACACCAGGCTTACATTCCTAAATAGATTCATTTATTCCACTGTCATGATCAAATCACCTGCCTTGATCATTCCAGGTTCCCCTTTGCACACCGCTGTGTGGTTCGTTGAGTTTGATACAATAACCGGAGTCACTGTCTCGTATCCTTCTTTCTCGATGGCCTCCTTATCAAACGTAAGCAGCATATCTCCGGTTTTAACACGGTCTCCCGCCTTTACATGGGGCTTGAAATATTTTCCCTGCAGTTCTACCGTATCCATCCCCACATGGATCAGAAGTTCTGCACCATTCTCAGCCACGATCCCTAAAGCATGCCCGGTATCAAACACCGAGGCAACTGTACCATTTACCGGAGCGTATAATTTTCCTTCCCAAGGCCGGACCGCAACCCCTATTCCAAGCATACCGCTGGAAAACACCTGATCATTAACCTGACTTAATGGAATCAGGTCCCCATTTAAGGGACTGGATATACTCAGTTTGTGACTTCCGCTTCCTGAAGATTTCTCCTTCACTCCAGTTTCTTCCTTCGCGCCGCTTTCCTCCGGCACATCCTCAAACCCAAGACGCCACTGGATAGCAAATGTCACAACAAAAGCAATAAAGGCTGCAATCAGGGCATTGATCACATTACGGGAATCAGGTCCCACATACAGTCCAATTGCCGCCAGACCGGCTCCGCCTCCGCCAAAGCGCTGTACTCCGGTTAAACCGGCATACAGGCCTCCAATCCCTCCGCCAATGGTTGTTGCGATCAATGGTTTGCGGAGCCGTAAGTTAACACCAAACAGGGCCGGTTCTGTAATGCCCAGAAGAGCGGTCACACCGCTGGAAACTGATAGCTGGCGCAATTCCCTGTTTTTTGTCTTCACTGCCACGCAAAGTGCTGCCGCTCCCTGGGCAATATTGGATGGAAGGTTACCGGGTCCTATCACTGTCTCATATCCCAGAGCGGAAAGGGAATTGACATAAGCCGGAAGCAGGCTGTAATGCATGCCGGTCATAACCAGAAATGGCATAAAGGCTCCGATCACAGTGGGAAGAATCCACGGTGCTATTTTTTCTACTGACAGCAAGAACGCCACCAGACCGTCACCAATGATGCTTCCCAACGGTCCCAGCACTACCAGACCGATAGGAGCCATGATCAGTATGGTCAGCAGGGGCCTTGCTATAAATTTAATTACAGCAGGAGTAATCTTTTCTACAAATTTTTCCACATATGACAGAACAAATACGATCATGATAATGGGGATTACAGATGAAGAGTATGTCACCATACGCACCGGAATACCCAATACTCGGACAATATCTCCGGTCTCTTTCAGGGCGATCAGATTGGGATGCAGCAGGACCGCGCCCATGAGCATGGCCATCTGCATACTGCACCCGAATTTTTTTGCAGCTGATGCCGCTAAAAACACGGGCAGAAAATAGTAGGATGCATCTGCTATAAAATTTAGAAAATAGTATGTATTGCCTGTTTTGTCAATCAGACTGAACAGTGTAAGAATGGATAAAAGTGCTTTGACCATACCGGCACCGGCTATGATCGGCATGATTGGTGAAAAAATACCGGCTATGGTGTCCAGCAGCACATTGAGCCCCTTCTTTTTTTCATTTTGGGGTATTCCGTCTTTGGCCTTGTCTGTTCCGCATCCTCCAAGTTTCTGAAGTTCCTGATAAACGACAGGAACCTCCTGCCCAATAATCACCTGAAACTGTCCCCCTTTATTCACAACCCCCATCACTCCCGGGATTTCCCCGACTTTCTTTTCATCGATCCCTTCCGTTGACCGCAGGCTGAATCTCAGCCTGGTAACACAGTGGGTCAGGTTCTTAACATTGTTTTCGCCCCCAACCTCCTGAAGAATCTTTTGCGCCGTAACCTTAGCATCCATCTCAATACCTCCACATTTATCCTGACAATCATTATCCGATCGTATCTATATCTTCACCGTTTGTTTCCAGCACCTTTTTATACCAAGCATAGGATTTCTTCTTAATGCGTTTTAAGCTTCCTTTTCCGTTGTCATCCTTATCCACATAGATAAAGCCATATCGTTTGCGCATTTCCCCTGTTCCCACTGATATGATATCGATAGGTCCCCAGCATGTATAACCCATTACATCCACACCATCCAACTCTACCGCCTGCTTCAGCGCCTCTATATGGGATGCAAGAAACCGGATCCGATAATCATCCTGAATCGTTCCATCCTCCTCAACACGGTCAACAGCTCCCAACCCGTTCTCCACAACGAAAAGAGGCATCTGATATCGGTCATACAATTCATTAAGGGCGATCCTCAGGCCGATGGGATCAATGGGCCAGTCCCAGGCATTTCGTTCCAGGAATGGATTGGAACGTTCCACCCTGATATCTGATCCGTCCTCGCTGGATGCAACAGAGGAAAAATAGTAGCTGAAAGCAATATAGTCCACGGTCCCCGCCTTCAGGACCGTTTCATCCCCTTCCTCCATATGCAGTTCCACCCTCATACGCTTTAACTGAGTCCTGCACAGGTTAGTGTAATATCCTCTGCACATCACATCCGTATAATAATAATTAGGTATCATGTGGAACCTCTGTGCCAGTACATCCTCAGGCCGGCATGTCTTGGGATAAGTTGTCGGGTACTGCAGCATGCATCCGATTTTAAACTGCGGATCGATCTCATGACCTGCAATCACGGCCCTTGCGCTTGCCAAAAACATGTTGTGGCTGGCAATGGCCTTAATCTCATTATGATCTTCTCCTTCCCTATAGCGTATTCCTGCTTGGTGATAGGGTTCTGCCTGATTCATGGTCTCATTGATCTCATTAAATGTTATCCAATATTTTACCTTATCCTTGTAACGCGTAAACACGGTCCTGCAATATCGTTCAAAAAACTCAATCATCTTCCGGTTTCTCCAGGAACCATACTTCTGCACCAGATACAGTGGCGTCTCATAGTGGGACAATGTGACAATGGGTTGGATCCCCTTTTCCAAAAGGGTATCAAATACCTTGTCGTAAAAAGCAAGTCCAGCCTCATTTGGCTGCATCTCATCTCCCTGCGGAAAAATTCTCGGCCAGTTTATGGACATCCTGAAACAGTTAAACCCCATTCCCGCTAACAGATCAATATCTTCCCGATACCTGTGATAAAAATCAATCCCCTCATGGCTGGGATAATAACATCCCGGTATCACACCATCATGGA
This sequence comes from Clostridium sp. FS41, assembly GCF_000954015.1. Taxonomy (NCBI): domain Bacteria; kingdom Bacillati; phylum Bacillota; class Clostridia; order Eubacteriales; family Clostridiaceae; genus Clostridium; species Clostridium sp. FS41. The sequence continues at coordinate 205,607 of NZ_JYHN01000067.1, forward strand.
CCACCCTGGGAACCCCATGACAGGAGCCCTGCTCCACATCCGCTATACTAAGTCCCTTTCCATCTTCAAGAAATGCCCCTTCCAGCTGGTTGGCCGCAGTGGCTCCTCCCCATAGGAAATCTTTTCTCAAGCTCATAATCAAACCTCCTTATGACCCGATTATAAGCAGGAAAACTTTATTTGAAAACAAACAAGGCCGATTATGAAACAGTGTTTTATCTTCGAGCCGCTCCTCTGTGGCTTTGGATGAAACACTGTTTTAACAATCGGCCATCCCCTCACTTACTCCTTCTCCTCCCCTCCCATGATAATGGAATTGGTGGATTTACGGAAACGTTCCAAAAGGCTGGTGCGCTCCAGCTTTCTCTGATAATTTCCATTGTAATCCTGCTGGAAATAGGCTGCATAGAGAATATCCAGCAACAGACTGACTGACAGATGTGTACTAAAATCCCCAAGATTCTGGAACAGACTTTCCTTGGTGGATATGGTTAATTTGCAAGCAGCATACTTTGTAAGGGAATTTTCACCAAAGGATGTGAGGGCGATCACAGGAACCGATCTTTTTTTACATTCCATAGCCACACGAAGTGTCTTTCCTGTCTCACCGGAATAAGAAATAATAATAGCCACATCCTTGACCGTCAGACAACCTGCCTCATAAAGCTGATAGTTAAGATTATTGGAAATAGTCACCCTTTTTCCAATTTTGATCATTTTTTCGCGGAAGCACTCTGCCTGGTTGATAGCCGTCCCTGCTGAAAACACATAAACATTTTGGCTATAACGAAGGAGTTTGACTGCACGCTGCAAAGCATCATGACGGAGAAGGGACACCGTATCCTGTGCTGTCTCTTCGTACAGCAGAGCAATCCGGTTCGCCGCCTTCATTATGGTATCCTTCTCTGAAAAGGGAAAATTAACGTCCACCTCGCCGGGCTGCTGATCCAGATACCGTATTTCTTTTATATACTGTGTCTTAAAATCTTCAAAGCCGCCAAACCCCATACGCTTACACATACGGACAATGGTGGCCGGGGAAGTATAGGTCGCTTCCGCCAGGCTGCGGGATGAATACTTTTCAATATTGCTCCCCTGTTCCAACAGGAAATCCGCAATTTCTTTCTCAGTTTTTGTCATGGTTTCCTTTAATTTCAATTTTTCCATAATCAGCATAACAATCCCCCGTCCTTCTGCCTGTTTTTTCTTATGTTCTATTATAATTATAAAAAACACAGATGCAAGCAAAATGCAGCATCCCGACTACGGAACGCTGCATTCTGCCGCTCTATAAGGATCTATATGAATCTACAGATCAAATATCTCAAAATCATCATTCACGTCATCCTGGGCCAGGCCGGCCGGCTGTTCCGGCTTGGATGTCTGAACCGGTCTGGTTGGCTGGACCGGTCTGGTTGGATGGGCTGACCCGGTTGGCTGGGCTGACCCGGTTGTCCGGTCCGGTCTGCCGGACTGGGCTGGCCTGGACGGCCTGGAGGGGCCTGCAGATTTAGGCGGCCGGACTGCCTTGGGCGGTTCCACCGGGTCTATGGGTTTCACTGATTCCATTGGCTGCACCGGCTCCAGAGGCTGTGACGCCCTGGATGGGCGATGCTCTGTCCGGCTGCGCCTGCGGGCAGCTTCCTCCCGCTCATCGGCATCCTCATCCCGGTCCTCATATTCCCCTTCGTCCTCATACCCCATCTGGTATTCGTACTCCCGCCTGTCATCATAGACCTGGCCGTCTTCATCCGGTTCATCATCTTCATCCCCGAATTCCTGGCCGTCATACTCGTCATATTCATCATACTCATCGCCATAGCCGTCTTCATCCTCGTAGGCCTGGTCCTCATCCTCCTGATACTCGTCTTCGCCTTCGGAGGATATCTGCTTTCTCTTCTTTGCGGCCGCCCTGCTTCTGCTGCCTCCTGGCTCCTCAGGAGTATCGCCGTCCCGGCCTCCTCCTTTGCCCTTCTTGTTCATTACAACCACCAAAAGGATGATCAGGAGCACCACTGCAATGGCAACGGTTACTGCCAGAAGGATCCTAAACAGGTTAAAGTCCTCACGTACCTTGTCATACTGTACTGCCAATGTATTGTACTGATCCGGGGTCACCATGCTGCTTGCTGCGGGATCCTCAAAGTATCTCTGGATGGTCCTCTCACTGTCCCTCATATCATAGCGGTAGAAGTTCTTTTCACCAGCCTCATTCATACCATACACAACACAGTACTGCGGCTCCTGATCAGCGCCCCATACCCAGCCCTTTACCTTGTGGCCGTCAATATTGATGGTGCTGGTCTTAAATCCGTCAGGAACCTTAACAGACTCGTCCGGAGGAAGTATGGTAATGGTCCGCCTGGATATCTCCATCTTGACCTGTTCTCCTGCATCTGCGGAAGCAGCGCTGGCACCGCCCTCCGCCTTGGTCACCACGATCACATATTCCTTGGCTGTCTCCCCATCCTGGGCCGTGACCTTACAGGTCACCCGGTTCTCTCCCATCTGGAGGCCTTCATTGCCGGAAATCACCTTGTTTGCATTATCATCCGTTGTGTCCGCGCTGATGATCAGCTTATCCACGTCCGTGCCCACGGTCACCGCATAGGTATCCACATCCGGCGAGAATGCCGGACTCAGTTCACCCGGCGAAACCTTCAGGCTCTTTAAGGTGGCATCCTTGGATGCGGTCTGAAGGGCGCTCACCGTAACAGTGGAGCTTCCCTCATGGTCCACGGTCACCAGCTGTGAACTGGAATCATATATCTCCTGGCTGGTTACCGAGATCTTGCTGGAGCCTGCCGCCAAAGCATTAAACTGCAGGGTAAAGGCCAGGGTGCCCGTGTTGGGCGTCCCTGCATCCCCATGAACCCGGACAGCTCCTGCCCCGCCTTCTGCGTTGGTTCCGCTGACAAACTCCAGCGCATTGGCGTCATAGGACAGCATAATATCCGCATTGGCCAGATTACTGCTGCTGCTTATCTTCATATTGACCTTAACCTGGCTTCCCACCGTGGCGGAGGGGTCGGAAAAGGTTATCTTAGCGCTTGCCGCAAATGCTGTCAGCATCTGTGCAGGCATCATCACTGCCATCATGCATGCCATTACCAGAATGGCAGCCCCGTGTCTCATTCGTCTTATCATCATTTATTCCCACTTTCAGATTATCATGTTTTCTTCCTGTCAGGACTGCACTTGCACAATAGTGACATTGCTTCCGCCCGGTGTGTTGCCGCCGCCAGGCATACTGCTGTCACCCGGCGCTCCCGGTCCGCCGCTGCCTCCCGGCCCTACGCCGCCTGAGCTGCTGCCTGAACTGCCGCCTCCCGTGCTTCCATCCGGCGCTGCCGGACTCTGAACACTGCCCTGGGTAGGTCCTCCTGCCTGCTGCACCACATGGATGGTGTAGGTCCGTACATTTCCGTTCTGTGCGGTTACCGTTATAATGACATCGTTGCCTCCGCTCTGCAGGTTTATATTGCCTGCGCCTGCCACGGTGGCGTTGGAGTCAGCCGATGATGCATTGACTGTAATGTTGGTTACGGAAGAATCCACGATCAGGTTATACTCCTGGGTATCCCTGTTAAAGGATGGGGTCAGGCTGAATCCGTCCACACCCAGGCCGGACAGCTTATTGTTAGGGCTTCCGTCCCCCGTGGGAGCGATGCACGCCTGCTCCGGCATGTTGTTAAATACCGGAATATGGAATTCCAGCGCCGAATTCTTCATGGTTGCCGTATATGCCTGGGACAGCTTGGCCGCTTCTGACGCAGCGCCCTGTACATTGCTCATATACTGGTGCTTATAGGGGTTGCTTCCCTGCACATTAAACTTTTTCAGGTAAAATGTATTCTGGCCGGCCTTTACATAGTTTTCCCCATAGCTCTGGGCCCCGCCCCGGATGGATTTTTCCACTGTGTTCCAGGGACGTCCGTAGGTGCCGGACTGTGACGCATATCTCAGCCCCATCTGGATCGCGGACATGGAACCGGACTGATATGCTTCCACATTAAAATAGTTATAATAACCCTCATACCCGGAATAGTTTCCGGATATAAGCGGGCTTGTGCCATTGTTGCCCTGCTCCTGCAAGATCATGGCTGCCAGCACGTAAGGGCTGACCCCTGACTGGGATGCTGCATTCATGATAATATCAATGTAAGAAGCCTCTTCTCCCGAAGGCGAAGTCCCTGCCGGGGATACGCCGGACGGGGAGCTGCTCGATGGTGAATTGCCTGACGGCGAATTGTCCGAGGGCGAATTACCCGAGGGTGAATTGGAAGAGGGTGAGTTACCGGATGGCGATTGGGTGGATGACGTATCACCTGAAGGCGGATTGCTGCCTGTATTGGTGCCGCCCACTGCAACCGGGCCATTGGACGAGGAGGAATTATCCTGTCCGGGAGCCACCAGGCTGACATTGGTTGTCACAAGCTGATGCTCCCTGGGAGTAATGGATGCCTGTGGTCCTTCCAGACTCACCTCACCGCTGCCGCCGGACGCCGGACTGCCCTGGGAAGAACTGTTGCCCGAAGGTGTCGAGCTGCCGCTTGTCCCTGACACACCGGGGCCGTGCTGGCTGTCATCATATGTACTTCTTCCCGGGCCGTTGGACGAACTGCTCCCCGAATGAGAACTGCTCCCTGGTCCCGTGCTGCTGCCCGGTCCTGAGGATGATCCGCCGGAAAAATCACTGCCGCCCGTGCCCGTGGATGTGGTGGAACCTGACAGGAATGTACCGGTCACCATGCTGGTAAGGCCTTCCCTTGTCTGGGTATTCTGGTCATATTCATGGGCCAGGAACTGGAATACATAGGTCTCGTCCAGGAAATTCCTGGGATCCATGTAATACCGGATGATATCCGGTGATGCCGCCACCCAGTTGCTGCCATCCAGCCCGGTCCAGGTACTGTTATCCCAGTTATATGCGCCGTCCGCAACAGACTTCCAGGAAGAAACACTGCCGGAAGCTACCAGATTGCGGCTGAGTACGGACTCATTCTCAATGACCGTATTCCAGTCCAGCCCTGTATTCTTTGCCTTAAACACCCAGTTGGGATACTGGGCATGAAGCTGTCTTAAACCGTTCTTATAACTCTCCGGAAATCCCTGGGAATTCAGATATGCCTCGAAATTGGCATCCGGGGTGTAAGAAACAGGAAGCCGGACATAGAGAGAGGACACATAACCTGTACTCACCGCTCCGCCCGTTCCCGTAAATTGGATCTGATACCATGTATTGCCGTCTGTGCCCCGCTGTTCGCCAATGATGTTAATGGCTGCACCTGCCGCCAGCCTGCCCACGGATGAATACCCCGTGCCGGCGCCGCTGCGGACATTCAGGGAGGTTGCCTTTACCGTGGCAGCTCCCGTATATGCGTAGGAATTGAACATTGTAAAAGGCGTGGCAACCGATGCCGGAAGATTTGCTGCCATCATCAACCCCAGCACCAGCGCCAGACCTTTCTTAATTTTGTTTCCCTTCATTATGTACAAATCTCCTGTATTTTCATCCATATCCAATAAAAGTATGAATTTCTATTTTATGACATTAATCCTATTATAATGACAAATACCTTCATATGTCAACAAAAACGCAGGAAACTTCACATAATACAAACTTTCGTAAGAAAAGATTAAATAATGTGGTAACTCCTTCCAAAATCTATAAAAATTTCCAGTACGTGGCGGACTACGCCGGAAAATGTCATCTGTTTGACCCCCCTGTCCGCATACACTGGGAACTGCTTTACCAGGGTCCCGTTCAGGCTGTAATCAATGGTTCCGATCTTCTGCCCTTCCCGCACAGGAGCCTCTAATATAGAAGGGATCCGGGCCGTCACCTGCACCTGTTCATCCTCCTTTAGCAGCATGGGAAGCTTTTTTTCCTCCTCGCTCAGGTGCAAGGACGCGCCTGTGAATTCCTGGCAGTTTCCTTCCTCCTCCCAGCACAGGCCCCCTGTCACCGGAATATCCGGAATCTCCTTTTCACAAAACACATCTCTTATGTTGTAATGATCCAGGCCGTAGGTGTAGAGTTTTCTGGCATCTGTCCATTTATAGGTTTTATGAGGGGGCCATCCGCATCCTAAAAGGGCAATGATGTAAGTTCTTCCCCCATTCTCCATGGCGCCAACGTAGGAGTAGCCCGCTCCCCCTGTAAATCCCGTCTTGCCCGACAAAACACCCTGCATCATATTCAGGAAAGCATTGTGGTTGTAACAGCTGTAGGAACGTTTTCCTGAACTGTCGGAAAAGGAGTAGTTCTGGGTCTGGGTGATTTTAAGGAACTCATCCTTCTTAGGCGACTGCGTTACACAATAGCGCATGATAGCCGCCAGGTCCGATGCCGTGGTGGAATGAATATGTTCTGTTCCGTCTTTGTCCTTTTTCACCCCGTCCAGTCCATTGGGTGTAATAAAATATGTATTCTCACACCCCAGGCTTTTTGCCTTTTCATTCATCAGTGCGGCAAACCCTTCCACGCTGCCCCCTATATTTTCCGCGATCATGACCGCTGCATCATTGTAGGATTCCAGCATCAGGGCATACAGCAGGTCACCCAGGCGGTATTTCTCCCCGGACCGGACCCCCAGATGGACCTTGGGCTGGGAGGCGGCCGTGGAGGATACGGTTACACTGTCCTCCAGATTTCCCATCTCCAAGGCCAGGATACATGTCATGATCTTTGTGGTGCTGGCCATGGGGCGAATGATGTCCTGGCCCTTTCCATACAGGATACGGCCGCTGCTGCCGTCCATGAGAACAGCGGACTGGGCATAGAGTTTCAGAAAATCAGCCGTCTCATCCCCGTCTTTCGCACTCCCCCCGGCAGCCTCACCGCTTCTCCCCTCCTGCTGTGTGATATATGCTCCCTGCACGGTCTGAACACGGCCGCAGACAAGGGAAATCAATAATACAATAGTTACAATCCAACGTTTCATGGCAGCGCCGCCTTTTTGCCTTTATTTCATCCTATTCTGGCCTATATGCATTTATTCATGGAGTACTTCCCTACCCGGTAAACTGTATGATATAATGAAATGATCATCCGCGTACTGTATAAGGAGGCGCAACATGCTGAAAAATATATGCTGCATACAATTCCGTGAAGGCAGCAAGGAAGAACTGCTGCCGGATTTCAGTCCGGATTTTCCTCATATTGCTTCCTATGTGGAACTGGACAAACTGCATCCGCTCCGCTTCATCCCCTGGCACTGGCACAAGGAAGTGGAATTGTTCTATGTTGAATCCGGTGTGGTGGAATACCATATCCCCAAGGGAACATTTGTGTTTCCTGCCGGTCATGGCGGTCTTCTCAATTCAAACGTCCTCCATATGACTCAGTCCCCCAAAGGGATCGTCCATACGGTTCAGCTGGAGCATCTGTTCGACCCATCTCTCATAGGAGGGACTCCCGGAAGCAGGATTGAAAAAAAATATATCCTTCCTCTCACAACAGCCGCACACATAGGCGTTATTCCCCTGGATCCCGGCCGGCCCCAGCAGGCTTCCATTCTGGAATCCATCCGCCGGTCTTTTCAGATCTCCTCTGAGGAATATGGATATGAGGTCAGGCTGCGGGATTCCCTCTCTGATATCTGGTGCAGGATTCTTGCCATCAGCGCCCCTCTCCTTGATGAAAATGGACACAGCACAAAAAACGATGACAAGCTGAAAATGATGATCATATACATCCATGAACATTTTAGGGATAAGATTACAGTTGGGAATATTGCTGGTGCTGCCTTTATCAGCGAACGGGAATGTTTCCGCACCTTTCAGGAATGTCTGCGCACCACTCCTGTGGAATATCTTAAGGCTTACCGTCTGCAGCAGGCCAGCCGTATGCTGGCCCAAGGCCGGGAATCCGTCACCCTGGTCAGCCAGGCATGCGGCCTGGGAAGCAGCAGTTATTTCGGAAAGGTATTCAGAGAGCATACAGGATATTCACCATTGGAATACAGGCGCCGATACGGCCGGGGGAATGAATGAGTGCAGCCGCCGCCTCATCCGCATCCGCATCTGCCCTTTACATCATCTGCGAATGGCAGGATCGTGATAGATAAAGGCGGAAACCATATATAAATAAGAATATTATTTCACTATAATGATATCAGGTAAAGTGATAGGAAATCAGGACAGCCGACCACGCCAGCTGACCATGGCATTCAAAGGAGGCCCTATTATGATCAAACTGAATATCATTAACATGGAAGAATTCCTGCGCACGGTAAACCGCTGCAAGGGAGCCGTATATATGGTTGAACCGGGAACTGGTAAAACAGATATCACCGGGCAGGACGAAATCCAGGAATATCTGCGCAGAAAACACAGGGATAATAAGGGTTATCTGCCGCTGGTGCTGGAAATCCCCGTTCCTGCGGACTATATGAGCATTATCAACTTTTACGCCGGCGACCTGTGACCTGCCTTCACTCTGCAAAAAGCAATATGACCCCATGAAACAGATTGACAAGAACACCCCTTCATCTTAAACTAGAATATATGTTCTGTCTATACATGGAATCATATCATTAAAAGGAGTGTGAAATATTATGGAGCAGCCGGAAAAGAGACGCCTCATTTTCCACATTGATGTAAATTCCGCTTTTCTCAGCTGGGAATGTGTGTACCGGCTGAGCCAGGATCCCGATGCCCTGGATCTGCGCACCATCCCCTCCGCGGTGGGCGGGGATGCCAGTATGAGGCATGGCATTGTGCTGGCCAAATCTCCTCTTGCAAAGAAATACGGGGTCACCACAGGAGAACCCCTGGCCCAGGCGCGCCGCAAATGCCCGGACCTGACCGTGGTGCCTTCCCGTTTTGATTTTTATATCCGGTGTTCCAGAAAAATGATGGAGCTGCTGGAGGAATATACGCCGGACCATGAAAAATTCAGCATTGATGAGATCTTCCTGGATATGACAGGAACCATCCATCTTTTTGGCGACCCGCTGACAACAGCCAACCGGATACGGGAACGGATCGGGAGGGAACTGGGATTCACTGTGAACATCGGTATTTCCAGCAACAAACTTTTGGCCAAGATGGCCTCTGATTTTGAAAAGCCGAACAAGTGCCATACCCTGTTTTTGGAGGAAGTGCCGGAAAAGATGTGGCCGCTGCCCATCCGGGAGCTTTTCTTTGTGGGAGGGGCTGCCCAGAAAAAGATGGAAAGCCTTGGACTGCGTACCATCGGCCAGCTGGCTGCCTGCGATCCAAAGGTGCTGAAGGCACATCTGGGCAACAAATACGCCGAGCTCATTCACCAGTATGCCAACGGGATCGATGATGATCCGGTGGAGGAAAAGGAACCTGTTAACAAGGCCTACGGCAACAGCATCACCCTGTCCAGGGATATCTCCTCCTATGAGGATGCCTGCCAGGTCCTGCTGTCCCTGTGTGAAACAGTTGGCGCCAGGCTGCGGGCAGACCATGTCCTCTGCAATAATGTCTGTGTGGAACTGAGGGATTGGGAATTCAGGAACCAGTCCCACCAGATGGCCCTGCCAGAACCCACGGATTCAACCTCCGTGCTCTACGATCATTCCTGCCGTTTATTAAGGGAATTCTGGACCATGACCCCACTGCGTCTCATGGGAGTGCGGGCCGGAAAGATTTCAGAGGATGCCTTTTCCCAGATCAGCCTTTTTGAGGATCCGGGACTGCAAAAGAAAAAAGAATTTGAAAAAACAGTGGATGCCATACGCAGCCGCTACGGCATAGACAGCATTAAGCGGGCCAGTTTTCTGCAAAAGGATTCCATCGTGGACCATGCAGCCAGCAAGAGAAAACATCTGAACCGCCAGGAAGACATATAAGTCACATCAGGAGAATACATGATCAAGAAAACCATTGAATACCATATAACAGATTCGTCCCAGGATTGCACGGTTGAAGAATTTTTAAAAGCCCGCGGCTATTCCCATCATCTGGTGGTGCATCTTAAGAAGGATCCTCAGGGATTGATTGTTGATCACATCCCTGTCTATACCGTACACCGCCTTCAGGCCGGTGAAAGGCTTAGGGTCACACTTACGGAGGAGGAATCCTCCCATAATATCGTCCCTGTCCCCCTTCCCCTTTCCATTGTGTATGAAGATGAGGATATCCTGGTGATCGACAAGGCGGCCGGAGTTCCCGTCCATCCATCTCAGGGCCACCATGACAACACCCTGGCCAATGCAGTGGCCTGGTATTATTGCCAGAAGGGTGAGCCCTTTACCTACCGGGCCATCAACCGCCTGGACAGGGATACCACGGGCCTTCTCATCCTTGCCAAGCACATGCTCAGCGCCTGTGTGTTATCCCATGAGATGCAAAACCGTAACATCAAGCGGGAATACCGGGCCATGGTGTGCGGCAGGACCATGGAACAGGGGTGCATCCGCAGCCCCATTGCCAGAGTCAGCGGCTCCACCATTGAGAGAGCAATAGACCATGAACACGGTGAATCCGCCTGCACCCACTACAGGCGGATCTCTTACAACGAATCCCTGGACCTATCCTATATCAGCCTTTGGCTGGAGACAGGACGCACCCACCAGATCCGTGTCCATATGAAGTCCATCGGCCATCCTTTACCGGGGGATTTTCTTTATCATCCCGACTACCGCCATATCAAACGCCAGCCCCTGCATTCCTACGGGCTGAGTTTCCTCCATCCGGTTACCGGCAGGTCCATGGAGTTTACAGCAGAGCTTCCCCAGGATATGGCCTGTCTTTTATAAGATCGGGGCCAATGGTTCACATCCGCCTCAGTCCCTTGGGATAATGGTTCTTAAGCATTCCTCCGGCAAATTTGCACCAGCCAAGGCTGAGGCCGTCTGTAAGGACCAGCCCCCATCCCTTCCTGTCCCCCTCTGCTCTGACCTCATCCGCTGACAGGGTTTCCCCCTTCAGATATCGGATGACCTCCCTTTCATGGGAGGGAAGTTCAGCCCATCGTTTCACATCCTCTTGTCTCAGAACCAGGGCCAGGCCGTGGGAAGGTTCAAACCGATTTTTTTTCAGGGCCCCCATATGGAGTCCCGGCCGGATGATCTTCAGTCCCTTCATGTCCGGCATCTCAGGTGGCAGCAGATACAACTGGTCGCCAAACAGAACATACTCATCCCTTTCAAGGAACTGCTCCGGCCGCACCAGGGTATCCTTTAGAAACGCTTCATAGTCCTTAAAGATCCCGTTCCTTTTTCTGCTGTCCAGATACACAGCCTCCTTAAAGCGTGCCCGGCAACAAGCTTTATCCCCCGGCTCTCTCTTTTTAAGGACAGCCATATAGTGGCCTTCTCCCTCCAGTTTATGGGGCATGATGCGGAAGGTCTCTTCCAGATGATGTTGTTTTACCAGCTCTGATGTCTGCTCTGACGCCACCCCTTCCTGATCTGATCTCTCCCCTGCCTTCTCCCTATCTTTCCATCCGATCCATTGGGGTTTCCCCTCTGTGAATCCTTCGTAAGCTGCCACGGATTCCACACAAAACTCCTCATGGCGCTCCAGGAAACCCAGGATTGCCCCTTCATTTTCTTCCGGCGCAAAGGTGCAGGTAGAATAAACCATCCTTCCGCCCGGACGCAGCATGGCCGCGGCGCTGTCCAGTATCTCTCTCTGGCGGGCGGCACACATGTCCACATGCTCCTCGCTCCACTGCGCTCTGGCAGCCTCATCCTTTCTGAACATTCCCTCCCCTGAACAGGGCGCGTCCACCACGATCCCGTGAAAGTATTCCGTAAAATGGGGCGCCAATTGTCCTGGCTCCTGGTTGGAAACCACACAATTATAAACTCCCATGCGTTCCATATTCTGGGACAGGATCCTGGCTCTGGCCGGATGGATCTCATTGGACAGCAGGAATCCCTGTCCCTTTAACCGGGACGCGATATGGCTGGATTTGCCCCCGGGAGCCGCGCACAGATCCAGAACACGGTCGCCGGGTTGGGGATCCAGAAGCTCCACCACCGCCATGGCACTGGGTTCCTGAATATAGTACAGCCCGGCCTCATGGTACGGGTGTTTTCCCGGTCTGTGGCTTCCATCGTAATAGAAGCCTTCTTTTACCCAGGGAATCTTTTTCAGGGAAAATCCAGCCCTGTCGCTCACCTTTTGTGCCAGGTCCCTTACTCCCTGCTCCTCCCATCCATCCTCCGTCCCGCCCCAGGCCTTAAGGGAGTTAAAGCGAAGCCCCTGGACCCGTTCACTGTCATAGCTGGCCTCAAAAGCCTCATATTCATCTCCCAGCAATTCTTTCATCCGCTCCTTAAAGCGTACCGGCAATTCCGTCATCTTATATCCATCCTTTATTTTCACTAATCCTTATATTCCGATCCCTTGTCCACTGAGGGTATATTCACATCAGGAAACAGTCCCATGCCATGACGGCAAATGAGCCGCTGTATCATGATGATACAGCAGCCCACTTCATCCTTCAATCCCTGTTACAAATAAATCCAATCCTCTTTAGAGCACTACCTTAAAGTCATCGTTGGCCTCTCCGTTCACCACATAGTATGCGGTGCCTTCATTGGCAACAATGTAAAGCTCAATAGTCTTGATCTCCACACCCTTATGATTGCTCTTATATGCTTTTACCGCGCGGTCCAGCACATCCTTGGCCACCAGGTCTTTTCCGTCAAACTGAAAATGTACCTCTGCCTTTGGTTCTGCCTTTTTAGCTGCCGTTTTCTTGGCTGGAGCCTTTACTTCTTTCTTCTCCGCTTCCCTTTTAACCGTCTCTTTTTTAACTGTATCTTTCTTAACCGGTTCCTTCTTGGCCGCAGTTGTCTTAGCCGGAGCCTTCTTCGCTGCTGCTTTCCTGGCCGGGGCTTTCTTGGCCGGTGCCGCTTCTGTCTCTGCGGCTGCCACAGCTTCTGTCTTTACTTCTTCAACTGGTGCCGCCTGCTTTGCCTCTGCTTTAGCAGCTGTTGGCTTTACTGCCTCCTCTGCCGGCTTTACAGTTGTTTTAACATCTTTCTTAGCTTCTACCATAGTCCATATCCTCCCTAGTTTTGAATAATGGCTTTACGAGTAATCCCTTAGATGCATTAAGGGCATTATAAAATGCTTTTTTTCATTTGTCAACAAATTAACCGGAAAAAACGCCCTCACACCTCAAAAAACACCTTTTTCTTACATTCTTTTTTAATAATTATACACCCGGGCCAATTTCGTCACCGGGTCCTGGGCTCTGGAATGCCGGGCCGTATCCTGCCGTTGTCTCCGGCGTCTGAGTACCCTCCGGTGATGCGGACTGCCCCACCGGATCTATGGATATCTGCGGCTCTGTGGGGGCTGGCTGGGACGGCACTGGCTGTCCCGGCTGAGTTTGAGCCGGCTGGGTCTGGGCCGGAGGCGCAGCCGGCGCTGTGGCCAAAGGAGCGGTGGTCTCCGGCGCCGGCGCTGTGCCCGATGCTTTGCTGGGCTTGGAGCTTTCCGTGCCCGGCAGGTCATAACAGATCACCGGCATGCCCGCATACACGTTCTCAAACAGCTGCTTGGCAGCCGCATAAGGCATGTTCACACATCCGTGGGAACCGCCCGATTTATAGATGGAACCGCCAAAGCTGGATCTCCAGCTGGCATCATGAAAGCCGATCCCGCCGTTAAAGGGCATCCAGTATTTTACAGGGCTTGCGTACCCCTCCCCCTTCAAAACCGCATCCCTCTGCTTGTAGGTGAGGGCAAATATGCCCGGGGGAGTGGAATGGCCCCGAGAAACATTTCCGGACACAAAGTCCGACTCCAGTATCTTTTCCCCGTCCTTGTAAAAAAACATGTGCTGGGCTGTCAGATTGACCTCCGCATAGGTATTGCCATAGTCAGGGCCGTCATGGCTTGCAGCTGTCTGGGCATAGACAGGTTCCCTTGTTGTATCTTCCCCTGCCTCCAGTATCTCTGCCAGCTCCTCCAATTCAGCTTTCTGGTTGATCCTCCAGCCATAAAACCCGGTCACCTCCACGGTTTCCCCATAGCTGGTTTGAAAGGAGCGTTTTTTGTAGGCTGTGTTGTGTCTGAACGCCAGATCCTTTATGTATTCTGATATCTTATCCCTGTCAAGGGCAACGCTCTGCCCGTCAGAAACCAGCCACTGGTGAATGGTTTCCCCATCCAGCACTTCACTTGTGCTTCCAAAGGTGTATGTCACCGATAGATTGACATACCTGTTCCTTGCATCCCTGGCCGCCACAAGCGCACTGTTGTCAGACCTGATGGAGGGCGCCCGGTAACAGCCCAGCGCCTCCAGGTCCGCTTCCTTTTCAAGGGCCTGCACATGCTCTGCCGCTGTCTTCCTTACCAGGTCCGGATCCAGTTCATTGCCCTCAACTTCAGGTACGACCGCATATCCCTGGCCGCTCACATAATCTGACAAATAGGCATCCGCGGGCACGGTAACCAGTGCGGGGTCAAAGCAGTCCAGCTGTCCCAGACTGTCCTCCAGCTTGCGTTGGTCAAATGCGATCATGGTATGGATATCATATTCCGGGCCTCTGAACAGGTATCTGGGCCAGGCGTACGGATTCTGCTGGCGGATGATCTCCTCCAGGCTTCCGTCAAATACAGTATGCAGGTCAATATCCTCTCCCGAAACAGACTCGCTGTTTCCGCCCTTAAGCTTGAGCGTTAGGCTGTAATCCCTGATTCCTGCGGATATCATATCCTTTACTTCTTTTGAAGACCGTCCCGACACGTCCATTCCATTAATGACCGTATGGGGAAGGTATGTATCCCGGTATCCCATGGCCCGGTAAAAATATCCCCCGGCACATGCCGCCAATGCCAGAGCCATCACTATGGCAGCCACTTTCCAATATCCGCCCTTCAACGGCTCCCGGGTTTCGCCGGCTTCCCTGCCTTTGCCGGACGGCTCCTGGCTTTTTCCGGCTTCCCTGCCTCTGCCGGACGGCTCCTGGGGGGGTCCGTCTGTTCTTATGCCGTTTTGCCGGTTCTGCGGGCTGACGGTTCCCTGTGGCTGCGCCGGGCTCTCCCGTCTCTCCCCGGCTGCTTTTTCACGCGCCTGTTCCTCTTTCCTGGCCATAAAAGCGGCCTTGCTCCTGCTTCGCCGCGGACGGCCCGGATCCTGCTTTTCCTGTACTGATATCCCCTCTTTCTTATTCTGTTCTTTATCCATGCATCAATACCTTTCTAATTCCTCCAGCAATCTGGTAATCCGGCTTTCTCCGTACACCTTGATCCCATGTTGTTCTAAAAGCCCTGCACAGACCCCATCCCCCGGTATCAATCTGCCGGTAAAGGTTCCGTCATAGATCTGCCCCCTGCCGCAGGATGGACTCCGCTCCTTCAATATGGCCGCCCTGCACCCGTAGAGCTGTGCAAGCTTCAGCGCTGCTTCCGCTCCCTTTTGATAGGCCATGGTCACGTCCTCACCATCTCTGGTAACCACCCGCCCCTGTATCCGTTCGGCAGGTGTACGGGGCGTGGCAAGACCTCCCATAATCTCCGGACACACAGGGATCAGGTGATGCGTATGGAGCAGTGCCTCTATCTCCGGCTCAAGTACCCCTTTGCCGTTATATCTGCACTCCACCCCCAGCAGGCAGGCGCTTACCAGTATATTCATATTCCCCATCCTCCCATTTATGTATCATTTTACGTCAGAACCTCTTGTGATCTCCCAGCACCTTCCCGCTCAGGAGCAGATACGTGGCGGTGCTTGTCATACATGCAATGATATCTGAGATCGGTTCTGCAAAGAACACCTTTTCCACCCCGAATACCATGGGCAGAAACAGCATGGACAGGAAATACACCAGCTTCCTGAACATGGATAGACTGACAGCCACCTTTGCAATGCCCATGCCCGTAAATCCGTCCACCACGGTGTACTGGACGGCCAGCGGGATCACACAAAGGGTGTAGATCCGGATCGCCCACTCCGTAATTCCCACATAGGAAGATTCCCTTGTGAAGATCCGTACAAAATATCCGGGGCCCACCTGGGCTATGATAAACATCACAGCTGTAAATACCAGTCCCAGGACCACGATGTGTTTTTCTGCCCTGCGTATCCTGTCAGGCCTGCCTGCTCCATAATTATAACCTAAAACCGTCTGTGTTCCACCGGTAATTCCTCCCAGCGGCATGGTGATCAAAAGCATGAAGCTCTGCACAATGGTATTGCAGGTGAGAAGCATATCCCCATCCCCCGGCCTGGCAAACTTGCTGATCACCATGTTCATCACAATAATCAGCAGGCTGTCGGAAGCAATGATAAGGAAAGGTGAAAGCCCCACGATCAGCACCTGTTTCATGGTATTCCATCTGTATCCCCCAAACGTGATCCGCACCAGAGGCCTCTTTCCAAACAGGAAAATGAGCACGTATATGCAGGAGGCCATCTGGGAAATCACCGTGGCGATGGCCGCTCCCTTGACCCCCATATTAAAATAGAATATGAAAATGGGATCCAGGACAATGTTGCTGACCGCACCCAGGACAACGGATTTCATCCCCACCTTGGCAAATCCCTGACATATGATAAACTGGTTCATGCCAGCTGATAGCAGCGCAAACACCGTTCCTGATAAATACCAGCTCATGTATTCGTTGGCATAGGGAAAGATAGCAGGGCTGGCGCCAAAAAATGTAAGCAATGGCTCCTTAAACAAAAAGGTAACCGTCATGATAATAAGGGCCATTCCTGTGAGAAGGGCAAAGCAGTTAGCCACCATTTGGGTTGCCGCCCTTTCATTTTTCTGTCCCAGCCGAATACTCATCAGCGGGGCGCCTCCCACCCCGATCCAGCTTGCAAAGGAGGAGATCAGGGTCACCACCGGACCGCAGATCCCAACCCCTGCCAGGGCCACTGCCCCGATTCCTTCTATATTTCCAATGTACATACGGTCCACGATGCTGTACAGCACGTTCACAAATTGAGCCAGCATGGAAGGAAATGCCAACCTCCACACCAGCCCTCTTACTTGATCCGTATCCAGATTATTCTCTACTCTCACCGTACTGCTCCCCTATAATCTAATCTATTCCTTCCTTCGGAAGGCATTTATATCCTTGATCAGGACATCCAGGCTGTCCTTGATTCCCTGGAATGCTCCGTATTCATATAAACTCACAAAAAACAATCCAATGGGCACTGCCAGGATCATGCCGGCTATGCCCTTTACTTTAAAGCCCAGGTATAAAAGCAGAAGGGTCAGGAGGGGATTGAGTCCCATACTGTCTCCCACCAGCTTAGGCTGTACCAGCTGACGCGTAACCTGGGTCAGGACATAAATCAGCAAAAGGCCTGCCGCAAAGGCATACTCGCCTCCCAGCAGCTTGATCAGTCCCCATGGGATCAGGGCCGTACCTGTGCCGAATACAGGCAGGAAATCCAAAAATGCAATGAGAAATGCCCAAAGCGGAGCATATCCCACTCCCAGCACAAGAAATCCCACGGTAAGGATCAGCCATACTACCACCATGATCTTAAACTGTGCCATAAAATAGCCGCCGATCAGGCGGAGAAGTTCCCCTCTCAGGTATCTGGTATAACGCTGGGCCCATGCCGGCGTGTGTGCTTTGATCATGGCCAGTATTTTATCCCGGTCCACAATAAAGAAATAGGCAGACAAAATAGTGACCACCAGATACACCAGTACGGCGGGAATGCTCCTGGCCACTGATCCGGCCGCCTCCACAGTAGGGGAAGCAAGTTTTTCCACTGCCTTTCCCACATAGCTTCCCAGATTGCTGCCGATCTCCGCCCAGGTCTGCTGGATGCTGTCGGGCAGGAACCGGAACAGATGTTCAATCTGTTCCATGCTGCGCGCCACATCCCCCTCAATGCCTTCATAGAGAGCTGGAAGATCTTTCATAAAGCCGTGAAGCAATACCAGGCTTCTGGACAGGATCAGATAGATAAGGCCAACCACCAGGGCCAGGGCCGCCACCACGATCACAATGGAACTGTGCTTTCGTACCAGCTTTACCCTGCGCTCTAAAAAGCGCACCAGGGGATTTGCGATCATGGCTATGATCCAGCCAATGACAAAGGGCATGAAAAATTTCAAAACCTTGGGCCCCATAACGCACAAAAGGATCCAGCCTGTTACCGGGATCAATATATTCAGCATAAGCCGCAGATAATGCTTCCACCCTGCATCTTCCATCCTATCACCTGTCCTGTCTGTCTCTTTTCCCTGTCCTGTCTGTCTCTGTCATCTCTCACTGCTCCCCGAGGAACCGTTCCAAAAATGCAAACAGCGTTTCCATTTCCTCATCCGTTCCAATACTGATGCGCAGGCTGTTGTCCAGCCTCTCCCCATCAAAATACCGCACATAAATCTGCTCCTTTTTGAGAGCTTCAAATATCTGTGCCGCGGGCACGCTTTTGTGGGATGCAAAAATAAAGTTGGCCTTTGAATCCGGGAATGTAAATCCCAATTCCCTTAAGCGGATCTTCGCCCGTTCCCTGGTAGCTGTTATTTTCCCTGTTATGTCCTCAAAATATTCCCTGTCCTTTACAGACTCCACTCCCATCACAATGGAGGGCAGGTTCATGGTATAAGAATTATAGGAATATTTCACATCGTTCAGTGCCTTGATCAGGGCTGGGTTTCCCACCGCAAAGCCTATCCGCAGTCCGGCCATGGAACGGGATTTGCTGAAGGTCTGCACCACCAGAAGGTTATCATAGGTCCCGATCAGCCCAAGGGCGGAAGGGCCTGCAAAATCTATATATGCCTCATCCACGATCACAACCACATCCTGGTTGGCCTTTATGATATCCTCCACCTGGTCAAGGGGCATATAGACGCCCGTAGGCGCATTGGGGTTCGGGAAGATCACTCCTCCGTTCTCCCTTTTATAATCCCGGGGAATGATGGAAAAATCCCCATCCAGCTTTGGTGTCTCATAGGGGATCCTGTAAAGGTCCGCCCACACCTTATAGAAAGAATACGTAATATCCGGAAACAACACCGGCTTTGGGGAATTAAAGAACGTAAGAAAGGACATGGCGATCACATCATCAGATCCAACTCCCACAAATACCTGGTCCGTCCCTACCCCATAGTACTCCGCCAATACCTCCACCAGATCTGAAACCGTGGGGTCCGGATACTTGCGCAGCCGGTCCGTGTCCATCTCCCTAATGGCCCTCTCCGCTCCCGGCGCCGGGGGATACGGATTTTCGTTGGTATTCAGTTTTATCAGTTTACTGCCCTTAGGCTGGTCCCCCGGTACATAGGGAACCACCCTGCGGACATTTGCTTCCCATGGTCTCATACTCTGCACTCCTCTCTTAATGATCCCGATGAATCAAAGGCCGTAATCAGCCGCCACTTTCTTAAAGGCCGGAAGGGAACGCTCGATCTGGCCATAGGATACACAGTAGGAGATCCTCACATATCCCGGACACGCAAAGGAGCTGCCCGGCACCACCAAAAGATTATACTTCTTACAGTTGGCGCAAAACTGCTTCTCATCCGGCTCCGGGGACTTCACAAACAGGTAAAATGCACCTTCCGGCTTAATGCACTCAAAGCCCATATCCCTGAGCCCGTTGTACAAAAGGTTCCTGTTCCTGTCATATGCCTCCAGGTTCACCTGCTCATCCACACATCGTTTGATCACGCGCTGCATCAGGGATGGTGCATTCACCGCTCCCATTACCCTGTTTGCAATGGTAGCCGCGTTAAACACTTCCTCACTGTCTGTCAGCTCATCAGGGATCACCAGGTAGCCGATACGCTCTCCGGGCAGTGACAATGACTTGCTGTAAGAATAGCAGATAACCGTATTGTCATAAAATCTTGTCACGTAGGGCACTTCCACCCCATCATAGGCCAGCTCACGGTACGGCTCATCAGAGATCAGCACGATCTCGGTCCCCAGTTTTGCCGCCCTCTTTCTCAGGACATCCGCCATATCGGTCAAGGTCTTAGCAGAGTACACCACCCCGGTAGGATTGTTGGGCGTGTTAATGATGACAGCCTTTGTCTTAGGTGTTATCTTCCGGGCAAACTCCTCCAGATTCGGCTGGAAATCCTTTGTATTGGGAGAGATCACCACCAGATTGCCGTCATAGTTGCGCACATAATTGCCATACTCCACAAAGTATGGGGCAAACGCAATGACCTCATCCCCCGGATTGAGGATCGTCTTTAGGATCACATTCAGGCCGCTGGCAGCGCCCACGGTCATGATAATATTGTTCTGGTGAAAAGCGGTTCCAAACCGGCGGTTCAGGGACTGTGCAATGGTGTCCCTCACATCCTCGTACCCGGAATTGCTCATATAGCCATGGACAAAAGTGGACTCTTCTTCCTTCAGGATATCACAGATCGCCTGATTCACAGCCTCCGGCGCAGGCACATTGGGGTTGCCAAGGCTAAAATCATATACATTCTCCGCCCCGTAAATGGCAGCCAGCTTCTTGCCCTCCTCAAACATGGCACGGATAGCGGAATTATTGTTCACCAATGGTTTCATCTTCTCTGATATCATATCTTATGTCCTCTCTTTCTCCCTGTCGGCAGACCCCTCATACGGACCGGCCCTTCTGTTGATATGATTGTAGCTTTCCTTTTGGGGATTGTCAATAAAAAGAAAATTGGGATTTGTGGGATGGGGAGAAGGCAGAGGTGGACCAATGAGAAGAATGGGGATGGGGCGGCGGATACGGCGGCGGGCTTGGCAGGTCTGAGACTCCGGGAAACGGCCCGGCCGCCGAAATTGTGCAAAAGGCTCTCTGGGGTTATCTAAAAGGCCGCGGGCCATCGAATATCAGATGGCGGCCGCGGCTTTGTTATATTTGACCGGCCTACTCCACTTCCATGGGAATCCCGGCAAACAGATCCAGCATCTCAGGCGTCACCCGGTCCTCCATAATGAGGCCGGATACATATTGATTGCCCTTCAGCTCGATCTGGCAGTATGAGAACCCTCCTGCCGGCTGATGGAACTGATCCATCTGATAGTATTCTTCCTCCATCATGGCATCCATAAGCAGGGCAATGTCATGGGCGTCTGTGAAGTGCAGGCTTCCGTCTTCCTGGTAATAGGGATTCTTTTTCCGCAGTTCTGCCAGTTCCTCATCCTGCGGTATGTCGCTGTAGGATGATTTTAAAAGGTTTTGGACATTGATGGTTATCTCTTTTACCTGCTCTGGGGCAAAAAAGGTTCCCGGTTTTTCACCCTGGCTCTCCAGTATCTGGATGGTGCGGGTGAATGAGGGATAAATGGGCCAGTATTGGTTAAAGTCCTCTACCCTGTAATCCCAGTAACCGCCCCTGTATTTGTACAGGGAATCTTCGATCCCTTTTTTCAGATAATGAACCGAGTCCTTTGTCACAAAGCAGATGCTTCCAATGGGGGCTTCCTGGATCCTTGTCTGTGTATCCAGGGCCATAAGGTCTGTCTGATAGGCTTTTAACAGTTCGGTCAGCACGCTGCCCTCCTCCGCGGTGTAGGCGATGGTCCCCGCCTCCTTGTAATACGCCCGGCTCAGCTGTTCAGGCGTCTGGGAAAGGATGCGGTACAGTCCCGTCTTATAATCAGTCTGGCTGTACAGCTTCTCATAGGTATCCATTATGTCGGAAAGATAAAGGCTGTAAGCGCGGCTGACCCGGCGTCCGTTTGTAAGGCGGTAGTTAACAGTCACATTGGTATAGTACATCTGCCTGTCGGTCTCGTTTTCCTCTCCCGCCACTTTCCCTGCCACAAAGACGGATGTGGGGCCGTCCGCCCCTC
The DNA here is from genome assembly GCF_000954015.1 of Clostridium sp. FS41. NCBI lineage: Bacteria > Bacillati > Bacillota > Clostridia > Eubacteriales > Clostridiaceae > Clostridium > Clostridium sp. FS41. The sequence continues at coordinate 227,318 of NZ_JYHN01000067.1, forward strand.
CGATATAGGAAACCCGGGTGTTTGCGTATGCCGGTGTCCTGCTGCTGCCCAGGCGCACCTTCCTGTCTTCAATGGCATTGCGGCGCCCCTCTTCCGCAATGGGAAGCACCAGTCCCATATCGGTGAGCTTCATATTTTTCTCTATTTCTTCGTAGGCTGCTTTGTAGGTGACTCCAAACTCTCCGCTGTCACTGATGGTGATCTCCCGGCTGTCCAGCCAGTTGCTGTCAATGCCGATCTCCAGGCTGGCGGATGCGATCCGGTCGGCCTGAGGCATGTAGGAGTCATATCCGTACCAGTCATAACGGAAGCTTAAAAATGCCAGCACGCCTGCCGCCAGACAGATGACCAGCTGTACCCTATGGCCGAACAGTTTCTTAAAGTCAAAATGATAGATGATCTCCACAATGCAGTGGGTCAGTATAACGGCCACCACAATTCCGAACAGCCCCCATTTTAAATTGCTCTGGAGGGACCAGAAAAACATACCGCCGGCAAGGCCGCAGCCAATGACCAGGATCATGCGGATCGGCGCCATGGTACGCTTAAACGCCATGGCTCTGCCCGCCGCCTCGGAGGGACGCTTGCGGTAGAGCTGAAGCCCCAGAAGTGAAAACGCCAGGAATCCGAAGCCTGTGCATATGAGTTCAGGTATATGTTTTCCTATGTTTTTCACGCCCCAGCTCAGGGCAGTCATGTATACGCTGAAGGGCGACAGGTATTTCATGCCCCACATAAAAGGTGAATCCTCGGAACTCCACATACTTCTGGCCGTGGTCAGGAAAAACGTCTCACAGTATGCTGCCAGAAGCATCATGATCGCCGGCAGGAAGAAAAAGAATACGCCGGAGCCCAGGAGGCCCACCACCATGTTTCCTGTCATCATCATGGCAACCACCACAACTGCATACATGAGAAGGAAATACAGCATGTTCAGCGCCCAGCCGCCTGCCATTGGTCCGATCAGGCTTCCCAGGCGCACGCCGTAAGACAGGGCCACTCCCAGCATAAGGATCAGGTTGATCAGGTAGCACAGGCCCACGATCAGGATACCCCCCGTATATTGTGTGCTGTACAGGATCTCCCTTCTCACAGGAATGCTGTGATAAAAATCGATCTTCTTTCTATTGTGCAGATAGGAGAAGCTGGATACACCGATCACCACGGCCGCCACAATGAGCAGGAATACGATCAGGCCGTTTCCAAAGGCCGCATCACTCAGCACCACCTTTGTCTTCAGTTCCAGCAGCTTGGCCTGGAACAGGTCATCGGGCAGGGAACCGTCCTGGACAAAGTTTCTGTATCCGTTATATATAAAATAATCCGTATTGGCCGCGTTCTCCATGGAGAGTGCAAGGCCGATGGGCAGTGAGAAGAAGAACGCCAGGAAAACCAGGGCAATGGCCCATACGCGGCGCTTTAAATCCTCCCTTAACAACTTAAAGTACAAGCTTCCTGATGTCATAACCAGCCACCTCCGTTTCACTGATAAATATTTCCTCCAGGGACAGAGGGATGCATTCAAAGAACACCGGATCATAGGAGGACATGATCGCCTCTATCTCCGGCCTGGTCCCCCGCACCGTAACCGTGCACAGCCGTCCCCTCTGTTCAATGCTCACCTTGTCAAGAGCCACCAGGTCCTCGGGCTTCATGTCAGGCTGCAGCACACACTGGACCTTATGAATGTTCAGCTTCATGTCATCCAGATCCTTGGAAAGAAGGATCCCTCCCTTGTGGAGAAGACCTACGTGGTCACAGATATCCTCCAGCTCCCTCAGGTTGTGGGACGCGATAATGGGAGTCAGGTTCCTGTCCTCCATGTCAGCTGCAAATATGCTTTTAACCGTCTGGCGCATAACCGGATCCAATCCGTCAAACGTCTCGTCACAGAACAGATAGTCCGTGGCAGCGCACACGCCGCAGATAACGGAAACCTGCTTCTTCATGCCTTTGGAAAATGTGTGTATCTTACGCTTTTCATCCAGTCCGAAACTTTGCATCAGCTTGTGAAACCTGGTTTCATCAAACTTTTCATAGATTTTTCTGTAATAGTGCATCATCTCCAAAGGTGTTGTGTTGCTGAAAAAAAACTGTTCGTCCGATATATAGAAAAAACGCTTTTTTGCAGATGTATTCTCAAATACCTCATGTCCGTCTATGGTGATACATCCCTCATCCGGCTTCAGCACCCCGCTTGCCAGTCTGAGGAAGGTGGATTTGCCGGCCCCATTGGTGCCGATCAAGCCAAAGACGCTTCCGTCCTTTATGGTGGCGTTCAAGTGATCCACGGCCATAATATCATCAAACCGCTTGGTCAGATTCACTGCTTCAATCATGCCTCTCTCCCCTTTCTGTCATATACTCACGGTATTTTTTCTCTATGATCCCTGTCATATCTTCTTCCGTGACCCCGATCTTTATGCCCTCGCTTACCGAGGACTCAAACCGGATCTTCCATTCTCCCAGCATGCCCGCCCTTAGGCGGCTGCTGTCAGCCACAAAACTTCCCTTACCCTTGATGGAATAAATGTATCCCTGCCGCTCCAGCTCTCCATATGCGCGCTGGATGGTATTGGGATTGATGGAAAGCTCCGTTGCCAGGCTGCGCACCGAAGGAAGCTGTGAGTCCTGTGGAAGTACTCCGTTAAACATCAGTTCCTGGAACCGTTCCACCACCTGCTCATACAAAGGCCTCCGGTCCCTGTAGTCCAGTACGATCATCCCTTCTTTCCCCCTTTCCGGAAATTCACCCGGCCTATATGGCGTACTCTCGGAGACTCCGAAAGAACACCTTATTTCAATGGCACAGGCGTATTATCTGTATTAATTATATTAGTACAGTTATCTTCGACATTAGATTACCATATCTTTCCGGGAAAAACAATAAAAGATTTTCTTAAGATTCCCTGTTCTGCAAATATTTGGTATACTGATAGTACCATAAAATCATCACAAGGAGGCCTCCTATGCCCAATACCATGTTTTTCAGCCTGCTTTTAAACATAGGGCTGCTGGTTCTCATCGCCACGCTGCTCACCAAGATTCCCGTTGTCCGCAGTATGCTTTTGGGTGATAACAACCCCATTGGCAGCCGTGCTGCACTGGCAGTTATCTTTGGCCTTGTCAGCATCTTCTCCACCTATACAGGCGTGCGTGCCCAGGGAGCCATTGTAAACACAAGGGTCATCGGTGTGCTGGCAGCCGGGCTCCTAGGCGGCCCCTATGTGGGCATGGGCGCCGCCATCATCGGAGGGCTGCACCGCTATCTTTTTGATATCGGCGGATTTACAGCCGTATCCTGCGCCGTATCCACATTTGTGGAAGGACTGATCGGATCCGTTTTTTCCAGACGTTTTAAGGCAGGAAAGATAGACAGCACAGGCGTGTTCCTGATCACGGCCCTGGCCGAGGTGGGACAGATGCTCATCATCCTCCTTATTTCCAAGCCCTTTCCTGCCGCCCTGGAACTGGTCCGGCTGATCGCATTTCCCATGATCATCATGAACGCCCTGGGAATGGTTGTTTTTATTGCAACCTTTAACATGGTATTTATGGAGGAGGACAGCCAGTTTGCTGAAAAGATGCGCCTGGCTCTGGGAATCGTGGAACAGAGCCTTCCCCATCTGAGAAAGGGTCTTTACAGCGCAAGGGACATGGAAGCCACGGCTGAGATCATCTACAACTCCACCGCCTGTGCTGCTGTCATGATCACAGATACCCAGAGGATCCTGGCCATGAAGGGGGATGCCCGGTACAATGATCTAAAAGGGGATGCCATATTAAAACCCATACTGGACTCCATCCACAATAAAAAGCCCACTACATTTTCCTATGCGGAAAAACCGGACCCCCTGTATCACATCCTGAAAAACCACATTATCGTGGCCGCGCCCCTGATCGAGATGGATAAACCCATCGGCAGCCTGACCATGGTGGTGAGAAAACACTGGCATACCTCCCAGTCCAACCTGAATTTCGCCTCGGAGCTGGCCAGGCTTTTTTCCACTCAGCTGGAGCTCTCCGACCTGGATTACCAGAAGCAGCTGCGGCGCAAGGCTGAGTTTAAGGCACTGCAGTCCCAGGTCAACCCGCATTTCCTTTACAATGCCCTTAATACCATCTCCTATGTGTGCCGGGAAAATCCGGAGCGGGCCAGGGAACTGATACGCACCCTCTCCTCCTATTACAGGCAGACACTGGAAAACGACCAGTATATGCTGAGCCTTCACACAGAGCTCTACCATGTCTCCAGCTATCTGGAGCTGGAGAAGGCCCGGTTTGAGGAGAAATTACAGGTCACCATGGATGTGGAGGAGGACATCAACTGCATGGTTCCCTCCTTCATCCTCCAGCCCCTTGTGGAAAATGCGGTCCGGTACGGAGCGGACAAAAGGGGGCAAAGAAGCGTTTCCATCAGCGCCCATGGGGCGGGCAATTCCGTGGAGATCGCCGTGACCGACAAAGGTCCCGGCTTTCCCATGGAAGCCGTCAAACAACTCTACAGCAATGAGGGGAAAGGCAGTGTGGGCCTGAAAAATGTGCACCGGCGCCTGAAAAGCATATACGGTGAGGACAATGGTCTGAAGATCGAATCATCCCAGGACGGCTCCAGAGTATGGTTCAGGGTTCCCATGCAGCCGGAACCGGACCAGGAACCGCTGTATTCGTAAGAGCTTTGCGCGGTTTTGGACAAACCACAAGACAAGGGGGAATTTTTACATATGAAAATAGCTGTGATCGATGACGAACGGCCGTCAAGAAAAGAACTGGTCCATCAGATCCTGTCCGTTCTGCCGGACAGCCGGATCGAGGAGGCGGACAGCGGGGCCGGGGCCCTTGAACTTATAAGCGCCCAGTCCTTTGATCTGCTCTTTGTGGACATCAATCTCAATGATATGGAAGGGACCACCCTGGCCGCTGCCGCCAGGCGCATACTTCCGGACGCCCAGATCGTATTTGCCACCGCCTACTCCCAGTATGCGGTCAAGGCCTTTGAACTGGGCGTGAACAACTACATCCTAAAGCCCTTTGACCCGGACCGTGTCCGCAGGGTCCTGGAAAAGTGCCAACTGGATCTAAAGCACTCATGTCCTGCCGGGGAAGATATAAACAGTCCATCCGGCTCCCTGCCGGTTGGCCGGCTGGCCGTCAATGTAAACCGGACCATTGTGCTGCTGGATATACATAAGATCGTATACATTGAGACCGCCGGACGCAGCTGTGTCATACACACCACGGACGGGGATTACACAGAGAACCAGCTGCTGGGGGAATATGAGAAAAGGCTGGCCTCCTGCGGATTTTACCGCATCCACAAGAGCTATCTTGTCAATCTCAGCCACATCACGGAAATGTTTCCATGGGCCAACAATAGTCTGGCCGTTAAGATGATGGGATATGAAAAAGATATCCTGCCCGTGGGAAGGGAAAAGGTGAAAAGCCTCAGACAGGCATTGGGGATCTAAGATACCGTTGAGGATAAACCTTCCGTTTGTGCATTCACAGCTTCCGTTCATTCATTTATAGGTGTCGTTTGTGCACTTAGTACTGCAGTTCATGCAAAAAGTGTTTTCTTTTGTATATATTTCAGTACAATTAAGACATGACAAATGAACGATTTATCAAACAGGAGGTAGGTTTATGATTAGTTTCTTTGTATGTCTGGCACTTTTAATCGGCGGTTTCATGGTGTACAGCAAGGTGGCTGAAAAAGTATTTGGTCCTGACGACCGCAAACCACCGGCACTTACCATGACGGACGGCAGTGATTACGTCCCCATGGGCACTCCCCGTATTTTCCTGATCCAGCTTCTCAACATCGCGGGCCTTGGTCCCATCTTCGGCGCCCTGGCAGGCGCATGCTGGGGACCCAGCGTATTTCTCTGGATCACCTTTGGTACCCTGTTGGGCGGCGGTGTCCATGACTACATGGTGGGAATGATGTCCATGCGTCACAAGGGAGCCAGCGTATCCGAGCTCACGGGAACTTATCTGGGCGATGCCATGAAACAGGTTATGCGCGTGTTTTCCGTGGTACTCCTGGTGTTGGTAGGCGTCAGCTTCTCCACAGGCCCGGCCAATCTTCTGGCCATGCTGACCCCTCAGGTCCTGGACGCCAAATTCTGGCTGGTTGTTGTCTTGGTTTATTACTTTATTGCCACATTTGTCCCCATAGACAAGGTGATCGGAAAGATTTACCCTATTTTCGGAATCTGTCTTATTGTTATGGCACTTGGAGTAGGAGGCGCCATCCTGTTGGGCGGATACCATATACCTGAGATCTCCCTGACCAACCTGCATCCTTCCGGCACCCCCATCTGGCCGACCATGTTCATATCCGTTGCCTGCGGCGCCATCTCCGGTTTCCATGCAACCCAGTCTCCCCTCATGGCGCGCTGTCTTACCAATGAAAAAGACGGACGCCGGGTATTCTACGGCGCCATGGTCGCTGAAGGCATTATCGCCCTGATCTGGGCAGCGGCAGGAGTTGCTTTTTACGATGGCACAGGCGGATTGTTGAATGCACTTGGAAACGGACAGTCTGCGGTTGTCTATGAGATCTGCTTTAAGCTTTTAGGGCCTGTGGGCGCAGTGATCGCCATGATCGGCGTAATCGCCTGCCCCATCTCCTCCGCCGACACGGCATACAGGAGCGCAAGGCTTACACTGGCTGACTGGTTTAAGATGGACCAGAAGCCTGTTAAAAACCGTCTCATGCTCACCATCCCTCTGTTGGGCGTAGGTGCTGTCCTGACCCAGTTTGATGTACAGGTAGTGTGGAGATATTTCTCCTGGAGCAACCAGACACTGGCCATGATCGCCCTCTGGTCCGCAAGCGTGTATTTATTCCGCAGGAAACGCTTCTACTGGCTTACGGCCCTTCCTGCAACCTTTATGTCGGCCGTGTCCTGTACCTATATCCTGATGGCCAAGGAAGGCTTCCAGCTCTCCACCGCCATTGCTTATCCGGTGGGCATCCTTTTTGCCGCTGTCTGCCTGGGAACCTTTGTCTATACCTGTGTGATGGGCAAGGGAAAGAACGCGGAGTCCCCATCTGCGGAGGATGCATATTCGGCTTGACGTATCAGTACAGCCTGGCGCATCAGTACAGTCTGGCGCATCAGTACGGCTTGGCGTATAGTACGGTTTCACCTGTATACATAAAAAAATGCAAGGCATAAAATGATCATAGGGCCGGCAGGATTTTCCTGTCGGCCCATTTTGCTGGCAATCATTTATCGGCAATTGCATCTTCCTTTTTACGGCTGTCAAAATATACGAACCTGTCAATAGCCTCCAGTATATCTTTAAACTCTTCACTGGGCGCCATGTCTATGTATGCCTTGAGAATCTCCTGCTCACGCTCCCTGAAGGGCCCATAGAATATATCATAGAGATTATGGCCTCTCATATAGGTCTTGATCTCTTCCATATGTTCCCTCATATCCTGGCAAGATGTAAAATCCCGCCCCATGATCTCCTTTAACTGCTGTCCGCTTCGTATCCGGTAAAGATATTCACGCCACTTGTCATACAGGGTTTTATAAAATGCCTCCTCACTCTCCACGATCCCCAGCTTTGCCATAATGGATGGGTTTAAAAAATAGTTCTCAAAGGAATAATATTTTAATATGAGCACATTGCGCCTTGTCACCTTGGGGAGACGGTCCACATCCTCCAGGCTGCGCTCATCATAATACCTGCACAGCTGGGATGCCAGTTCCTCCGGGTCCTTACCGTCCCCGTCCCGGATCATCAGAAACTGATCCCCAAGATACACCTGATTCATATATTTCAGGTTGGCATACGTCTTTATATTGGTACAGCTGTTGGTGGTAATGATGGATATCCTGGAAAATTTGCCCTCTGAGTCATTTATCTCGGAATAATACTTTTCCAAAAGCAGGGGCAGGCGGCTCTTATCCTGTTTCCCCTCCACAATGAACACAAAGCTTACATTTAGCAGATCGCTGGCACCATACCCCAGGTCATCCAGGATTTCTCCCAAATCTGCCTTTTTCCTGACAACGGAATACCGCTCCTCATCCAGCACCACCTGGCGGATCTGGCGGATGCTGAAATTAAAAAGCAGGTCAGGACTGTGGGTCTTAAAAATGACCTGGTTTTTCTTTGAAAGCCGGTACAGAATCTCGCTGCAGGTCTTCTGAAGCTGGGGATGGAGGAATATCTCCGGGTCCTCCACCACAATGATGCTGGGAATGCGGCTCTGCTCGCTGATATAGGTTTCCAGCAGGGACAGCATATAGATGCTCCTCATCCCCTTTCCCATCAGTTCCACCGGCTTTACACTGCCCCTCTGAAGGTTGTGGGCCGTCACCTCAACGGAAAACAGCTGGTCCGTGTCGCAGTTCAACGTATACTGGATCTCCTCATAACCGCCGTTCTTGTAAAAATTTTCATTGACCTTTCTGGAAAACTCGCTGAGGTTCAGCTGGTAGATCTTATACTCCAGCAAACGTGCCGTCTCAAATGCAGTGAGCTCCTCCGGCTTTTTCTTGTTAATCAGGCCAATACACTGGAAGCAGTGGTTGCATTTCTTGGCTCCTTCAAAGATACAGGTCCCTGAACGGAGCCGCCTTAACTCCTCATCCTCCTGGAACATCAAAAGGTCATTCTGCAGCTGGTTTAATTCCCGTTCCGCGGTGATCCGGTAAATATGGGGCAGGACCATGGGGATATAGGGGTTATTCTTGCGGTAAAGATCTTCATACCGCACCCGGCCGTCCAGGTTCACATGAAAGGTAAAGCACAGCTCACCGTCCCGGAAGGAGGGGAGCCGCTCCCCAAACACCCGCTTCCACACATCATAACGCCGGTACTGGCTCACAACGCCTCTCCGGTGAAACTGCTCCAGATCCCCCTCCTCTATGGAAAAGGCAGCATCAATGCGAATCGCCTGCCTTTTCTCATTAAAGTCCTGTTCCTGGATCTGATAGCATCCGCACACAGCGCATACCGCGTCCAGCACAGAGGTCTTTCCTGTATTATTTTTACCTACCAAAATCAGCGCCCTGTCAATATCACGGATCTCCAGGTCGCGGATGGATTTAAAGTTGCGTATGTGTAAATAGGTAAGCTGCATATGGTTGCCCCCGCTTATAAAAGTCATATGTTCTTTCTACCAGTATACGCCATAGAACACATCGGAACAACCCCTGAATTCACCTTATGATACCAACGGATATCACCGGGCCGGGCTGCTGCCGCTGGACCGGGATTTCCGCCATCATGTCACACCTGCTGCCGCTGGACCGGGATTTCCGCCATCATGTCACACCTGCTGCCACCGGACCGGGATTTCCGCCAATGGAAGCTCCACCTTGACTGTCTCTCCCTTTGTAAACTTTCTTCCCTTTGGACAATAGCAGATGGCTTTGAGATCATTTCTGCACTCAGCCCTTGTCCTGCCGGATACAGGCCAGGGAACCCCATGGAATATCCCCTTATGCACGGATAACTCCATCCCCTGCATGAAATCAATGGGACGGGAGGGAATGTCCCCGTCCAATACGGCGCTGACCCATGGGACCGGGCGGATTTTCCCTGTCACAAGCAGCTCTATGGCTGCTTTGATATAGTATTCGCTTATGAGCTGCGCGCCTCCTGGCGGCCCCGGTATCCCCATAACAGGCACTCCCTCCACCATGGTAAGGCTGCAGTGTTTTCCCGGAGCAACCCCCAATTCGCGAACGATCACAGTTCCAATGGAATCCAGCACATCCATGGTAAAGTCCTTGCTTCCCTTGGATGAACCGGCGCCGATGATCACCAGATCCGCCTGGCGGATGCCACAAAGAAGGGCGTCTTTAATCACGTCCGGGTCATCCTCCAAAATACGCGACACGGACGGCTGTCCGCCAAAACGCCGTATCATGGCCCACAGCATCACACTGTTTGACTCCGTATTGCTGCCTGTTGGGACTCCCCCGCCAAAGGGCACCAGCTCATCTCCCGTGGGCAGGAACAGTACCCTTGGGCGCACGTAAACAGGAACACTCCGGTATCCGGCCCCTGCCAGGACTCCCAGCAGCGCGGGATGGAGCATTTCCCCTTTATGGGCCAGGATCTCCCCTTTCTTTATCTGACTGCCCACAGGAGTCACGTACTCCCCCCATGTTTGCGGACAGGATAAAAGGTGAAGGGCACCACCGGCCTCCATCACCACATCCTCTATGGCTATGACCGTATCAAACGCATCCGGTATGGCCACTCCTGTGTTGCTAAACACATAATCCGTTCCTCCCTTCCAGGCGGATGTTTCCGGAATCCCGGAGGTAAAATCCGAGAACCTGACCGCAATGCCGTCAAAGGCACTGGTTGGACGATTGGGCAGGGAATATCCCGCCCTCAGGTCCTCTGCCACAATCCGGCCATCCCCGTCCCATATCTGAACCTGCTCCGTCCTCCCCTTCCATGGAATATAAGTCTCCAGGATAGAGAACATCTCATCCCGGACAGGTTCTGTACCATATGTATCCCGCATCAGGCATTTCCCCCTTTTTTCACTATTACGGTCCTGTCCGCATATTTTCCAAAAAAATGATATCCCGAGCCGCCTTCGCTGATGATATCCAGCAGTTCATCCGCTTTTGTCACATGGATACCGCCCAGCATGGTAACCCCCCTGGAAAAGAAGGCATCGGGAAGCATACTGGCCGTGGGGCCTGTCACCAGAATCTGGGCCCCTGGTTTTGCCATATCCAAAAGGCCGGGAAGCGTGTCGTTAAGAATGGTCACTCCCGTGATCACCATAAGATCTGCCTCCGGCACATAAACGCCGGCCTGGTCAGCCGGTGCATAGTAAGGCAGCTCCCGCTCTTTTAAGGTTCGCGGATCCTGTTCCAGCACATGAAAACAGGCATTGGCCGCCATCAGCTTTTTAAGCATGGGCACCAGTGCTCCCACCACCACTGTTTTTGGATAGTTCTCCACCTCCAGCTGGTCAAATGCATCCACTCCGGCCAGGATCTCATATCCGGCAGGCACTTCCCGCTCCCACACAGCCATGCTGAGAGCATTGAGAGCAGCAATGCCAAGGGTGCGCCGCAGTATATTGTCCCCGAATATATCATCTAAATATTCCTTCACCGGACGCCCTTTCAGACGTCCGGACAAGGGCATGGCTTTGGCTGAACTGGGACAGCAGACTGCCTGAGGCATTTCCTTTACCGGTGTAAAGCATAGTCCTCCCTGCCCGGTGGACAGCTTAACCCCTGAAAAGAACAGCCCGAACACCGCCCGTTCAACGGTCATATCCTCCAGCTCTCTTCCCAAATGCTGCCTGACCAGCTCCACGGATTCCCTCAGTATGGCGGATTCATAGCATCTCATGACACGCCTCCTATGATTGCATCCAGCTGCTCCTCACTGACTTCATATTGGAAGAAATGGCTGTAAAAATATGAGATTTTCTCCTTTAATTCATCAGTGCCCACCACTTCAGGATAAAGCTTATTCATGGTCCAGAATACGGTCAGCGGCTGTTCCACGGTTCGGTTCCCCCACACATGGGCCACGGTGGGAATGCTGTAGATCGCACCGTTCTTCACCCCGTTAATATCAGAGTACAGAGAATCCTCCATCAGAACTGCTTTCATGGACGGGTCCGTGACGATCATCACATCCGGATTCCATTTAAGCACATCTTCCTGGGTGTAGGTGCAGCTTCCATTTTCATTATTCCAGCTGTCTTTTGTAACACTGATCCCCCCTGCTGCCTCGATCCACCACTCTGCGATCACATGGGGCTGGGTCAGCTTGTCAATATTTCCGTACAAGACTGTCTTCTTATCCCCATCCTTGAGGGAAGCTGCCTTTTCGCCGGCTTCCTCCACCATCTGGTCAAAATAGGACAGGTAATCCTGGGCCAGCTCCTTCTTATCCAGCACTTCCCCCATCAAGGTAACAGCTGTCTTTACATCATTGGTCTGCTTCCACTCAAAATAGATCACGTTCAGGCCGTTGGATTCCAACGGTTCAATCAGGTCCTTGGACATTACCAGGCACAGATCCGGGTTCAGGGCCAGCACCTTTTCCATCTGTATTTCCCCGTCCGCGTTCTGAAGCACCGGCGCACCCTTTATCTGAGGCGCAAACTCATACTGCATGGCCCATTTATCAGATTTGGTAAAACTGGCCGTCATGTCGTTGCAGATCTTCTCCCCGCTTCCCATAAGCTCTACAAATGCATTGATGACTCCGATGGATCCAAAGGTTGCGATGCTGTCTATCTCCGTGGGCAGTGTCACGGTCCTGCCGGCCATGTCAGTGACATCATGGGTGGCTTTCCCTTCCTGCTTTGCTGCCCCGGCTGTATTCTCGGCTGCGGTCCCGGTTGTAGTTCCGGCTGCGGTCCCGGTTGTAGTTCCGGCCGCGGTCCCGGCTGTGGTTCCGGCTGCGGTTACAGCCGGGGTCTCGGCCGTATTCCGGCCTGTGTTTCCACAGCCTGTCATCATCCCCGCTCCCAATGCTGCCGACAGGATCACCGCCATAATCCCAGATCTGCCTTTTCTCATATTACGTCTCATTATTTCCTCTCCTTTTGATCACCGGTACACAGACCCTTTGTATGGCCTGTTCCCCTTTATTCTCTAACGCGGCTTCGGTTACAACAACCGGTACGCGGTAAAGTTCCGTTAAATTATCACTGGTTACAACCTGATCCGGTGTTCCAAATGCCATCACTCCCCCATCCCTCATAAGGACCGCTTTGTTGCAGGCCAGGAATGCGTGATCCGGAAAGTGGGAGGTCATAAGGATCCCGTATCCCCCTCCTGACAAATTCCGGATCATATCCAATATTTTCACCTGATTGCTGTAATCCAGGGCTGCTGTGGGCTCGTCCAGGATCAGATAATTGGCCTGTTGGGTCAATGCTCTGGCAATCAGCACCATCTGACGCTCCCCTCCGCTGAGGATCTGAAAATTCTTATGTTTCATATCCATGATCCCCATACGGTCCATGACCTCATAAGCAATGCTCCGGTCCTTCTTTGATATGGATGCACCCAGACGCATATGTGCCACACGTCCCATCAGCACCACCTCCTCCACAGAATAGGGAAATGACAGTCCTGTGGACTGAGACACATAGGCCAGCCTGGCAGCCCTTTCCCTGGATGTCATACAGCAGATATCCCTGCCATCCAGAAGAATCCGTCCCCCATCAGGTTTCTGATGGTTCAGAAGACATTTTAACAAGGTTGTCTTACCCGTGCCATTGGGGCCCAGAAGGCACAGGCAATCCCCAAAATCCAGGTCAAAACTCACATCCTTTAATACCAAGTCTCCGTGTTTGTAGGAAAATCTCAGGTGCTCCACTGTCAGCATTGGGAAGCCCCCTTTCTGGAACGGACCAGAAGAAATGCAAAAACCGGAGTTCCTACCAGGGCAGTCAATACCCCAAGGGGCAGTTCCACGCTGTTAGCCCCCCGTATGATATCGTCCATGAGCAGCAGAAAGAAACCGCCGATGAGAAATGACACCGCGATCAGCCTGGAATATCTGGCCCCCGTAAACAGGCGGGTGATATGCGGCACCACCAGTCCTACCCATCCGATCATTCCGCAGATGCTCACCGACACCACGGTCATCATGGTGGAGGTGACGATCACAAGAAAACTCACCAGCTTCACATTCACTCCCAAGGCCGCAGCCTCTTCCTCCCCGGTTGCCAGCACATCGATCTGGTTCCGGTACAGAAACAGGATGAGGAGACAGACTCCGGTCACGGGCAGGAGGATTCCCACATCCTCCATGTCCCCCTTTCCCAAACTGCCCATAAGCCAGAAGGTAATGGATGGAAGCTGGCTGTCCGTATCCGCGTATGTTTTAACCACGGATAAAAGCGCCTGGAACAGGCTGGATACAATGACTCCGGCCAGAACCAGGGTAGTAACCTCAGCTTTCCCGTAAACAGAGCCGATCAAATAAGCGGCTGCCACGGCTGCCAGACCAAAGACCAGGGCGCTCAGCTGGATCTGGGCCCAGGAGCCGCTTCCCAGCATTGCCAGGGCGGCACCGAACCCTGCTCCTGCCGACACCCCCAAGATATCCGGGGATACCATAGGGTTCTTAAACAAGGTCTGATAGGATGCTCCGGAAACAGCCAGACCGCCGCCCACCAGGATTCCAAGCAGTATTCTGGGGATCCTGACCTGGAAAATGACTTTTTCCACGGCCGGATCCCAATAAGGCGTGAACTCAGTTATCCCGGACCAGAGCACATCCCAAACCGTTCCCACAGGAATGGGATAAGTACCCACCAGGAAAGAAGCAAAAAACAAGCCGGTCAGCAGCATGATCAGGACCAGCACCAATATGCGGAATTTCATTTTCCCCTTTTTATCTTTTCTCATTCCCCTTTACACGCTCCCCCGGCCATGATTCCCTGTACGTTCTCCGCCTCAGACCAATCGGCCGCAATCCGTATCCCGGTTCCCCGCAGGGCCAGGCGTGTAACCGCCACCAGGGTAAATCGTTATTCTTTTTAAAGTATAACGATATTATACAATACTTTATCCTATGTGTCATCCACTTTTTAACTTCCTTATAATAAAAGCAGGGCCTTGGCATAAAAAATACCCGGCATACACTGCCGGGCAAAACCAGATCCGCCTAACGGATCAATCCTCTTTAATTTTTACGATCACCTTTTTAATGGGCGCCGGCTCCTGGTCAGCTGCCTTTGGCTTATGGGCATCCCATGGTTGAAAGATCAGGTACTGGTCTGCTTTTGTCACGATCCGAAGTCCCGGAGTTGTATTCTCAAAGAATACCACATCCTTGTCTGGATTATAAGGTGTCTTTACTGTCATCTCGTGAACAGGCGCATAGGTCATGACCTCGCTTCCCTCGATCACATACTGGATATCAGTATAGTGCTCATGGGCTTCATACTTTGCCTCATCCCAGGGAATGGTGGTGTAAGCTACAACATTGGCATACACGTTCTTGCCGTCAATCTCATACTTACCTGGTTCAAGCGCGTCCAGATCCGTATTCTGCAGAAAATCCACCGCTTTGGCATATCTGCCTTCCACTCCCAAGTTTCTGTAAAAATCCAGGTTTTTCTTTTCATCAAAAATCATATCCCATTCTCCTTTGTGTTAATATTTTCCAATACAAGTATACACCTAAAGCTATGGGAAACTCAATCCTTTTTTAAGCCCTTATATTCTTTAACGGAAAAACTCATGGCCGTCATGGGCAAAAAGGTAAGTAAGGTGCCTGTCAAACCAGGCAGCCGCTCCTCCGGAACCTCTCCGGTTCATAAAATAAAGGGCTCCGCCCGAGTAATCCTCTCCGTCCAGAGCACGCTCCACACATGCTATGGTCTCCGCTGTCACCTTAACAGAATTGATCCTGCCGTTGGCCACGGGCTGAAACTGGGATGGCTCGTACACAACTGCTTTTATACTGTCAGGAAACTCCTTGGATAATACACGGTTAATGATCACATCTGCTACCAGGATCTTGCCTCTCTCATCACAGATGCCTGCCTCGGCCTGGACAATGCGCAAAAGGACTTGGTAATCCTCATCCGTATAACGGATTCTTCTGGCTGCCCTGCGCTCCTCTTCTGCCTTTTTTCTTGCTTCCTCTTCCTGTCTTTCTTTTAATATCTGTTTCTGAAGTGTCTCTATCTGGGTCTGTGCAGCTGCCTGCTGTCTCTGCTTTTCACGGACATTTGCTTCCAGCAGCGCACCGGCCAGATGTTGGCCTTCGCTGTCTGTGTTTAATAGCCCGAATTGTATTTTTGCTTCCGTAACCAGACCGCTTCCTTCTGCTTCCTCTGTCTGTGTATCCTCCTCCTGACTTTCCTCAGCAATGGGCGCAGCCAGGGCATTCTTGCCCCCGCCGCCAAACCCGTTGGCGGAAAATGCAATGATGGCAACCACCATCATCCCTGTCAGAAGAACAGATGAGGAACGGTACATCTGCTTTGTCACCTTCACGGTAAGTGATTTAACAAAGAGAACAACCGATTGAAGGAATGAATGTAATGTAAGCATACATACTCCTCTTTCCTGGACCCCATTCTGTCTGCGGGTATCCAATTCTCGTTTTTGTTGCAGTGGGTATCCCCCACTTTGTGCATGTTTTTCTGGGATGTACGGCTAATTATATGGGATTTGACTTTTGCAGTCAATGGACTTTTAACATGTTTGTTACATTTTTTATTATATTTGAAATATTTGTAATTATTTTTATGGATATGGTATAGTTTTCCCGTTATTTTTGCTCCTATATTGTTAAATTTTACCTCAAATTTTTTACATTTATGTTACATTATTATTAAATTTTATTCATGCCTTTTGATTTCCTTTTTTTGTAATTTATTTTATGTAAAGTATTTTTTACTTAAATCAACTATTATTTACATTTGTTCTCAATTGGCACGCTTAACGTTTTTTGTCGATATTTGGCGTTCATTCCCCACTTTCATCAAAAAACGGCCTCTTCCATATATTTCATCTTACTTTCCTATGTGCAATTCAACCAAAGAATCCAAAACGCATAAATATCCTTTGACTTTCCGCCTCTGCTCTGATACATTAAAGTTCAGAAGTTTTAATTATTAAAGTATTCATGGAGGGTTTAACAATGACAATTAAACTGTTGATGCTGGTCATCTTTTTTTCCATCATGATCGGAGTGGGCTTCTATTCCAGACGCCATGCCACCAACGTCAATGATTTCGTCCTGGGCGGCAGAGGTGTAGGCCCCTGGCTCACTGCATTTGCCTACGGCACTTCTTACTTTTCCGCGGTTGTATTCATAGGCTATGCCGGGCAGTTCGGCTGGAAATACGGCCTTGCATCCACGTGGATCGGAATCGGCAATGCCCTGATCGGAAGCCTTTTGGCCTGGGTCATCCTTGGCAGGCGTACCAGGGTTATGAGCAAGCATTTGTCTTCCGCCACCATGCCGGAATTTTTCGGAAGCCGTTTTGACAGCAAGGGGCTTAAGATCGTGGCATCGGTGATTATTTTCATTTTCCTGATCCCCTATACGGCATCTGTTTATAACGGGCTGTCAAGGCTCTTTGGGATGGCATTTGACATTCCCTACAGTGTCTGTGTGCTGGGTATGGCCCTCCTCACCGCCGTATATGTAATTCTGGGCGGTTATATGGCAACTGCCATCAATGATTTTATCCAGGGCATCATTATGCTGGCCGGGATCATTGCCGTTATCTTAAGTGTGCTGAGCGGACAGGGCGGTTTCACTGCCGCGGTAGGCAAATTGGCTCAGATTCCCAGCGAGGTCCCCCTAACCATGGGGCAGCCCGGCGCGTATGCCTCCTTTTTCGGACCGGACCCCATCAACCTTCTGGGAGTGGTTATCCTAACCTCTCTGGGCACCTGGGGACTTCCCCAGATGATCCACAAATTTTATACCATACGCAGCGAGAAGGCCATTGCCACTGGAACTGTGATCTCCACTATATTTGCCATTGTCATCTCAGGGGGCAGCTACTTTCTGGGCGGCTTTGGACGTCTCTTTGACAGCCCTGCCATCTATAATGGAAATGGAACCGTGGCCTTTGATACCATCATCCCGGCCATGCTCTCCGGTCTGCCGGATGTATTGATCGGGATCGTGGTCATGCTGGTGCTGTCCGCTTCCATGTCCACCCTGTCCTCCCTGGTGCTGACCTCCAGTTCCACCCTTACCCTGGACTTTATCAAGGGAAACCTGGTAAAGAACATGAAGGATAAGACCCAGCTGTTCCTGATGCAGTCCCTGATCGTGGTGTTCATTCTCATCAGCGTTGTGCTGGCCCTGGATCCCCCTGATTTTATCGCACAGCTTATGGGGATCTCCTGGGGCGCCCTGGCTGGCGCTTTCCTGGCTCCCTTCCTCTATGGGCTTTACTGGAAAGGGGTCACCACTGCCGCTGTATGGGCAAGTTTTATCACCGGGGTGGGCATCACCGTATCCAACATGTTCCTCCACTATATTGCCTCCCCCATCAATGCAGGGGCCGTGGCCATGGTGGCCGGACTTGTGGTTGTCCCCGTAGTATCCGTCCTTTCACCCAAGCTTTCCGCCGATCATCTGGAACATGTATTTTCCTGTTACAACGACCTGGTGGAATCCACCAGCAAAAAGGTATTGCCCGATGACCAGTCCTTTGACTCGCCTGCATTCAAAAAGCGGAAAAAAAGCCACTAAGGTACACCGGTATATAAACGTATCAGGCCCGGATAAGACAGCTGCCTTATCCGGGCCTGATGTATATTATATGATTATTTTCCTTCTGTTTTTCTCCTGCTTCAGACCTCAGTTCTTTCGCAGCAGATACATGGCCTTATCCCTGTCTTTGCTGCGGACAAACACCTCATACTCATACTGCAGGCTGCTGTCCTGTCCCAGGCTTCCCGTCCGGCCCCTGAGCGTCCCTGAGCCAGTCCACTGTCCCATCTGATTCTTCACCTTATAAGTATAGCCGATCTGCTCCTGTGCCAGCGTCTGGCGCACTCTGGCAAACTCCTTCATATCCCTTCCAATGTATACGCTTGCCCTGTTAAATATGGTGATCATATTCATCCCTCCGTCAAAAGTAAACTCCTGTTATTCTGCTTTCATTTTATCACGGCGCCCCATGGAAATGTTCACTTTTCTTTTAAACTTCATTTACAATTTCCAGTGGGGACACAAAAGAAAGGCTGCCTCCCCCGCAGCACTCTGCCGCAAAAGGAAACAGCCTTCCCTGATATTCACAGGATTTTCTTTCTCATGCCTTACACAATCCTACAGGATCACCTTGACCGGACACTTCTCTGCACACTTGCCGCAGTTGGTGCATTTCTCATAATCGATCACTGCCAGGTTATTCTCCATATGGATGGCGTCAAACTCGCACTGTTTTGTACAAAGGGTACAGCCGATACATCCTGATTCGCAGACTGCCTTTACGTCCTTGCCCTTGGCATGGGAACTGCACTGTACCAGATGCTCTGATTTATAAGGAACCAGCTCGATCAAGTTGTTGGGACAGGAGGATACGCACTTGCCGCAGGCAACACATTTCTCCTTGTCAACCACTGCAACACCGTCCACCACATGGATGGCGTCAAAGGCACATGCCTTCACACAGGAGCCGTAGCCCATACATCCGTATGTACATGCCTTTTCGCCTGCTCCAGGCACCACAGATACCTTCTTGCAGTCATCCACGCCGTAATAGTTATACTGAACCTTTGTCTTGTCACATGTACCCTTACATTTGACAAAGGCCACCTTTTTCTCAGCAGTTCCTCCGGCAACGCCCATGATGGCTCCGATCTTCTCTGCTGCCGAAGCACCGCCCACCGGACATGCGCCCACATCTGCCTGACCTGCCGCAATGGCTTTGGCCAGTGCATCACATCCTGCGTAACCACAGCCGCCGCAGTTGTTGCCGGGCAGTTCGTTGCGGACCAGGATTTCTTTCTCATCTACTTCTACCTTAAACTTCTCACTGGCAACTCCCAGGAAGATACCGATCAGGATACCAAGGATACCTACCACTGCTGCCGCTATAATAATACCTGTTACCATTTTCCTTCTCCTCCTTCTAAATTAATCCGGAAAATCCGAAAAATGCGATTGCCATAAGACCTGAGGTAATCAGAACAATAGGTGACCCCTGGAATGAATATGGTACGTCATTATGCTCAATCTTCTCGCGGACACCAGCTAACATGACAATAGCAATGGTAAAACCAACGGAGATACCCACACCGTTTACAACGCTCTGTACAAAGTTATAGGACTTCTGCACATTAGTAAGAGCCACGCCCAGAACCGCACAGTTGGTGGTGATCAGAGGCAGGTATACGCCCAGCGCCTCATACAGGGACGGCATGGATTTCTTTAAAAACATCTCCACAAACTGAACCAGTGCTGCAATTACCAGGATAAAGACAATGGTCTGGAGATATTCCAGGTGCAGGTTTACAAGGATACCTGTATACACCAGGCTGGTCACAGCGGATGCAATGGTAATAACGAAAATAACTGCTGCACCCATACCGGCTGAGGTTTCCACCTTTTTTGAAACACCGAGGAATGGACAAAGTCCTAAAAACTGGCTCAAAACAACGTTATTAACCAGAGCGGAACCAATGGCAATTAATAATAATTCTTTCATCTATCCACCCTCCTAATTTTCTTTTTTGGAAGTAGCTGCTTTTAACTCTGCTTCCTTCTTTGCTAACGCTTCCTTCTTTGCCGCCAGTGCCTTTTCCTCCGCCTGGCGCTTCCTGGTCTCAAGCACTTCGTGGTTGGACATACAGGAGGAACCGGAACACTCCATACAGTTGCCGCCGCATGCCAGCCTGGATTTTGGAACCGATCCATTGGTGGCAGAAGGCGCTTTGAACTTGTTCTGAAGGGCGGTCAGGATCGCCAGCACAAAGAATGCGCCGGGGGCCAGTACAAAGATGGCAATGTGGTAATCCTCAGGAATGACCACGTTTCCGAATATTGCGCCGGAACCTAAGATCTCACGGACTATGCCGATACAGGTAAGGGCAATGGTAAAGCCCAGGCCCATGCCGATACCGTCAAAGGTGGATACCAGCGGTCCGTTCTTGGATGCATAGGACTCAGCGCGGCCAAGGATGATACAGTTAACCACGATCAGGGGAAT
Organism: Clostridium sp. FS41; assembly: GCF_000954015.1. NCBI lineage: Bacteria > Bacillati > Bacillota > Clostridia > Eubacteriales > Clostridiaceae > Clostridium > Clostridium sp. FS41. The sequence continues at coordinate 247,983 of NZ_JYHN01000067.1, forward strand.
GTAGATACCCAGCGCGGAGTAAAGGCTGGGCACATATGCCTGAAGCAGCAGCTGTACAATGGTAACCAATGAAGCCACGATCACAATGTATGCGGGAATACGCACACGGTCCGGAATGATCTTACGAAGGGCTGCAATGATCATGTTGGAAAACAGTAAAACCACGGTTGTGGAAAGTCCCATACCAAGGCCGTTGATAGCTGATGTGGTTACGGCCAGGGTCGGACACATACCAAGCATCAGGACGAAGGTAGGGTTTTCTTTCACAATACCGTTATATAAACGCTCTGAACAGTTATTCATTATCCCACCTCCTATTCGTTCACGCAGTTGTGCAGATAGTATAATGCTGCATTGACCGCGTTGGTTGTTGCGCTTGAGGTAATGGTAGCGCCGCTGATCGCATTGATCTGGGTGTCATCTGCATTACCTGACTTTGTTACACTTAAGGATTGCGCATTCTTGCCTGTAAACTGGTCCTTGAATGCGGGTTCCTTTGCCTTAAGGCCCAGGCCTGGCGTATCGTTGATCTCCAGGAATTCGATCCCTGTGATGGTGCCGTCCTCCTTAAGACCCACAGACAGCTTTACAGCACCGCCGTAGCTGTCATTGGAAAGGGAGGTGATGACATAGCCAAGTTCATTGCCGCTGCCGTCCACTGCCTTTAACACGTTCTCCACTGCCACGCCTCCGAAATCCATACCGGCCAGGTCTGCATTGCAGCCCTCAATGGCGGCCGTAAGGGCATCATCTGACTCAAAGGTCTCAGCCTCGTTAAACACTGCCTTGTATGCCTTGTTGTTGGCGGCAATGGTTGCCTGGGCAATGGGCTCTTTTGTCACCTGGTACACTCCGCCCAGAAGACAGCCTGACACCAGGGTTATAACAAAGAGGATCACCGCGTCTTTCATAAATCCTGCTTTACTCATAATTACTTGCCCTCCTTTCCAAATGCCTTGGGAAGGGTCACCTTTTCAATCAGCGGAACCAGGATATTGCTGATGATGATCGCATAGGACACGCCCTCTGCGGAACCGCCGAAGATACGGAACAGTCCGGTCAGAACGCCCAGGAGGATGCCGAATACAATCTGTCCCTTTGGCGTAATGGGGCTGGTCACATAGTCAGTGGCCATGAAAAATGCACCAAAGATAAGTCCGCCGCCGCACAGGTGGGCCAGGATATAGTTCACATCAAATCCATGACCGCCAAACAGCGCTGCGAAAACAACAACCGTAAGTATGTAGGTTCCCGGAATGCGGATGGAGATCACCTTCTTAAACAGCAGATAGGCAGCTCCTACCAGCAGGGCGATCACAGATACCTCGCCGATGGTTCCCGGAATGTTACCAATGAACATGGCAGGGATATCCACCTCACCGCCGCTCTTAAGCACTGCCAGAGGGGTTGCTCCGGAAATACCGTCAAAACCGCTGTAGCTGAAATTGGTCATCTTTCCTGCAAAAGAGATCAGCAGGAAACATCTTGCTGCCAGCGCCGGGTTCATGAAGTTCTGTCCAAGGCCGCCATACAGCTGCTTTACCACAATAATTGCAAAGATACCGCCCAGGGCCGGGATCCATACCGGAATCTCCGGCGGCATGTTCAGCGCCAGGATCATTCCTGTTACAAGGGCGCTGCAGTCGCTTAAGGTGCATGGCTTGTGCATCAGCTTTTCATATACGTACTCGCTGAGCATACAGGCCGCAACCGTTACAATCAATACCAACAATGCATGTAAGCCGAAATGATACACACCAAACGCAGATGCAGGCAACATGGCGATGGCCACATCCAGCATGATGCTGTGGGTGGTCTCATGGCTTCTCACATGCGGGGATGATGATACATTTAATAATTTACTCATTTCCTATGTCCCCTCCTACCCTTTCTTCCTGCGGTTTGCCGCAACCGTCTTGCGCATTTCCTTAAATGCCTGTGTAAGCGGACGCTTGGCCGGACAAATATACGTACAGCTTCCGCACTCCATACACTCCATACCGTTTAATTTTTCAAACGTTTCACAGTCATCGCGCAGGGCTGCCTGCATCATCATCACAGGTATGATATGGCTGGGACATACGCTGACGCATTTACCGCAGCGGATGCATGCTGAAGGCTCCATCTCTGCCACCTGGTCCTTTGTAAAACAGGTCAGTGCGGATGAAGTCTTGCTCACCGGTATATCCAGGCCAAACATTGCCTGTCCCATCATAGGGCCGCCGGAAATGATCTTCTCCGGCTCAGTCTTAAAACCGCCGGCCGCCTCTAACAGCTCCTGATAGTTGGTTCCCAGCTTCACATTAAAGTTCCTGGGATCAGCTACCGCATCGCCGGTCACGGTAATGATCTTGCGCATCAGCGGCGTGCATTTGCACACTGCCATATAAATTGCGATCACGGTATCAATATTATCCACAATACATCCCGCATCGGCAGGCAGCATGGAGGAATTGACCTTTCTTCCTGTGACCGCGTAGATCAGGGAACGCTCACCGCCCTGGGGATACTTTGTCTGCAATGGACATACGGTAATGCGCGGCTCGTCCTTTACCATCTCCGTCAGCTTTTTAATGGCCTCCGGTTTGTTGTTCTCAATGCCGATCACGCCCTTTGCATTGTCAAACAGCTGCAGGATGACCTTTAAGCCTCCTACGATCTTTTCCGGCTCCTCAAGCATCATGCGGTAATCGCTTGTAAGGTAAGGCTCGCACTCAGCGCCGTTTACAAGTATGTACTCAATGGCATTCTCGTCCTTTGGGGTCAGTTTCACATGCGTTGGGAAACCGGCTCCTCCAAGGCCTACGATACCTGCCTCCTTCACAATGCTTCGGATCTCTTCTTTGGAAAGGGCCGAAGGGTCCCTGTCTTCCCCTACTCCTTCAACCGTTTTATATTCCCCATCGTTTTCCACCACAATGGAGGGTACCATTGCTCCGTTCGCCATACGCCTCGGCTCAATGGCTTTCACCGTTCCTGATACAGAAGCAATTACATTGGCTGAAATAAAACCTCCCGCTTCTCCAATCTTCTGGCCTGCCAGTACATGGTCGCCCTTTGCCACAAGCGGTTTCGCAGGTGCACCGATATGCTGTGACATAGGATACACCAGGTCGCCCTTTGGCATCAGAACCTGTACCGGTTTGTTCTCTGACAGCTCTTTTCCCTCATACGGATGGATGCCGCCTATAAAAGTCGCCAAACCCATGGATTCTCTCCCTCTTTCTTTCATAATATTTCCTAGTGCCGCCCGGCGGCACAGTGCAGCCAGCAAAAAACCGGCATACGGGAGAAGCTGCCTGGTCCCCTCCCGAATACACCAGTTTAGTATAGCATAAATATACATTGTATACAATACAGAATTTAATCGTTATTTTTTTAATTTATATGTTAATTTCGTGGCAATTAATCCAGTTCTTTCATACCCGTATACAATTCGTAGTATCTTCCTTTGAGAGCCAGAAGTTCCTCATGATCTCCTCTTTCAATAATCTCCCCCTGTTCCAGGACCATGATGGCATTGGCGTTCCTGACCGTGGAAAGACGGTGGGCTATGACAAACGTGGTGCGGTCCGCCATGAGCCGGTCCATGCCGTGTTCAATGTGTTTCTCAGTCCTGGTATCCACGGAGCTGGTGGCCTCGTCCAGGATCAGCACCGGAGCTTTGGAAATGGCTGCCCTCGCAATATTAAGGAGCTGTCTCTGCCCCTGGCTTAAGTTGGCTCCGTCCCCCTCCAGCATGGTATCATATCCATGGGGAAGGCGCATGATAAAGGAGTGGGCCGAGGCGGTCCTGGCCGCCTGTATCACCTCATCATCCGTTGCGTCCAGCCTTCCGTACCGGATATTTTCCATCACCGTGCCTGTAAACAGATGGGTATCCTGAAGCACCATAGCGATATTCTGTCTCAGGCCGTCCCGGTTCATGCGGCGTATGTCCACCCCGTCAATGGTGATGACGCCTGACTGTATATCGTAGAAGCGGTTCAGAAGATTGGTTATGGTGGTCTTCCCCGCTCCCGTGGACCCCACAAAGGCGATCTTCTGGCCCGGTTTGGCGTACAGGCTTATATCCTTTAATATGGTCTTATCCGGGTCGTATCCGAATGTGACATGGTCCAGGATCACGTGGCCTACCATTGGATGCAGGGTCACCGCATCCTGGTCATCTGCCGGTTCCGGCTCCTCATCCATCACGGCAAAGACACGTTCCGCTCCCGCAAGGGCGGAGAATACATTGCTCACCTGCATGGAAATCTCGTTGATAGGCCTGGAGAACTGACGTGAAAAGTTCAGGAACACGGTAAGGCCTCCCACATCAAATCCTCTGAGCACACACAGCAGGCCGCCGATACAGGCTGTCAGGGAATAATTGATCTGGCTTAAGTTTCCCATGACCGGCCCCATGATGCCCCCGAAAAACTGGGCCCGGATCTGGTTGTTCCTCAGGTCCTGGTTCAGTATTTTAAATTCCTCTTTAGCCGCATCCTCATGGCAGAATACCTTGACCACCTTCTGCCCTGTAACCGTCTCCTCTATATATCCGTTCACAGCTCCCAGGGATGCCTGCTGGACGGTAAAATACTTCTGGCTCCTTCCTGCCACCGCTCCTCCTGCCTTCATCATAATAGGTATCATAAGCACGGTGACAGCGGTCAGGATCAAATTGGTGTACAGCATCAGGGCCAGGGTTCCTATGATGCTCAGCGCACCGGAGAACAGCTGCACCAGCGTGCTGCTCAGCATCTGCCCTATGGTGTCCACATCATTGGTGAAACGGCTCATAAGGTCGCCGTTGGAATTGGTGTCGTAAAAGCGCACCGGCAGTCTCTGCATGTTCCCAAACAGTTCATTGCGGATCTTCTGCAGTGCGTTCTGGGCCACGGTCAGCATAACCTTTGCCTGGGCATAGTTGGCGATCACGCCCACTATGAATACCAGCGCCAGCATGACCAGCGCCTTTGCAAGCCCTGCGGCATTCCCCGGGCTTCCGTCAGGCGGTGCGATAAATGTATTGATGATGGGCCTCAACATATAGGAGCCCGCCAGGGTGGCCACGGTATTTACAATGACACAGGCAAAAGCAAGGGTCATCTTGGCCTTGTCCTCATTCAGATAATGCATCAGACGCCTGATGGTCTGCCGGCTGTTCTTTGGCATTCCCTTGCCCACGGCCGCCATCCTGGCTCCTGGCCCGTGGCCCCCCATAGGCCCCTTTGCCGGACCGGAGGAGGGAGTGCGCCCATAGCGCCGTTTCAGGCTTTCGATTTTATGCTGTTGATTCATGATGCGCTCACCTCCTGTGTCTTTTCCCGGTCTCTCTGGGAATAGTAGATCTCCTGGTAAGCTTCGCAGTGTTCCAGCAGGTCCTTATGGCTACCCTGGCCAATGATCCGCCCGTCATCCAACACCAGGATCAGGTCGGATTCCTCCACGGAGCCAATGCGCTGTGCAATGATGATCTTTGTGGTATCCTTAAGGGTGGTCCGGAAACATTCCCTGATCTTAGCCTCTGTGGCCGTGTCCACGGCACTGGTGCTGTCATCCAGTATTAGGATCCTAGGCCGCTTTAACAGCGCCCTTGCAATGCACAGGCGCTGTTTCTGCCCGCCTGAGACATTGACGCCTCCCTGTCCCATATCCGTGTCATATCCATGGGTAAAGGATGTGACAAATCCATCGGCCTGGGCGCTTTGGGCCATGGCCCTGATCTCCTCCCTGGTGGCGTCCTCACTGCCCCAGCGCAGATTCTCCTCAATGGTGCCGGAGAACAGGACATTCTTCTGAAGGACCATGCCCACGCCCTCCCTGAGGTTCCGCAGGGAATACTCCCTTACATCCACGCCGTCCACCAGCACTTGTCCCCTGGTGGCGTCATAGAGGCGGGGTATCATCTGGACCAGGGTGGTCTTTCCGCTGCCCGTGGACCCGATGATCCCAAGGGTCTGACCCGGTTCAACGGTAAAGCTTACATCCTCCAGCACCAGCTCCTTCTCATTGTCCGAATAGCTGAAGTCCACATGTCTGAATTCCACCCGTCCCTCTGCGACCACCAGGTCCTTTCTGGAAGCCTGCTCATCTGTCAGGTCGATCCTGGTGTCCATCACCTCGCTTACACGCTTAACCGATGCCATGGCCCTGGAACTCTGTAAAAAGACCATGGACAGCATCATGAGGGACATGAGGATCTGCACAATATACGTGGTAAAGGCAGTCAGGTCCCCCACCGGCATGTCTCCCGCAATGATGATATTGCCCCCGTACCACACCACTGCCAGGGTTGTGATGTTCATGGCCAGCATCATCACGGGCATGGTGGCGATCACGATCTTCATGGCGCTTAAGCTGCTCTCCTTCAGGTCCTGGTTCATTTCCTTAAATTTGTTATATTCAAAATCCTCCCGCACAAAGGATTTGATCACGCGCACATTGGTCAGGGCTTCCTGGATGCCGGAATTTAACCGGTCCAGTTTCTTCTGCATAACGGTGAACCTTGGAAATGCAGTCCTGAGGATCAGCGCTATGGTCAGTGTAAGGAGGGGGATCACCACCAGGATGACCACGGCCAGCCTTGCATTCATGATAAACGCCATAATCAGGGCGCCCACAAACATTCCGGGGGCCCTGAGCATGAGACGCAGGCCCATCATGACCACGTTCTGTATCTGCTGTATGTCATTGGTCAGCCTGGTGACAAGGGAACCTGTGGAATAGCTGTCTATGTTCTTAAAGGAAAATTCCTGTACCTTTGCAAACAGGTCATCCCTCAGGTCACTTGTAAAGCAGATGGATGCCTTGGCTGAAAAGTAAGCCCCTCCGATCCCTCCCGCGGCCATCACAAAGGTGGTGAGTACCATCACGGCCCCCATGGACAGGATATACGGGAGATTCCTGTCAGCCACGCCGTGGTTGATGATCATTGACATGAGTTTTGGCAGCATGATCTCGCCAAATACTTCTGTCAGCATCAGAAGAGGCCCTATGATAAAAGCGCTGAGATAGGGCCGCATATATTTTTTATACCGCTTCACTTAATTGTCCTCTCTTTCATCTGGTATATGCTGTAAATTCTCATAGATCCGGTCCAGCAGTTCCCCCAGCACCTTCCTGTCATTCTCGGAAAATCCCTCAAACATGGAAAGTTCCATGCGCCGGAAAATGGAAACGCTGTCCTCCACCACCCGTTTTCCCTTTTCAGTGATGCATATCTGGTTACACCGGTTGTCATTCTGGTCCACCAGGCGGCTGATATAGCCTCCTCTTTCCAGCTTCTTAAGGGAAACCGCTATGGTGGCGCCGGATACTCCGTACATTCCGGCCAGCTCCTTCTGGGATACATTGGGATTCCTCGACACGTACATCAGTATCTGATGCTGGCTGCGGTAGACACCGGTTCCCTCCAGCTGGTGTTCCACCATGCTCCGGTGCAGCCTGGTCACCCGTATATACTTTTCAATGAGCCGGTGCTCCGGTGAATCAAAGGGCTCCCTGTATGTTGGTCTTTCCATCTTCCTTCCTCCTCCGTCAGGTGGTTACCTGGCCGATCATCCGCCGATTTGCTATTAGCCGGTTTATCATTAACCGGTTTACTATTAGCTGGTTTACTATTAGCTGGTTTACTATTAGCTGGTTTATCATTAGTTAGCTAATTATTTGCATAGTATAACTCTGCGGAGAATAAAAATCAAGGGCCTTTTTCGCAAAAATCCCGGCGCCTTGAAGCAGACGCCGGGATCCCTATGGTTTTACCGTATAAAATTCGTTCTCTTTTTCTCAGTCTCCGGCTGGGGACATGATATCCCCGCCTTTTTACCTGCCTCTATGGACTGGAGCAGCCAGGCCATGTTACGGCCCAGGACACGCATGATCTGCATCCCCTCCTCGTCCTTTTTCACATCCTCCGGGCAGCTTCCGTGCACCATGTTCCAATACTGGGAGGATACCACCGGCATCTGGGAGATCATGAAATATTTATTCAGCTGGTCCAGGGTGGCCGTGGTGCCTGCCCGGCGGGCGGAGGCAACCGCTGCCCCGGGCTTATGCACAGCGTAAGCGCTGCCTGAATAAAAGAACCTGTCTAAGAATGAAGTGATGGCACCGCCCGCGGATGCGTAATGGACCGGCGAGCCCACCACCAGGCCATCGGATCCCTTCAGCTTCTCCACCGCCTCATTGACCTTGTCGTTGTTGTAAATGCATCTGCCCAGCTTAACGCAGGCCCCGCATCCCATGCAGCCGCGTACATCATCCCCGCCCACGTGCAGGATCTCCGTCTCAATCCCGGCTTTGTTCAGCTCTTTGGCCGCTTCCGTCAATGCAGTGTAGGTACATCCCTTTTCATGAGGGCTTCCGTTTAACATTAATACTTTCATTCTTCTACCTCCTGGGTCACTATGTTCAGAATATCTTCCCTTGTCAGGCTTCCAAAACTCACCGTTCCCTCTGTGACGATCTGATCGGCCAGGTACTGTTTGGATTCCTGAAGTTTTAAGATGTTCTCTTCTATGGTATTTCTGGTAATCAGTTTATAGACCGTAACCTGTTTTTCCTGGCCGATCCTGTGGGTCCTGTCCGTGGCCTGGTTCTGGGCCGCCACATTCCACCAGGGGTCATAGTGGATCACAATGTCGGCCGCTGTCAGGTTAAGCCCCGTGCCGCCAGCCTTCAGGCTGATCAGGAACACGGGCACATCATCCCGCTGGAACTCTCCTACCATGCGGATGCGGTCCTCCTTGGAGGTGGAGCCGGTCAGTTTATGGCACTTGATGTCTTCTTTTAAAAGCCGTGCCTCGACCAGTTCCAGCATGGAGGTGAACTGTGAGAACAAAAGGATCTTATGCTCCCCGGAAACACCTCTGCGTATGAGATCCATACATGTCTCAAGCTTGGCCGATCCGTTTCTGTAGTTCTCATAACACAGCCTGGGATCGCAGCAGATCTGACGCAGGCGCATGAGTTCGGCCAGTATCTGGAGTTTGCCCTCCCCGGCCTGGGCAAATCCCCCTGACTCCAGTTTTTCCTTCAGCTGCACCGCATTGGCAGTGTACAGCTTTTTCTGCTCGTCCTCAAAGTTTGAGTACACTACCTGCTCCAGTTTTTCCGGCAGTTCCTTAAGCACATCCCGCTTTACCCTTCTTAACACGAACGGGCCGATGATGCGTCTGAGCCGCAGCAGGGCATCCTCATCCCTCTCCTTTACAATAGGGGTTTCATACTCTTTCTTAAAATACTGGCTTCCAAAAAGGAATCCCGGCATCAGGTAGTCAAAAATGCTCCAGAGTTCGCTGAGACGGTTCTCCACCGGAGTCCCTGTCAGCGCAAAGCGGGTCTTTACATCAATGGACTTTACCGCCTTGGCACTTTGGGTGGCGGCGTTCTTTATATACTGCGCTTCATCTATGACCTGGTACCTGAACCGTATCTCCTGATAACAGGCCATATCCCGCTTTAAAAGATCGTAGGAAGTGACAAGGACATTGAAGCGGTCCTGGGACCGGATGACCGCCTTAAGCTTCTCCTCCCTTTCAGGCCCGTTTCCCACAATGGAAAGGACCTTAAGCTCCGGCGCGAATTTGCCGATCTCATGCTCCCAGTTATAGACCAGGGAAGCCGGGCACACGATCAGGGAGGGCTGCTGCTCTCCCCCTTCGTATGCGTCCTCCAAAAGGGTGATGATCTGAAGGGTTTTGCCCAGGCCCATGTCATCCGCCAGGATCCCGCCAAAGCCATAGCTGTCCAATGTCTTAAGCCAGCAATATCCAACCCGCTGATACTCCCTGAGGACCCCGCGCTGGGCTTTGGGCACCGGGTAGTCGCTGTCCTCCACGGACTTGATCCCCCTGACCATGGCTTTTAACAGCTGGTCACGGTAATAGGCAACCCCGGGACTTTCCTTTAGCAGATGGTCCAGGTACAGGGCCCTGTATGCGGGCAGCCTGAAGGTTCCCTTTTGCAGCTCCTTTTTGCTGAGCCCCAGGTCCGCTGCCATCTGGCTGACTGTAAAAAGACCGCCGTCCCCCAGCCTCAGGAACTGGCCGCTTTTAAGCCTGTAGTATTTCTTCTTCTGGCTGTAGGCCGCCAGGATCCTGGATAATTCCTCGCCCTTTAAGTCTCCCATGTCCACGGACAGCTCCAGCCACCCGGAGGACACGCCCACGCCCACACTCACCTTGGGGGAAGGAAGTATCTTCCACTCCCTCAGGCTTTCGGAGATGTAAACCTCCCCCATCAGGCGGAACTCTTCCATACCTGATTCCAGAAGCCGGTAAACCGCATCCTCGTCATCCCTGATCACCAGCTTCATGCCTTCCGGATCCTTATATTTAAAATACTTCTGGATCAGACGGCTGACCCTGCACTCTCCGGGCACGTCCCTGCATATGGTCTTGGGCAGGTTCTCGTCCTCCAGAGGATGGAAGGTATACTCCCCATAAGACAGGCTGGGTTCCAGGAGAAGTTCACCATGTTCCCCGGTGTCAAAACGGAAGGCGGCCCTCAGCGGTTCAGGCTCATAGTCGTTAAAATCCACATCCTCCAGCAGAAGACGGCTGTAAGGGCTTATATTCCTGATCACCCGTTCATAGAAAAGAGGGATATCCTTATTCCCGATGAGAACGCTCCTCTCCCCTTCCTTCTCAATCTGTTCCAGAAACGGTTCCATACTGGTGGTAAACGCCTCGCTGCAGCAGTATATCCCATGCCCTGACACCACATAAAGATGACGCTCGCCTTTCAGACATGCGATCATACGGCATGGCCTTTGGTCCCTTCCGTCCGCCACCCCCTGAAACTCCACCTTCAGGCCGTCCCTCCCGTATTTTGATACTTTAAGGGCCATGACCGGGTCCGCGTCCAGCACATCCATCTTCACCTTGATCCCGCCCGGGATCTGTACTTCCAGTTCCTGCCCCATGACCATGGAAAAAAAGCGGTCCCTGTTCATACGGCTCAGGCCGATATCACGGACCGCCTTCTGGTTCTCCGTCACTCCCAGGAGAAGGGACAAAAGGCTTTGGCTCTCCTTTTCAAAGGCGGATTTCTGGTGGTGGAATCCCAAATCCTTTCCATACTCCACGTACGTGCCGTTCTCCACCGCTTCCCTGAAAGCGCTTAAATCCCGAAGGGCATAAAACCGGGTGATGCCGGCCTTAAATTCCAGACGGATATCCCTTGCGCTTATCACAAGAACGGGTACCAGCCTTACGCGGCCCACCTCATCCTCTGCCAGGATCTGCGCCACTTCCCGGTTGGTGTACTCACGGATCATGGTATGCGCCTGGTTGGAGGTGTGGACAGGAGGCTTTGAACCCTCCTCCTTCTGCTGCCTATAATATGCAAAAAGGGCCTCCCCATGGGCACACATGCCCTTATAAGAATTGCCCTTTGCACAGGAGCAAGAGTAATCCTTCACACGGCCACTCCCCAGATATAAAGTTACGTTATATGTCTTGCCCTGGTCTTCCACCAGGCCTTTTACACCAGCCTCTCCTTTCCAGAAGCTGCTGGCGTTCATCCTGATAATCTTCATTGGACTGATGCTCCCTTTCGGCGGTCATCTACATACGGTCCGGCGCCTCAATTCCCAGCAGTCCGATGCAGGTTTCCAGTACCCGTTTGGTGAGGGTGATCAGGCCGATATAGCTGTCCTTCCTGGCCTCATCCTCCTCTGACAGGATCTTGGTATCGTGATAAAAGCTGTTAAACGCATTTGCCAGCTCGTAGATGTACTGACAGATTTTGTGGGGCGCTGTCTCTGCAAAGCTGTTTTCCAGCACCTCGTTGTATTTGGACAGCATAAGCATCAGGGCCTTTTCCGACTCTCCGCACGGAGGAAGAATATGCTTTTCCAGCGCTTGCTCACTGACTGAGCCGCCATTGTCCCTGTACTTGGAAAGAATGGACTTGATACGTACAATGGTGTACAGAATATAAGGTCCTGTATTCCCCTCAAAGGAAGTAAACCGCTCCGTATCAAACACATAATCCTTGCCCGCCTGGTTGGACAGATCCCCATACTTTAAGGCAGCCAGACCCACGATCTTAGAGGTCGTCCTGGCTTCCTCCCGGGACACGGTCCTGTTCTCCATGATCCTGGCATACACAGCGTCATCGATCTCATCGATCAGCTTCTCCAGGCGCATGACTCCGCCTTCCCGTGTCTTAAACGGCTTTCCATCCTTGCCGTTCATGGTGCCAAATCCAAGGAATATCATGGGCGTATCCTGAGCCACGATCCCGGCTTTCTTTGCCACCCTGAATACCTGCTCAAAGTGCATGCCCTGACGCTTATCCACCACATAGATATACCGGTCCGGATGGAAATCCTGCTCCCGTTCCACAATGGTAGCCAGGTCTGAGGTGGCGTACAGGGATGCTCCGTCCGACTTGCGGATCAGACAGGGGGGGATCTCCTTGGAATCGCTCTCCTCAGCCACATCCACCACCAGGGCCCCCTGGCTCTCATAGGCCAGTCCCTTGTCAATGAGCATTTGGATCATATCCCCGATATAAGGCTCGGCATCACTTTCGCCCTTCCACAGGTCAAACTCCACATTCAGGTTGGAGTAATTCTTTTTAAGGTCCTCCACTGAAACAGCCATGATATGCTGCCAGATAGCCCTATAGGGCGGATATCCCTTCTGAAGCTTTAAGGTCGCCTCATGGGCTCTTTCCTTAAACGCCTCATCCTCCTTGGACTTTGCGCTGGCCGCAGGATAAATCTCTTCCAATTCACTGATGGTAAAGGGAGCCTGGGAGGGGAATTCCCCTGTGTATGTCTGGTCAAAATACACCAGCTCCGGTTTTCTGTCCCTCAATTCCTCAATGATCAGCCCCATCTGCAGCCCCCAGTCTCCCAGATGCACATCACCGATCATCTTATGGCCCAGGAACCGTCCCATGCGTTTGATGCTCTCACCGATAATGGCAGCCCTCAGATGGCCCACATGAAGCGGCTTTGCCACATTGGCCCCTCCGTAATCCACCATTACGGTCTCAGGGCGTTCCGGCGCTTCCAGCCCCAGTTTATCACCGGCAGCCATTCCATTCACATAGCCGGACAGGAACTGCTCCGACAGCTTCAGATTGATAAAGCCGGGCATAACAGCCACCGCCTCCTTGAATACAGGATGGCCGCCCTCTCCGGTCAGCTTTTCCACCACAGCCGAAGCTATGTCGATGGGTTTCTTCTTATATGCCTTGGCAGCTGCCATGGCTCCGTTACACTGGTACTCGCACAGGTCCGGGCGGTTGGATAATACGACCTTGGCGAATTTCTCCTCATACCCGCAGGCTGCAAATGCCTGCTTCAGCTCCTGCTCCATCATATCCAGAATTTTCTTCACAGTATGCGTTCTCCTTTGCTATAACAATTCCTTCCGGGAAAGCTAAAAGTGCCCCGGCTGACGCCGGAGCAATTCATAAGCTCTTTTTTACAGATCATTATACACGTGAAAGATACTCGCCGGTCCTTGTATCAATCTTAATCTTGTCGCCGATCTCCACGAATAAAGGTACATATACGGTAGCACCGGTTTCTACGGTTGCAGGCTTGTTGGCTCCCTGAGCCGTGTCACCCTTAAAGCCCGGCTCTGTCTCAGTGATCTCCAGCTCTACAAACAGGGGAGGCTCCACAGAGAACACATTACCGTTGTAAGAACAAACCTTACATACTTCGTTCTCCTTAACAAACTTCAGGGCATCGCCGATAATATCATGATTCAGGGCAACCTGATCATATGTTTCCTGGTTCATGAAGTTAAACAGGTCGCCGTCAGCGTAAAGGTACTGCATATCTACTCTGTCAATCCTGGCCTGTGGGAATTTTTCAGTCGGACGGAAAGTGCGCTCTACAACGCCTCCGTTAATTACGTTTCTAAGTTTGGTACGCACGAAGGCAGCGCCCTTGCCAGGCTTAACATGCTGGAATTCCATGATCTGAACAACCTGTCCATCAATTTCCAGTGTAACGCCATTTCTAAAATCACCTGCTGATATCATAAAGATATTCCTCCTTGAGTTCGTTCACGGCGCCGCGAAAGCGCCAGGTAAGACTTTAATCTTTTATATTCTATACTATGTAGACAGCATTTTCAAGGCTTTTTTTCCCGGCAGTGCAAATTTCTCCAAAATACAGTTAAATTCCGGCCCTGCAATGTATCTCTTCCACAATTTCCTCCACGCTGCGTCCGTTTACATCCACGATCACATGGGATGCTTCCAGATAGACCGGGCGGCGCATTGCCAGCAGGCCGCGGATCCTTGATTCCACATCCCCGCCCTGAAGCATGGGCCTGTCGGATACATCCCTTCCAATCCTGTCCATCACAGTCTCCGGAGAAACATCCAGATACACCACGCAGCCCAGTTTTTTAAGAAGGATCCTGTTCTCCTCCCGCAAAGGAAGCCCGCCTCCCACAGAGATGATGGAGTGGTCCGTATGGGCCAGCAATTCCTCCAGCACGCCTGTCTCAAGCCTGCGGAAAGCCTCCTCCCCCCGGGTGGCAAAGATCTTGGAAATGGCCATACCGGCCGCTGCCTCGATCCTCTGGTCCGTATCAATGATAGGAAGGCCGTACTCCCTGGCATAGCAGTCGCCCACACTGGTCTTTCCGGCTCCCATAAACCCAATCAGGATCAGGTTATGCTTTGCCTGTGACATGGACAGATGGTCCTGGATCAGCTGCCTTGCCATGGAGATAGTCTCCTCATCCACCCTGACCTGGGGATTCCAAAGTTCATAGGCAATAATACCCTGGTACAGCAGCATGTCCAGTCCGTTGACAGCCTTTCCGCCTGCCCCCTCCACCAGTTCCATAAACCTGGTCCTGGCCGGTGTGTACACGATATCCACGCCTGTATGGATCAGCTCATAAAAGTACCTGTCCTCTACGATCACATCCTCCACATGGGGATGCATACCCACGCTGGTGGACTGGATCGCCAGATATCCGCCCTTTTCCTGGGGAATGGATTCATAACCATCCAGGGGCAGAGCGGACGCAAGGTTCCGTCCCACAAGCCGGTTGATGTACTCAGCCAGCTCCTGGGCCCTGTCCAGATTGCGGTTCATGATGTAAATGGATGCTGCTCCCTCTTTGGCCAGCACATAGGCGGCTGCCTTGGCCGCGCCTCCTGCGCCTATCAGGATACACCTCTCCCCGCCCACATGGATCCCGGCCCCCAAAAGGGCGCGGGTCAGGCCGGCGGCATCCGTATTATATCCCTTATAGCCATGTTCCGTCCGCACCAGTGTGTTGACCGCACCAATGGCTTTGGCGTCCCCATCTATGTCTGTCAGGAATTCCATGACCCTTTGTTTATGGGGCACGGTCACGTTCATTCCCAGGATATTCAGGGCAAAGGCACCTTTTACCGCGTCCCCCACCTGCTCATTTTCCACTTTAAAGGGCACATAGGCCAGGTTCACCCCTGTCCGCCGGGCATAAAAGTTATGCATCAGCGGTGACATGGAATGCTCCACCGGGTTGGCTATGAGTCCGCACACTCTTGTCTTTCCGTCCATTTTGCTGTCTCGCTCCCTAATCCTTCTTCTCATGCCTTCCTGCGGCATTGTCTTTTATAAAAATACAGTACCGGTTTTTCCAGATACCGCTTCAGGACGATCTGTATCTCCTCCTTCGGATTCATGGGTTTTACCAAAATACTGTAGATACCGGCCCTGTTGGCGCCGTATACATCTGTAAAAAGCTGGTCCCCCACAAAGATAGTCGTCTCCCGATCCGTGCCCATCCGCTCCATGGCCCGCTCATAGCCATCCCGCTTTGGTTTCCCTGCCTTGTGTATATAAGCTGATCCCACCTTGTCCGCAAAGTGTTTGACCCTGGGTTCCTTATTATTGGACAGCAGGCATGTGTTCATGCCGATCTGATGAAGGTGTTCAAACAACTCCACGGCCTGGTCATCCGCCGGTGCATCATGGTTTGCCAGGGTGTTGTCGATATCAAATATGACGCCCCGGATCCCATTGGCGTGATAGTGGTCATAGGGAATCACATAGGCCGATACCTCGTACCGCCTGGGGTAAAACATTTCCAGCATAATTTACATTGATCCTTTCTTTCATCCCGCTTATTTCTTAAGCAGCTTTCCAATCTCATCAATAAACGTGTTCACATCCTTAAACTCCCTGTACACGGAAGCAAACCTCACATAGGCCACCTCATCCAGCATCTTCAGCTTCTCCATCACCAGTTCACCGATGACAGAGGTGGGGACCTCCTTTTCCTCCATGTTAAAAATCTGGTTCTCGATCTCATCGATCACAGTGTTGATCTGCTGTGTTGATACAGGGCGCTTATGGCAGGAATGGATGATTCCGGCCTCAATCTTGGAGCGGTCATATGTCTCCCTGGAATCGTCCTTCTTGATCACCATAAGCGGCATGGTCTCCAGCTTCTCATAGGTTGTGAACCGCTTTCCGCAGCTCTCACACTGTCGGCGCCTGCGGATGGAACTGTTGTCATCCGCAGGCCTGGAATCAATGACCTTTGTATCCTGTTCATTGCAATATGGGCATTTCATCTTTTTATACGTCCTTTCCTTCATTCACGGCTTAAGTGCTTCATATATTTTAACCGAATAAGGTTTGAATCGCAAGGACTTTGTATTTATTTTCGCAAGTGTCTGGACGAATCCCATGTCCCGCCTTATAATAAGACCCATAAATAAACCAAATGTACAGAAAGGCTGATTCCACATGAATACTCTCAAGGTTAAAAATATTGTTTTCGGGGAAGGGATCCCAAAAATATGCGCTCCCCTGGTCGCCACCGGCTATGAGGTCCTTATTAAGGAAGCCGCGCGCTTTCCTTCCCTTCCCATTGATGTGGCAGAGTGGAGGGCTGACTGGTATGAGGGGATCCTAAGCCCCGACACCTCCCTGGAGGCCCTTCCCGGCCTCACAGATGCCCTTAAGGGCATTCCCCTTCTCTTTACCTTCCGCACCCATAAGGAGGGAGGTAATCTGCCCGCCTCCGCGGACGCCTACTGCGAGCTGCTGCGCCGGGCCATTGGTTCGGGGTTCATCGACATAGTGGATGTGGAGCTGTTTACAGGAGATGGGATCGTCCGGGAATTGACGGATCTGGCCCACCGAAACGGGATCAGGGTCATCCTGTCCAGCCATGACTTCAGCGCCACACCGGATAAAGAGGAGAT
Source organism: Clostridium sp. FS41 (assembly GCF_000954015.1). NCBI lineage: Bacteria > Bacillati > Bacillota > Clostridia > Eubacteriales > Clostridiaceae > Clostridium > Clostridium sp. FS41. The sequence continues at coordinate 265,161 of NZ_JYHN01000067.1, forward strand.
CTTAAACCGCCTGAAACACATGGAAGCCCTTGGCGCGGACATTGCAAAGATCGCAGTCATGCCAAACTCCCCGGCGGATGTGCTCACGCTTTTATCAGCCACAGAACAAGCTTTTCGCACCCTCTCCTGCCCTGTTATCTCCATGTCCATGAAGGGCACCGGGCTGGTCAGCCGGTTAAGCGGGGAAATATTCGGATCCTGTCTGACCTTTGGCTCCGTGGGGGACGCCTCCGCTCCGGGACAGATTGATGTGACGGAGTTAAAGATGATTCTGGAGACCATGCACAGAGGGCTCACGGGCTGAGCAGTTGCGAATCCTCTACCCGGATGGTTTTGATGTCAGCGCCGCGATGGATCACGGATTAGCCGGGGGGGATTTCACATTTTTTTCACAAACAGCACATAGAATCATCACATTTTTCCTGTATTGTAAAAAATGTAAAAAAGCTAATGCTTTTCATACAACTTTTTCTCACAAACCGGCCGGCAGGGTATACCCTGCCGGCCACTCCTCCGTTTGGATTATAATTTTTTGTCAGACGCAAAGCCGTGTGTCCTGATCAGCATTTTATGTTCTCCGTCACTTCTTTTTCTTTTATATCCACCAGAATAATGTCATTGCCCACCTGGCAGATGTCACAGAAGGGAATGATATACTCCTTTTCCCTTCCAAGAAAACCGCAGATACAGCCCGGGCCGGGCACGATCAGAGCCAGCAGGCACCCTGTCTCCATATCAAAATCCACATCCCCCACAAACCCCAGGCGTTTGCAGGTCTTTACATTGATTACTTCCTTTTGCTTTAAATCATAGATCCGCGTAGTCGTAACCTCCGGCTGCTTCTTACTACTTATATATGCAGCCCTGAACCCATTTAGACTTTGTCACTGCCTTTCCCTATCCGGAAATTTAAATTGGACAGGGAAAAACAGCACTCCAAAAACTACGGTAACAACTCCGGGACCAGGCCGATCACCTGCATTGCAATGACAAGAATAAGCATGATGATGTTTATAACAACGCCCACAATAGAAAGGATCAGTCCAGCCTTTGCCTGTGCGCTCAGCCCATTCTCCCCCTTTGACATAATGGCAAATATGATTCCGAGAATTCCAAACACTATGGCAATCCAGTTGCAGCAGCATGTGACCAGGGCCAGGATTCCCATGACCAGTGAAGTGATGGCCATGCCGTTCTTATCCTCAGCGGGTTTCCGGTACTGGGTCTGATATTGGGTCTGATATTGGGTCTGGTACTGATTCTGCCCATCCCCCTGATACCCCTGCTGATATCCTGGTCCCTGCTGACATACCGGCCCCCGCTGATCCGGAACCTGCAGCTGACCTGGATCCTGCACCTGGCCTGGGTCCTGGTGCCGCCCCGCGCCCTGATGCACCGGCTCCTGCTGTCCTGAATAGGATGGAGGCGCTGTCTTATAGACCGGTTCTCCCTGATTCGGTCCGGTCCCGTTCTGGCTGTTGGGGTTCTGGCTGTTGGGATTCTGGCTGTTGGGATTCTGGCTGATGGGGTTTGGGCCGCTTATATTCCGGCTGCTCCCCTTCTGGGTTCCCATATTATGGGTTCCCTGGTCCAGGGCACCCGGCTGGCAGCGCCCTTCTTGGCGGCTGCCGGAATCAGTCCCGTAGGAATCGGCATCCCCTCCATGGTTCCACGCGTCATGCTGGTCCGCTGCCCCTGGCTGGATCCATGTATCTGTTACTGAAGATGAGGCGGGTGCCTGGCTCCAGGAACTGTCCTGGGGTTCTGCCGGGCATTCCGGCTGCCTGGACGCTCCAACCGGTTCCTCTGAGTTGTTCCCGTTATCTGTTCTATTCAAGCCGGGGCCGCCTTCCCCTGCATAATTGGCATGATCATGTTCGTTGTCCATGTATTGTCCCCTTTCTCTGGCATGTGTCCTTCGGTCAAAGCATACGTGAAAAGTATACCATAACTTACAAAAAAATACAATCCGCCGGAAACCTGCCCCGGCGGACTGCGTCTTGTAATTGTCTTCTCTTTTATCTGTTCCTTTAGAACAGGGGAACTACGGCACCCTCATATTTTTCTTCCATAAATTGCTTTACCTCCGGGCTGGTCAGTGCCTCTACCAGCGCCTTGGTAGCGTCTGTAGTCTCATCGCCTTCCCTTACAGCCACAATGTTTCCATAGGTGGTTGCTGCCAGGGATTCGGAGTCCTCTGCCGCAAGGGCATCGCTCACCTTAAGTCCTGCCTCAATGGCATAGTTTCCGTTGATGACCGCAATGTCGCAGTCAGGAAGGGAACGTGGAAGCTGTGCGGCTTCCAGCTCTACGATATCCAGATTCTTGGGATTCTCAACAATGTCGTTTCTGGTGGCTTCCAGACCCACGCCTTCTTTTAACTTGATCAGTCCCTGTGCTTCCAGAAGCAGCAAAGCCCTTGCCTCATTGCTCACATCATTGGGAACCAGAACGGTTGCTTTATCCTTTAACTCATCCAGGGAGCTGGTCTTTCCTGCATAGATCCCAAAAGGCTCATAGTGGATGGCTCCTGCACTTACCAGTTTGGTGCCGTTCTGCTCATTAAAGGAATCCAGATATGGCTTATGCTGGAAATAGTTGGCATCCAGATCTCCTGAATCCAGGGCGTTATTTGGCAGCACATAGTCTGTGTACTCCACAATGTCCAGCTCATAGCCCTTTGATGCCAGGACTTCCTTGGCAGCGTTTAAGATCTCAGCATGGGGAGCCGGGCTTGCGCCTACAATAATCTTCTTCATTTCTCCGGCGGCCGTGGTTTCTGCTGCCTCAGTTTCAGCGGCTGTGGTTTCTGCCTCAGCACCTGCCGCAGTGGTATCCTCTGCCGTGGTTGGGGCTGCTGTGGTATCTGCGGTTGTCTCCTTCCCGCTGCCTGAGCAGGCTGTCAGTGCTCCTGCGGCCAGAGCTGCGGCCAGAATAGCTGCTCCTAATACTCTCTTCTTCATAATGTTTTCCTCCTCGTTTCAGGGTTTACCCCTTATTTTTTACCCATGACGGGCTGTTTTATCATCAGCCGGAGCCCTCCTCTTTTTGCGATATCCTTATCACATCAGGAAAGCCCCGGGAGATTTATCGTTTCTGTTTTATCTGTTCCGCTTTACCGGTGCTGCCTCATTGGCTCCGTCTTACCGGTTACGTCTTACCGGTTCCGCCGGTTGCCGTCCTGATCAAACAGGCTCTCGATCAGCGGACCCTCTTATCGCCCCTTCTGGACATTCTCATGAACACTTCCTGGATCAGCTGTACAATAATGATCAGAAGCACTACGGTAACCATCATCATATCTGTCTGATAGCGGTGGTAACCGTAACGGATCGCAATGTCGCCCAAACCGCCTCCGCCTGTAAAACCGGCCATGGCGGAATAGCCCAGGATCGTTGTGACGGAAATGGCTGCCCCTACCAGCAGGGAGGGCTTTGCCTCAGGCAGCAGCACCTTCACGATGATCTGCCAGGTGGAAGCCCCCATGGATTTGGCCGCCTCTATAACTCCGGCATCCACTTCCTTTAAGGAGGATTCCACCATACGGCCGATGTAAGGGGCCGCGGCAATGACAAGAGGCACCACCGTGGCATTGCAGCCAATGATCTTGCCCACAATCATTCTCGTAATAGGGATCACCATGATCAGCAGGATAATAAAGGGAATGGATCTGAGTACATTGATCACCAGTCCCAGGACTTTATTAAACAGGGGAACCGGCCTGATGCCGTCCTTGTCCGTAACCACCAGGGCAATTCCCAGCGGAATGCCGATCACATAGGAAAGAGCGGAGGACAGGAACACCATATAAAGTGTTTCCCCGATCCCTTTTATAAGCATCTGCATGGTTGTTGAATCAAACTGCATCTCACCGCACCTCCTCAAACGCCACATTGGCTGTCTTTAAATAATTGCATATCCTGCCCGCATCCGTATCGTCCTCAGGCAGCTGGATGATCATCTGCCCCATGGCCTTGCCCTCGATATCCCTTGTGTCCGCGTGCATGATATTCACCGGCACCTTACAGGCCAGCACCATGTTCGCGATCACAGGCTCCGAGGACTCCCTTCCGTCAAATATGATACGGATCTGCCTGGAGGTTCCAAAGCTGGTCCTCTGGGCTGTCACATCCCCCAGGATCAGCTGACGGCCGATATCAGATTTGGGACCCGAAAAAATTTCAGACACCTTTCCCACCTCTGCAATATGGCTGTGATCAATAATAGCCACCCTGTCACAGATCGCTTCGATAACAGCCATCTCATGGGTGATCACAATGACGGTGATCCCCATCTCCTTGTTTATCTTCTTCAGAAGTTCCAGTATGGACTTGGTGGTATTGGGGTCCAGGGCGCTGGTGGCCTCATCACAGAGAAGTACCTTTGGATTGGTGGCCATGGCCCTTGCAATAGCCACCCTCTGCTTCTGCCCGCCGGACAGCTGGGCCGGATACGCCTTCATCCTGTCCTCAAGGCCCACCAGGCGCAGCAGTTCCTCCGCCCGTTTTTTCGCCTCACCTTTGGCTGTCCCGGCAATTTCCAGGGGGAAGCACACATTCTGGAGCACATTCCTCTGCGCCAGGAGGTTAAACTGCTGGAATATCATTCCCATGGACCGCCTGGCCAGCCGCTTCTCCCTGTCCTTCATGGCCGACAGGTTCTTTCCCTCAAAGATCACCTTGCCTGAAGTGGGCACCTCAAGATAATTAATGCAGCGCACCAGGGTGCTTTTGCCTGCCCCTGACAATCCGATAATACCAAAAACCTCTCCGCTGCGGATCTCCAGATTAATATCCTCCAGCGCTGTCACCGGGCCGCCGGACGTCTGAAACTGTTTTCCCAGTCCCTCCAGACGTATGATGGCATTTTCTTTGTTATCTTCCATGGCTTTTGTTCCTTTCTTCTGTTATTCCAGTATTTAATCCGCCTTGGCAAGTTGGGTCGGGCGCCGGGCGATCCCCATGATATGATTTTGCCGGAGCCCCTGAATAAAACAAAGAATCCTGCCCGCGGGATTCTCCGCCTGCGGCGGGTCGCTTCAGCAACATCTTCCCTTCCGCCGCAGCGCAATCCCCGCGGAGCGTTATTTGTATCATAGGGATTTTCAGAGGAATTTTCTATGATATAAAAAGGGCCGCACGTCCTGCAAGGACTTGCGGCCTGAAAGATTCTCTCCCAAAGCAACTCAATCTAAATTCATCACAATCCATACAGTTGGTACTTACATTCAGTTTTTTGCCCATGCGGATACACAGCACATCATCATGTACATGCCGTTCATCATATCCATATTCATCTGCATGGCTTTGAACTGATTCATAAGATCCTCCTGTATTTATTCTCTATAGATCAACTAGGAATTGTCTTAGTTAAGAAGATACATCACCCAATGGTATTTGTCAAGACTTTTTTGCAGTCTGATCCTGCTCTGATATGATCCTGATCTGATCCTGCTCTGATCCTCATCCGGTTCTGATCTAATCCTGATCCAGTATAAATGCCTGTGCCATGCCCTGAAGTTCCTGAGCCTTGTCCTGATCCAGATCGGCCAGATATGGATTTCCCACAGGCGTCTCCTGGAATAACAAAGCATAGGCCGTACATGCTGCCAGATACGTCCCCTCCACGGAAGGATGCTGACCATCCTCCCCCCAGAGCTGCAGTTCCTCATCCTGCTCCAAGGCTTTGGCAAATACTTCCCCTCCGGGGATCAGCAGCGCGTCCAGCTCCTCTGCAATGGTCCTGTATCCGGCTGCCAGCTGTCCCTGCACCATTTCCCTGGAAAAGGCACCTGCGCCTTCCTCCGGTGCCCAGGTCATGAGAAATGCGGTCTGGCCTCCTGCGGCCTTGATCATCTCGTCCAGTTTCCGCGCATAGGGGTACATATCCTTTTTTGCATTGAAAGCAACAGCCGCATTGGTGTTCTCCTGAAGGACCACAAAATCCCATGGTTCACTTTGCAGCGCATCAGTAAGGATCTCGCCCAGTTCATCTTCCGGGTCTGAAAAGCGCTGGAGCGTATAGGACCCCTCCGTCAGGTCATACACATCCACCCCATGCCCCCCGGCCTGCGCCATCTCAAAGAACATACCCGGAAGATCATTGGTATATGTATGGCTGTTTCCCACAAAGAGGATCTTATCCCCGTCCTTGACAACCGGATCAGGAATCTTCCTGTATGTTTCCCCGGACGCTTTAGCGCTGTCGTCTTTCCCCTCATCCTGCTCTGCATCCTGTGCAGATCCTGTTGTGGTTTCCTCCGATGGCTCCTGCTGTTTTGCAGGCTGGGCCGTGGTCCGGTCTCCGCCATCTTTGCTGTCCGCACCGCATCCTGAAGACGCGGCCGCAGCCATGGCAATTGCCAAAACGGCCGCCATAATCCTGATCCTTTTCATACCCTTCCTCCCATGCCAGCTTACTGGCATAACAATCCGGCATAACAATCTGCCGTTAAACCGCTGCATTGTCCGATCCCGGGACCTCTGCCTGCCGATCCCGGCCCCCTGTCCTGCCGCCTCCGGCAGGACAGGGGTTCCCTATTTTATCATCTGATACCAGGTCAGCGGCACAGCTCCACGATTGCCTGAGCAAATATCTTGGCGCTGACCACCAGCTCATCCACCACCGCGAATTCATCCGCGCCGTGCATCCTGTTATCCGTATCCGGAAGGGCCGCTCCAAAGGCAACGCCGTTCTTCAGGTGATGAACATAGGTACCGCCGCCAGTGGATTCACAGCTTCCCTGAAGTCCTGTGTACTCCTCGTAGCAGGCCAGCAGCGTTTTTACAAAGCGGGAGTTTCCATCCACATGGTGAGGAGGCACCATGGTCTCATTCTCCAGTGTCACGCCCTTGTCTGCCATGTTTTTCTTCACTGTCCTGAGTACATTATCCTCATTGGAGCAGATGGGGCAGCGGCTGTCAAATATGCCTTCCAGACTGTCTGATGAAACAGTCAGCATACTGAACGCGAGGGTAAGGGCTCCGGACAGTTCATCCTCCATGGCGATCCCGGCAGCCTTTCCGCAGGTGTCTCCGTGAGGAAACAGCTCCACAAGCGCTTTGACAGCGTCCATCTGCCCGCATTCTGCCAGGGGCAGACGCGTCAGGTATAACAGAAGTCCGGTGAGGGCATTCTTTCCCTCCTGGGGAGTGGAGGCATGGGCGCCCTCTCCCTGGGCAGTGATACGGAATACAGGGAAGCTGCCTTCAAAGCCAAAGGAAATACCTGTCTCCGCCTTCATCTCCTCCGCCAGTGTCTCCAGGGTTGCCAGATCGATTCCCTCCACCGTTGCCTTGGCCTTGCCCGGCACTACGTTGGCCTTGATGCCGGCCTCCACCTTCACAAGTCTGGGCACTGCCTCGGAAGCCTTAAACTCAGCATGGAAATGTCCCTCCAGGCGCCCTTTTTCAATGTTGATCACAGGAAATTCCGCATCTGGTGAAAATGTCATGGGAGCTTCTTTTTCCTTGTCATAGTAATAGGCTATATCAGAGCTTCCGCACTCCTCATCCGTTCCCAGGATCAGGCGGACGTTCTTATTCAGGGGGATTCCCAGCTCCTTCACCGCCCTCATGGCATAGAGGGCTGCCACTGCCGGGCCCTTATCATCCGCAGTGCCGCGTCCAAACAGCTTTCCGTCCTTAACAACCGGCTCATAGGCCGATGTCTCTGTCCATCCCTCGCCGGCAGGCACTACATCCAGATGGGCCAGAATATCCAGCTGGCTTTCCTTGTCATTGAGATCAGCGGTTCCCACGTAATTATCATAATTGGTAATGGAAAATCCATAGCCCTCAGCCATGGAAAGGGCTGCCTGGAGGGCCTCAAAGGTTCCCTCACCGTAAGGTTTTCCTTCCGTATAAGGCATCTTCTCGCTGTTGATCCTGCAGAGCCTGCAGATATCCTCTATCATATCTTCCCTGTGGCTGTCAATAAATCCTTCAATCTCTTTTCTATAATCCATTTTAAGAACTCCTTTTCTCTAATTCAACATGGATGCCAATGTCTCATTTACCACTTTTCCATCGGCCTTGCCCTTTACCCTTGGCATCAGCACCTTCATGATGGCCCCTTTATCCTTTGCTGTGGGGGATGCCAGCCCCAGTTCCTCCAGAACGGAAGCTATGACTTCTTTGATCTGCTCCACACTCATGTCCTCCGGCGCAAATTCCCTGTACACAGCAAGCCTTGCGGCGGCATCCCGGCGGATATCCTCACGGTCGGCCGGAGCCAGGTCATAGGTCTCCTGGGTCTGCTTGATCTCCTTTTTCACGATCGCGTCTTCCTCCGCCTCGGTCAAAGGCTCCCTCTTATCTATCTGTGCGTTCTTAAGGGCGGATAACAGCATGGAAAGGGAATCCTTCCTTGCCTTGTCCTTTGCCTTCATGGCCTCCACCATGGCTGCCCTTACAACATCAATTTTACTCATGTCATTACCTCCTTACATTTCCCTGTTTCATTATGCCTTGCCAAATTCACTGAGCCTCAGGTTGGGGTTGCGGTCCAGGACCATTCCCACGCTCCAGCTGTTAATGAACAAAAGCAGCGGATTGTCCTTAAGATCCTTGATTCGCTTCATATCGGATGTTCCCTGGATCCGGGCCACATCCACCTCCTCCGGATTCTCCACCCAGCGGATATGCTCAAAGGGAAGTTTCTCCAGAATAACCTCCACATTATACTCATTCTGGAGGCGGTATGTCAGCACTTCAAACTGCAGCACGCCAACCACCCCCACAATGATCTCCTCCATCCCGGAATTAAATTCCTGGAAGATCTGGATAGCGCCCTCCTGGGCGATCTGGTTCACCCCCTTAATAAACTGCTTGCGCTTCATGGTATCCACCTGGCGCACCCTGGCAAAGTGCTCGGGCGCAAAGGTGGGGATCCCCTCAAACTCAAACTTTTCATTGGAGACGCACAGTGTATCCCCGATGGAAAAGATACCGGGATCAAACACGCCAATGATATCCCCCGCATACGCCTCCTCCACGATCTTACGGTCCTGGGCCATAAGCTGCTGGGGCTGGGTCAGACGGATCTTCTTCCCCCCCTGCACATGGTTCACCTCCATGCCGGCCTCAAATTTACCGGAACAGATGCGCATGAAAGCAATCCTGTCCCTGTGGGCCTTGTTCATGTTGGCCTGGATCTTAAACACAAAAGCGGAAAAATCCGGGCGGAAGGGGTCGATCTCCCCGTCCAGCGTCTTTCTTGAAAGAGGCGTGGTGGTCATCTTAAGGAAATGCTCCAGGAATGTCTCCACACCGAAATTCGTCAAAGCTGAACCAAAGAACACAGGCGACAGGTTTCCCCGCTGCACCCGGTCCATGTCCAGTTCATCGCTGGCCCCGTCCAAAAGCTCGATATCGTCAGTAAGCTGCTGGTGATAGTCGTGCCCGATGATACTGTCCAGATCAGCCTCATCCAAATCATATTCCTGGCTCTCCACTTCCTTTGCCCCGCCCATGGCAGCGGTAAAGGTGGTTATCTTTTTCGTAAAGCGGTCGTAAACCCCTTTAAAGCTCTTCCCGCATCCTATGGGCCAGTTCACGGGACAGGTGCGGATGCCCAGCACATTTTCAATCTCGTCCATCAGCTCGTAGGGATCCCTGGCCTCACGGTCAAATTTGTTGATAAAGGTAAAGATGGGGATATGGCGCATAACGCATACCTTAAACAGCTTAATGGTCTGTGCCTCCACACCTTTGGAGCCATCGATCACCATGACGGCCGAGTCAGCCGCCATCAGGGTACGGTAGGTATCCTCGGAGAAGTCCTGGTGTCCCGGTGTATCCAGGATATTGATACAGAATCCTTCATAATTAAACTGCATGGCTGACGAAGTAACGGAGATACCTCTCTCCTTCTCAATCTCCATCCAGTCAGACACCGCGTGCTTGGCTGCCTTACGGCCCTTTACGGTTCCGGCCAGGTTGATGGCGCCCCCGTAAAGCAGGAACTTCTCAGTCAATGTGGTCTTACCTGCATCGGGATGGGATATGATTGCAAATGTCCTCCGCTTTTTAATCTCTTCTGCCAACTGGTCATCTATCTTTGACAAGTTTTTGTCCTCCATTTTTTAGTATTTGTTCCAATGCACTTTTTAAGTCTAATTTTTTATTTTATTATGAATATGACCATAAGTCAAGGCTTATCCTCTCACATCCCATGGCAATACGCTTCAGCCGCAGATCTCACTGAGAAGGGAATCCGCCACTTCCTCCTTGGACATCATGGGAAGCTCCTTTTCCATCTTCTCTGTGATGATCGTGACCACATTGGTATCCGTGCCGAATCCCGCGCCCTCCACCTTCAGGTTATTGGCAACGATCATGTCAATATGCTTTTTCTTAAGCTTTGCCCTTGAGTTTTCCAGCATATTCTGGGTTTCCATGGAAAATCCGCACAAAAACTGCCCTTCCCTGCGGTGGCTGCCCAGCCAGCCAAGGATATCGTCCGTGCGCTCCAGGGCAATGGAAAGATCGCTGTCCTTTTTCTTTATTTTCTCAGTTCCCACCGAGGCCGGCCTGTAATCAGCCACTGCAGCTGCCTTGATAATAATATCCTGTTCCCGGCTGCGTGAAGTGACCGCCTCAAACATCTGTCTGGCGCTCTCCACTGCCACCACATCTGCAAACAGGGGCGGCGCCATGTCCACGGGACCGCTTACCAGGGTGACCTGGGCACCGCGGTACGCCGCAACCCGGGCAATGGCATATCCCATCTTGCCGGTGGAATGGTTGGTAATGTAGCGCACCGGATCCATGGCCTCCCTGGTGGGACCGGCTGTCACAAGGATCTTCTTCCCTGCCAGGTCCTTTGGATAGCCTGCCTCCCGCAGGATATATTGATATAACACCTCCGGCTCCGGCATCTTTCCGGCCCCGATATCCCCGCAGGCCAGATAACCGCAGGCCGGGTCGATAACCTCCATCCCATACCCGCGGCAGATCTCCAGGTTATCCTGGAGAATAGGGTTCTCATACATATTGGTATTCATGGCAGGGGCTATGATCTTTCTGCACCTGCACGCCATGATCGTGGTAGTCAGCATATCGTCCGCAATGCCGTGGGCGATCTTGCCAATGACATTGGCGGAAGCCGGGGCCACCATCACCACGTCCGCCTGTTTTGCCAGGGCCACGTGCTCCACGCTGAACTCAAAGTTGCGGTCAAATGTGTCCACCAGGCATTTGTTCCCTGTGAGACTTTCAAATGTAATGGGGTTGATGAAATTAGTGGCATTCTCTGTCATGAGCACATGCACCTTTACCCCCTGCTTTACCAGCATGCTTGCCAGGCCGGCAATCTTATAAGCTGCTATACTTCCTGTCACTCCAAGAAGAACGGTCTTTCCTTTTAACATATCATCCTCCATGCGATCCTCTGGTTGTCTTTCCCGTTTTTCTATGTTACAATCCATGATAAAGTATATCACATATTTTTTCCAATGGAAAGGAGTTCCCCCCAATGATTTTAGCCATTGATATGGGCAATACAAACACCGTGATCGGCGGCATAGACGAAGAAAAAACATATTTTATCGAGCGGGTCACCACGGATCAGGGACGGACCGATACAGAATACGCTGTGAGTTTTAAGAACATTTTGGAAATGCACCAGATCGATATTTCCACCATTGAGGGAGCCATTCTCTCCTCCGTGGTCCCTCCCCTTAATTCCACTATTTTAAGCGCTGTGGAAAAAGTGACCGGGATCCTTCCCCTTCTTGTGGGCTCCGGCATGAAGACCGGCATGAATATTATCATGGACAACCCAAAGACAGTGGGAAGCGACCAGATCGTAGATGCCGTGGCCGCCAGCCATGAACATCCCCTGCCTCTTATCGTCATCGATATGGGTACCGCCACCACTCTGTGCACCGTGGACAAGAAGGGAAATTACATCGGAGGAGTCATCCTTCCCGGACTTAAGGTATCCTTAAATTCCCTGAGCAGCAAGACAGCGCAGCTGCCCTATATCAGCCTGGAGGTCCCCGGCCACGTCATTGGCAAGAATACCATTGACTGTATGAGATCCGGGATCGTGTACGGCAATGTGGATATGATCGATGGCATTTTGGACCGCATGGAAGCGGAACTTGGAGAAGAGCCCACAGTGATCGCCACCGGCGGACTGGCCAAATTCATCACCCCGCTCTGCCGCCATAAGATCATTGTGGACGATGCCCTTTTGCTCAAGGGATTATTGATCTTATATCGGAAAAACACATTACAGGAGCGGTGAGCCGCAGTCCCCTGTCCCATCTCCCTCTGTATGTAAAAGAGATTTTAGGCGGTTCTCGCCAAATTTAAAACTGCATCCAAAACAGCGCCCGGATCCCCATCCCGGCGCTGTTTTCTCTATCGCTCATATTTCCGTTTTGTATATATTTCTGTTTTGTTTATATTTCTGTTTCACCCATATTTCTATTTGGCTGACCGAATTTAATGATCCTCTGTCCCGTCAGCCGCCTTTTGCTCCATTTCCCCAAAAGGCAGAAGAAATTGGGGAAGCCCGCTGGAATAGGGAGCGATATCATAGTGCTGGTAGTAAAGCACGATCCCTTGGGGCGTGAGATAGAAGTTCTCCGCCTGGAAGGTACTTCGCAGCAATTCAGGGTAATTGTCAAAATAGGTGGATGGATCAGCCTTCAGCCGCTGGGCGATCTCGTATTCGATCCAGTTTTGGATCGCTTCCACATATCCGGGATCGTCCATAAAGAAGTCCCCCAGACGCAGCTGCCTGCCTGTTTCAAAATCCCAGGTCTGGGATGTACGCACCGTCATTCCGTGAGCTCCTCCCGTGAATTCATACTGGTCCAAATACAGGCTGACAATACAGTCATGGTTGTAGGTCACCTGATACCCCATGATAAACTCATAGGAAAAAAAGGGATACCCATTGCTTTTGCCGTACTGGTAATCCGTTACCGCCTGGGGATACAGGCTGTCTTGACAGTGCCTCCTTTTCTCCTCCGCCATGGATCGGTAGAATCCGCTGATGGATGCCGCCGCCTCCCGGCTGCAGGTGCTGGTAAACCCGGGATAATAGATCCGGCAGTTTACCACAGGCGTGCCCTGATATTCCATCTGCTCTGTCACTGTGTACTTTGTTATGGTCTGCATGGAAACCTCATATCTTTTTTTACAATATATGAGCCGCCATGTACCCATATTACGCTCTGGCTTTTTTGATCTCCTCCGTTATCACGGGCACTACCTCGAACAGGTTTCCCACAATGCCGTAGTCTGCGATGCCGAATATGGGAGCTTCCGGATCCTTGTTGATGGCGATAATGCAGTCAGCCCCGCTCATGCCCGCCATGTGCTGGATGGCGCCGGAAATGCCGCAGGCAATGTAAATCTTTGGGGCAACGGTCTTGCCGGTCTGTCCCACCTGATGGGAGTGGCTGATCCAGCCCGCATCCACTGCCGCCCTGGAAGCGCCCACGGTTGCGCCCAGCACATCCGCGAGAGTACGCATAAGCTTAAACCCGTCCGGTCCGCCCAGTCCGCGGCCCCCTGATACAATGATCTCAGCCCCTTCCAGGTCTACCACCTCGCTGGCCGCCTCCCGGATGATCTCAAGGACAGTGGTCCGGATCTTTTCTTTGGGGAAAGAATACACCTCTTTTATGATCCCGGCCCTGGAAATCCCTGCTTCCGGCTTTTTAAAAACCCCGGGGCGGACCGTACCCAGCTGCGGCCGGCAGTCCGGACATAGAATGGTTGCCATCAGGTTTCCTCCAAATGCAGGACGTGTCCAGGCCATGTTGCCGGTCTCCGCATCCACATCCAGACTGGTGCAGTCCGCGGTCAGCCCGGTCTTTAAGCGGCAGGAAAGCCTGGGGCCCAGGTCACGGCCCGTGGGCGTTGCACCGATGAGCATGGTGGTGGGTCCATATTTCTCTATGAGAAATGTAAGGGCAGCCGTATAAGCGTCCGTGGAGTACTCCTTAAACTCCTCGGAATCCACAACAATGATCTCGTCCGCTCCGTATTCTCCCGCTGCCTGAACCGAAGCCTCTGTCCGGCAGCCGATCACCACGGCCACCAGCTTTCCCTCCTGCTTATCAGCCAGTCTGCGGCCCGGGTTCAGCAGTTCCAGCCCCACTTTTCTCGGAGTCCCGTCTTCCTTTGTCTCAATCAATACCCATAAATCCTTTGTCTTTGCGTCCATCTGCGGTATCCCCTCCTCCTTATATCAGGCAGGCAGCGCTAAGCATCTGAACCAGCTTGGCTGCCGATGCCTGGTCACTGTCCTCCTTAATGATGACTCCGCCTTTTTTGCGTTCCGGGCAGAAGGATTTCTTCACCTTGGTAGGCGAACCTTTAAGCCCTGCCCGTGTAAGGTCAATATCCGGCAGATCCGCGGCAGTGAGAACAGGGATCACTGCGCGGTTGGCCGCCATCTTCCTCTTAATGGAAGGGTAACGCGGGTCAAAACCAGGCTTGGTAAATGTGATCAGACACGGCATGGTAATGCCGATCATCATATTGTAGTCCGGCCCTTCTTTCAAAACCCGGAAGGTGTTTCCCTCCGCCTCCGCCTCCAGAGCATAGGTCACCTGGGGCAGACCAAGATGCTCCGCGATCTCAGGCCCCACCTGGGCCGTATCCCCGTCAATCGCCTGCTTGCCGCAGAAAATAGCGTCAAATTTTCCCTCTGTCTCCTCGATCTTCCTGATGGTGTGTGACAGAATATAGCTGGTAGCCAGTGTATCCGATCCCCCAAAGGCCCGGTCTGAAACCAGATATGCCTTGTCCGCTGCAATGGCGAGGCATTCCTTTAACGCATTCGTTGCCTGATTGGGGCCCATGGACACCACCACTATCTTTGTATCCGGGTTGGCATCCTTGATGCGTGCAGCTGCTTCCAGCGCGTATCCGTCAAACGGATTGACAATGCTGGGAACGCCGTCCCTGATCAATGTATTGGTCACCGGGTCTATTTTTATTTCCGTTGTATCCGGCACCTGTTTGATACATACTAATATATTCATAATTCATCCCTCATCTTTATAACAGATTTACGCTGCCGCACCTTTTTCCCTTAATTCCTGTGCTCTGCGCTCCTCCTCGTCCTCCGCTGCGATCACAGACCTGTTATATGACAGATCATCCTTTCGCTTATCCCTGGAAGCAATAAATATGTAGCATACAATACCTACCGCAAATCCCCAAGCGGCGCCTCTGGCGACCATGACAGCCGCAATGGCTCCTGCAATGGCCAGGTCCGACTTGTCCCGGCACAGCCCGATACCGCTGGCCGTGCAGGTAAATCCCTGGGACACCAGGCAAAGGCTCATACAGATCGGTGCAATGGGGCGCACCAGGCTTACGATCGGTGTAAAGATCATTGTGATAAACGGCATATAGTTTCCCGACATGGCGCCGCCGTGCACACTGTAGAATCCTTTCTCTCCGCGGTCCTCATACCCCTGAAGCATGGAGATGGTGAACGCCGCTCCCAAAGGGGATGCAAGTGGCCCAAAGGGGCAGATCAGGCCCAGAACCAGGTTTCTCAACCCTGCTGTAATGCTTACACGGTTTACATTCAGCTCACAGTATTCATCTTCTCTTGACTTGGTTCCGTCCCTGACGATTTCCTTCAGCACCAGGGTGTCGCCAAATGCAACAATATAAATGGCAAATGCCGTGGGAATGGCGGAAATCAATATGGCGGGACTTGGAAATCCTACGGAAAACGGTGACAGTTCTTTAAACATGATTGCAAAATTCGGAATCGTCAAAATAGGAAAGATGGAAAATTCCATGGGGCTCTCACCGGTGAGAGCAGCCAGGATCATTGCCAGGATAACTGCCGGTACAAGTCCAAAGCTTGCCAGCATCTTTGCCACAGGATTCCCCTTTTTAACCCAGCCCTTAAAAACAGGGCTGTACAGCAAAAAGATCATTGCAACCGTGGATACCATGATCGTGATGGGATAGGTTCCCACACGGCCGCCTGACTTGTATTCACCAAAGATCGAAGCAATGGCCGCACCCAGGACAATGCCGCCTTTGATGCTGGGCGGGACAAAGGCAATTACCTTTTTAGCAAGCCCTGTTCCGCCTAAGAACAGGAAGATTGCCGCCAGCATCAGCTGCAGTGCTGCCATGGCCTGGACCTGAAGTTCTGCCGGATATCCCTGGCAAAACGCAATTACAAGGGGCACTGCGGGCATGATCCACCCGCACACCGTGGGATCTCCTGCCAGGGAATTGATAATATAAAGGAATGTGCTGATAAATGCAGCCCCATAGGCAGCTTCCTCACTCACCCCTGTACAAAGCATGATCGTGGATATTGCGCCAAAACACAATACGCCGTTACACATGCCCTGAATTGCCTCAGGAAATGTGGGATTACAATGGATAAACGGAATACGCACCTTAAACATCCCCATTTTTATATACGGCTGCTCCCCGCCATACGGTCTCTTCATAGCCATACCAAAATCCTCCTCACTTTATCACTTAAGTACCATTATCATCTCTTGGTAAAATCTCAATAAAGTTTTGCCAATTCCCTGGATACCACCAGGCGCTGGATCTGATTCGTCCCCTCAAATATCTGGAATATCTTGGAATCACGCATCATTTTCTCCACGGGATATTCCTTGCTGTAGCCATAGCCGCCAAAAATCTGCACCGCATCTGTGGTGACCTTCACCGCATTGTCACTGCAGAAGGTCTTTGCACAGGAGGCCTCCATGCTGACTCTCTTGACACCGGAGTCCAGCAGGCGCATTGCGCCAAATACCAGCTGCCGCCCTGCCTCGGTACCGATCTGCATATCTGCCAGCATCATCTGGATCGCCTGGTTTTCTATGATGGGCTTTCCAAACTGCTCCCTGGTCTTTGCATAGGCCACGCTTTCTTCCAGTGCGTTCTGGGCAATGCCCACTGCCACTGCAGCGTTATAGATACGCCCTGTATCCAGGCCGCCCAAAGCGATCCTGATACCATCGCCCACTGAGCCCAGCATATTGGCAGCCGGTACCCTGACGTCCTCCAGGAACAGGTCACAGGTATTGGAAAGGCGGAGTCCCATCTTGTTTTCATGCTTGCCTACGCTGAGTCCCGGTGTACCGCCCTCTACCATAAAGGCCACCGTCCCCTTGGAGCCAAGAGACCTGTCCACAGTGGCGATAATCACGTACAGATCACTGTATGCGCCGTTGGTGGCAAAGCATTTAGTACCATTGAGTATGTAATCATCCCCGTCCCTGCGGGCCGTGGTGCGCAGGCTCAGTGTGTCAGAACCTGCATTTGGCTCCGTCATGCTGAAGCTTCCATGGGCGCCTGGTATTAAGATATCGGCCGCCCTCTGTTTCTGCTCATCATTGCCCCCCAGCAGGATACACTTAAGGGTCATGGATGTGCTGAGCATGGTGATGGCAAAGCCGGGATCACATCTTCCCATTTCTTCCAGAGCCACTGCCATGGTCACATAATCAAGTCCGGCGCCGCCGAACTCTTCCGGTATCTGCAGACAGTGAAGCCCCATTTCAAACGCTTCCCTGTAAATATCCTGAGGAAACTCTCCCTTATCATCCAGTTCCCTCAGATAGGGTTTCACTCTCTTTGCCATAAAGTCACGAATCAAATCCCTGATAGACAGCTGATCTTCCGTATAAATCATTGCCATATTCCTTCACCTCACAAGTTCAAATTAGATCATTCACAGTTATGGTGTTTCACTACGATAGCCCCGCTTCTTTTCATCTCATCCAGCTGTTCCTGGGTATAACCGTACTGGCTGAGGATCTCCTCAGTGTGATAACCGATGGGTTTGGACTGTTCCAGGGGCGGAAGTCCCATACTCTGGAAACGCACAGGCGTGTCTGTGACAATACCATCCACCCCGTTGTCATAGTGGATCTTTCTGAGGAAATCATTCTCCCATGCCTGAGGATCTGACAGTATGTCATCCACGGTAAAACATTTTCCGGCAGGCGTATCTTTTTCCTTAAA
Source organism: Clostridium sp. FS41 (assembly GCF_000954015.1). Taxonomy (NCBI): domain Bacteria; kingdom Bacillati; phylum Bacillota; class Clostridia; order Eubacteriales; family Clostridiaceae; genus Clostridium; species Clostridium sp. FS41. Next base: position 283,148 of record NZ_JYHN01000067.1, read on the forward strand.
AATCCGTACCCACTCATCCGCATCCTTTTTCATAAAGCCTTCTTCAATGAGGTTGACCACTTCCGTGACACGCCCTTCTGCCAGCACCTTGTTATAGCTGCTGTACACGGGGGAGCCGATCAGGTCGGGCCTCTCGATCAGATCCATACATTTGTTGAATTCAGCGTCATAAACCGGCATGCACAAATAGATCCATCCGCCGTCCCTGGTGGGATATGTGTTGTTGAGAGGGCTGGGCGGGTTCTTTCTGGAGCTGGGATAATGATTGTCATATGTACTGGTCACGATCCCCACTGTCAGGAAATACAGGGCGGTGTGGTACAGGCTGATAAATACACGGTCCCCCAGCCCTGTTTTTGCCTTTTTCACCAATGCCCCGCAGATGCCTGCCGCAAGGGCCACTGAAGTGGGAAGATCCCCCAGGGCGTTGGGCCAGTTCATGGGGGCGTCTCCCTCCTGGGGCAGGGAGCGGAACCAACCGCCCCTGGCCGCATAACAAATGGTGTCATAGCCCGGATTATCTTTTTCCGGACCGCGGTCGCCGTATCCTGTAACCTGGGCGTAGATCAGCCCGGGGTATTTTTCCTTCAGTGATTCGTAATCCAGATGCAGTTTATCCAGGGCCTTCTGGCGCCAGCTGGTGGCAAACACATCCGCTGTTTCCAGCAGTTTATGCAGCGCCTCCATTCCCTCCGGCTTTTTCAGATCCAGGCAGATATATTGCCGGTTTCCGCCCACCATCATATCCACGCAGTGATTATAATCTTCCTTCATAAAATCGATCATCTTAAATGACGGCCCTAAATGTCTGCTGGGATCCCCCTGGGGCCGCTCGATCTTATACACGGTTGCGCCCCAGTCAGCCAGCAGCCGCGGTGCTCCGGGAACAGCCACATATTCTGCCAGTTCAATAACTTTAATGCCTTCTAATGGTTTCATAGTCGGAATACCTCTCTTTGTCATCTTACAATCAGCAGTAATTGGATGTCCTTATCTCCCCGTCCGCATCGATTACTTTGCGGACCAGAGTAAGGCGCTGAACCGTGCGGGGGCCTTCCTCAAACCACATGGCGCGGGCATCCCGGTACAGGCGTTCCACCGGCCCGTAAGGATTGTCCTCAAAGTATCCGATCCCGCCGAAGATTTCCAGACAGCCGTCCGACACGGTGCGGACCGTATCAATTCCGTGAAGCTTCATCATGGATGAGATCATTTCTATATCCTCACCCCTGTCCGCTTTCTGGGCGCAGTCCCGTACCAGCAGCCGCAGTGCATGGACCTGCGTGGCCATATCTGCCAGCATCTGCTGCACGGCCTGGCGCTGGATCAGCGCTTTTCCAAAGGTGACCCTGTCCTTTGCCCTGGCAATGGCCAGTTCCAGCATACGCTGTGAAAGTCCCAGCAGGCAGACGCCAATGGATGCACGGGATACGGCCAGGGCATGAAGGAATACGGTGAGTCCTTCCCCTTCCGCTCCCAGACGGTACTCATCCGGTATCTCCATGTCTTCCATAATCACATCCCCATGTCCTGTGCCCCTGCAGCCCATCATATGAGGCATGTTCTCTACTCTCAGGCCCTTTGTGTCAGCCGGAACATAGAACGCCGTATGGCCGCCCTTTTTACGTTTTCCTTCATCTGAAACAGCGATGATATAGTACGCATCGCAGATATCTGTAAAGGATATCAGGGTCTTGCGCCCGTTCAGGACCCATTTGTCCCCTCTCTTTACGGCTGTGCTGCGGATGTCAACGCCGGAACCGCAGTCAGGCTCGGTGAGGGCAAAGGCCACAAAGAAATCACCGGTCCCCATTTTGGGAAGGTACTCATTCTTCATTTCCTCTGTGCCGTGCTCCGCCATGATCTCCCAGCTCAGTCCGTTTGCTACATGGAAAAACATGCGGATCGCCTGGTTGCCCCTTCCGATCTCCTCCAACACTGTAAAGTACTGCTCCAGGCACAAGCCCATGCCGCCGTACTGGGTGGGAAGGGAAAGGCGGAACATATCGTTTTTCTTACCGATCTCCCACATCTCCGGCGGATAAACATTACTTTTTTCCATTTCCGCGGAAAGGGCTTCCATATCGTTTTCAACTACATGGCGGATCTTCATCCTCAGTTCGTACAGTTCTTTCTCACTGATCCTCTGGTCGTTTAACATTCTTTTATTCCTCCTATTTTTGTTTGATTATTCTTACAAATTTGTTAATCCCGTTCTTCTGCCGGAAACACCAGGCGGATCCAGCGGCTCCGCAGCCAGAGACTCCTCCTCCAGTGGTTCCGGCCCCGGCCCCATAACTCCAATGGTTCCGCAGGCTCCTGTTTCAGACATGTTTAATATTTCCTCGTCCGAGTATCCCAGTTCTTTTAAGATCGCAGCATTGTGCTCCCCCAGTTTGGGGGCGGGCGCCGCATGTTTCAGGGATACGGGAATGGAACTTATAAGCTGCGGTATCCGTGTCTGAAGTGTTTCACCCGTACATGGGAAATCGCAGTATTCCATCAGTCCCGTATCCTGTTCCAATATGTAATTGACGGCATCCGTCTTATCCATGACCCACATGGCGCATATGTCCTTGTCCTCCAGCCATTTCTTCCATTCCTGCGTTGTCCGGCTTTTAAACAGCTGCTCCATTGTATCAAAGGCTTCTCTGGCCTCCCCGGGATGGCTTAGCTTAAATGGCTTTAATTCTTCCAGACCGTTCAGGGAAAGGAAGGTATCCCAGAATTTGTCCTCCAGCATACCCACGGATATCTTTCCGCTGTCCGCTGTCTCGTACACGTTGTAAGCCAGGACCGGGAAGTCCAGCGTATCCGCGGTCAGCCGGCTGCCTGAAAACTGGTACCTGGCATCCAGTATGGAATTCCACCAGACAAACGAATCAAACATACGGATGTCGCAGAACGCCCCCTTACCTGTCCCATTTCTCTGTAAAAGCGCCGCCATAATACTCTGGACCGCAACCATGGCCGTGGACAGATCCACCAGATGGATCGGGCTGGTCTTTCCTCCGTTCAGGGAGAGATAACCGCTGAGGGCCTGGAAATTGATATCGTGAAATGCCATCAGGCTTCTGGGATCATCCTGCCCAAAGCCGGTCAGGGAACAGTGTATGATATCGGGCCTGATCTCCTTCTCATGGCTGTAGTCAATTCCCAGACGTTCCATGACTCCGGGACGGAAGTTTTCAATCACCACATCCGCCCGCTCCAAAAGACGGAAGTATGCTTCCCTGCCTGCTTTGCTCTTCAGGTTCAGGGACAGGCTCTTTTTATTGCGGTTCAGCGCTGAAAAATAGTGGCTGACACCATTGATCTTTGGATCATCGCTACGGCACAGATCACCCCTTGATATTTCTTCAATTTTGATCACATCCGCACCCAGGTCTGCAAAAACCTGAGTCGCATAACCGCCCAGCAGGTATCGGGTATGGTCAAGTATTGTCAAACCGGAAAAAACATTTTCTGTCATATTTATGCTTTCCTTTTTTTATCAGATTCAATTCATGGATATCCCCAGATCGTATGCCTCCCTGAGGGCGTCCATGGCCTTTCCGGGCGTGCAGGCATCACCGATCAAGGAAACCTCATGAAACTCTTTCTCTATCTCCTCATACAGGCCACGGTCCGCTTTTGACCCAATGGCAAGGACCACCGTATCAGCAGGGATCTCCTCTGCTCCATCAGGCCCTTCCACCACTACTCTGTCCCTTTTTATCTCCGTGAGACGGGTGCCTGTGCAGATCCTGACCCCCAGCTTTCTCAGCCGGTCCATCATAATCCAGCGGGTCGTCTTGCCAATATCCCTTCCCGCCTTATCAAGCATTTCCACAACAGTGACCTTTTTGCTGCCGCTGTTAAGCATCTCATACAGCGCTTCCTGGGGCTCTGCCTTGTACAGGGTAAGGAACCGGAGGGCTTCAGGGGTCAATGTCCCTTCCTCCCCCAGCAGGATGGCTGTCTCAATCCCCACCGCGCCGCCGCCCACGACCACCACATCCGAGCCTGTATCTGCATGTTTCTTAAGCACATCCCAGGCCTGCACAATGTGAGCGCCTTCTTCAGACGGAACTCCCGGCCTTACAGGACGTGCTCCGGTAGCTGTCACAACATGGTCAAATCCTTGTTCCTTCACTGCGCGAAATACTGACTGCGCATCCGCCCTGGTGTTAAAACAGAACCGTACCCCCGCCTTTATACAGGCAGACTGCAGATAATCCGCCAGGTAATCAAAATCATGGCGGGCAGGGGGAACGGCCGCCAGCCGCAGCTGGCCTCCACAGCACGGTCCTTCTTCCCATATGACAACCCTGTGTCCTCTCAGAGAGGCCACCCTGGAGAATTCCATTCCGGCCACACCGGCGCCGATTACCAGGATCTTCTTTGGATGGTCCGTCTTTTTTTCAGTGGGCAGGAGGCCGTTTTCATCCCTGAGCAGACTTTCCCTGCCGCACTCGGCATTGCAGAGACATTCAATACTCTTTCCGCTCATGGAATGGTCCAGACATCCCTGGTTGCATCCCACACAGGGCCTGATGTCCTCCACCCTTCCCTCCGATGCCTTGCGGGGAAGCTCAGGGTCCGCCAGCAGAGGCCGGCCAAACACGGCGAAGTCCACATCCCCCCGCTCCACCAGTTCCTCCGCTGTCCGGGCATTCATGCGGTTGCCCATCATCACCGGAATTGAAACCGACCGGCGTATGTTCCTCCCCAGATAGCTGAATACACCGTGGGGCAGGTCCATGGTTACCTGGGGCACACCGCTCTCATGCCATCCTCCGGTGACACTGATCCCATCCGCGCCTGCCTGTTCCAGCATAGCGGCGATCCGGCACGCCTCCTTGTTGGTATTGCTTCCCGGGACAAAATCACTCCCGCCCATGCGTACCGTGACCGGAATATCCTTTCCCACCTGCCCGCGCACAGCCCCAATGGTTTCCACCAGGAACAAAGCCCTGTTTTCCAGGGAACCGCCATACTGATCCGTGCGCAGGTTGGTCAGGGGGGATAGGAACTGTCCAAACAAATATCCCGAATTAGTACATATCTCTATCCCGTCAAAACCGGCCTCCACCGCCCGTCCGGCTGCCCGGGCAAATGCCTGTTCCAGGTCCAGGATCTCATCTACTGAAAGTTCCCTCGGGGTCTCCCCGGTCATCCGCGTAAAAACAGCTGATGGCGCCACTGCCTGCACCCCGTCTATATAATCCCTGGATTTCGCATACCTTCCCTGGTGGATCAGCTGGGCAAAGGTTTTGGCTCCCCCATCATGGATCACCTGTACCAGCGGACGGAGTTTTTCTGTAAAACAGTCCTCATACAGATTAAACCCGGGCATAACATGCCTGTGGGTGGGATCCACATGGATATTGCCTACGATCACAAGGCCGATCCCTCCTGCTGCGCGGACCCGGAAATATTCCAGGCTGCGCGCTGTAGGCATTCCCCCTTCACTATACCCATCCACCATAGGCGCCATTACCATCCTGTTTTTAAGCTGCAGAGCTCCGATCATGGCTGGGGTATACAGTTTCTTCATGTCTTTTCACTCTCCTTATCTTCTTGGAATCACACGGTCACAGTACAAGATGTCTTAAGCCATGAAGGCTGCAGTATGCATAGACTTCCCAGCCTCTCTTGCACTGGAACTGACAATGTTCACGTCCCATACGGCAAATACTGCGATCACAGTATGAATAAGCATCGTTTCCGGCCATGGCAAATACAGCCTGAGCCTTTAAAGATGTATCCAAAAATTTCATCTGCCCTCCTTCGTAGGTAAGTAAATAAATCCACTCGATCCGATGCTCCTCTGTCATTGGATGGCTTCCGCCTCCAACCGAGATCCGGACCGCGTTATGCTGCGCCCCTCCAAAAAACACATAGGAGAGAATATGGGTCCTGTCCTCCTCATCCGGACCAGGCGTCTCCAGGCGCAGGCGCGTTCCATTGCACCCGCACTTGGATCCAGTGAGCGGACATCCTCCATACTCTATGCTTACGCTGCCGCAGCTTTCACACCGGTAAAATACCGGATGACTGCTGTGCATGGGCGGGCGGCGGCTGGTCATACAGGCCGTTGTATAATTTTGTCTTTCCGGAATCATTTGACCTCCATATGTTTTGCCTCGCATTTTATCTTCCGTCTGACGTCTTCCCTTAGCTTAAATTTCTGTACCTTTCCCGTTTCCGTCCTGGGCAGGCTGTCTATGAATTCCAGCCGCTCCGGCCATTTATATTTTGCGGTCCCGTTCTTTTCCATATGGGCCTGTATCTGCGCCAGGTCCATTGGTTTATCCTTATCCTTTAACACCAGGTACGCGCAGGCCTTTTCCCCCATACGGTCATCAGGATAGGATACCACGGCCGCCTCAATGATATTTTCATGCAGCATCAGGATACCTTCTATCTCCACGCTGCTGATATTCTCCCCGCCCCGGATGATAATGTTCTTTTTCCTGCCTGTAATACGTATAAATCCATCATCATCCATGATGCAGAGATCCCCGCTGTGGTACCATCCTTCCTCATCAATGGCAGCACTTGTCATCTCCGGCTCATCAATGTATCCCATAAACACACCGGGACCTTTGGACAGTTCCTCACCCTCCACCCAGGGTCCTACCTGATTGCCCCGTTCATCCACCACCTTAATCTCGGTGCCCGGTACGGGCAGGCCGTCTGTTGTCAGCACTTTTTCAGTGGGGAAATAGGGGGAGACAATACAGTGCGGGGCGCTCTCCGTGGATCCGTAAACCCCCAGCACCTTGATCCCCTTTTTTAATGCTTTCTCTACCAGGGTACGTGGGATGGGCGCTCCTCCGCAGTAAAAGAACCGGAGGGAAGAGATATCCACGTCAGGCCGTTCCTCGATCCGGCGCATGACATCATATGCAATTACAGTAGGCCCCTCGATCACCGTGCACTTTTCCTGCTGGATCATATCCAGGCACCGGTCCACGGTATACCGTTCCAGGAGCACGCTGGTCATTCCGGTTATAAAGGGGACGATGACGCCGTACATCAATCCGGTGGCATGGGACAGGGGAACCGGCATGATCATGGAGTCAAAGCTGTGCAGATCCGTCATGGATATATAGCCCTTCATATTGGCTATAAGATTATTGTGGGTCAGCATCACGCCTTTTCCAACGCTCTCTGTACCGGATGTGAACAGAACAATTGCCACGTCATCGGCCTCGCCCCGGCAATACGCTGCGGGCAGTGCATCCCTTTCCAGGATGTCTGAGAGATGGTCCCATTTTCCCTCCTCTTTGCCGTAAGGAGCATGCTTGTCCACGATCACAATCTTTTTCAGACTGGGAACACTTTCAGCCACCTTCTGTGCCAGTTCCACATGATCGTAATTTCTAAACTCACCCGGAACAAAGATCAGTTTGGAAGAACATTTTGACAACCGGTGGATCAGTTCGCTCTCCCTGAAACCGGTAAGCAGCGGATTGACCACAACTCCTGCCTTCAGGCAGGCAATGAGGATCAGGGTAAACTCCGTCCAGTTGGGCAGCTGGACGGAAACAATGTCCCCTTCCTCCAGTTTACATTCTGTCTTTAAGTAAGCTGCCAGCCGGTCGGATGCCTGGTCCAATTCCCTGTATGTATATGACGAGCCCTGGTCATCTGCAACCATGGCCTTGTCAGGATAAGATCTCACTGACAGCAGCCAGTAGTCCATCAAGGTAGCATCACCCCAAAGCCCCTGCTTCCGGTATTTTTCCGCCTGTTCTTTGTCAATTTCAACTGCTAACTTCCCCATTGTACCCCTCCTGTTTTGCACAAAAATAGTTAAACAATTCAACATTTTACAGACAATATGCTGTGTGTTTCTGTTTGTTAATTTTTTATTAATTGAATTATATCCCAAAAATATTCATATTTGAATTTATAATCAGTAAATACCGTACAAATATGGACTATTGACTATTTTTGTCTAAATATGGACAAATTATTACATGTGTATCAGTGCTGAAAATTCAACGGCAAATAGCTCTTTTCCGGCTGCTTTCATAGTAATTGTGAATTTATTATCGTTTAGGCCCCCTCCCCGCGGCAGAGAATCCAAGAGGAAAAATGTAAGAACGCACATATTGACTTTTTCCAAATATAGATTATTATGGTGGAAGAGAGTATCCTAAAACCTATTATTCTGTTTTACCTTTCTTGAATTTCACAACAGATTCCGAATCATTAATCTGACTCTTTGGAGAAAAGAAATAATACACACAGAGGGGATTTTTATGGCCATTGACGTAAAGAAGCTGTTTGCTGATGCAATAATTGAACTAAGCAATGAAAAACCATTGAGCAAGGTAACGGTCACCGATATTGTGAAACGTGTGGGCACAGGGCGGCAGACATTTTATAATCACTTTCTGGATAAAAATGATTTGATATTTTGGATTTTTCACAGGACACTGCGGGGTGAAAAAAGGATCATTGAAGCAAGCGGCTTTTACGCCTATCTTCTGAGTATCTATGAAAAAGCCAAGCTGAACCAGCCTTTTTTTACTCAGGCCTGCCATCTGGAAGGCCAGAACTGCCTTCTGGAATCCATCTACAATCAGACATATAATTATTATAAAGATTACATTTCCAACCGTTTCGGTGAACATGTACTCACAGATGAGTGCCTTTACGCGCTGGCCTTTAATGCCCACGGAGCGTCCAATATGTATGTCAAATGGGCCTGCGATGGTATGGTGGTCCCTCCCGAAGACATGGCGCGCTATGCCATGAATTCCACACCTGACTGCATCAAGGTTTATCTGGTCTCCAAGGGCAGCGAGCCAAAGCAGTTCACCTCGGAAATCGCTTAGATCTCTCTGCTGCCGAAAAGCTCCCTTTGCTGCCGAAAAAAGTGCGGCGGGAAATGGGGATGGATGATGGATATGGAATGATAGAACAGAATGATGAGACAGAAAATGCCGCCGCGCCTGCTGGTGAATCAACCAGCGGACACGGCGGCTTTGGTTTCTTGTTTTTTTATTGGTTTTTCTTTTGTATCGCTTTTTTAACAGTAGTTTTAAGGTTAATAATATCCTTTCCATCATCCCACGAAAAGATAAACCCCCTGAAAGTGCCTGATTTTAAACAAAATTCCAGATTTTCCTCTCCTCATGTGCAAAAAATGGAAATCTTTTTCTGCCCCTAAATCGTATAAAACCCTCCGAATCAGTACATCATTTCGTTATAGCAGATTCATCCAGTACAGCCCTGCCATTTTTTTATGTCAGGGTGGATGGCATTATAACGGAGGTAAGGATTATGTCGGGCTACAAAGTTGAGATTTGCGGAGTCAATACCGCCAAACTGCCTTTACTGAGCAATGAAGAAAAAGAGGAGTTATTTCAAAGGATACTGAATGGAGATAAAGATGCCAGGGAGCAGTATATCAAAGGGAACCTGCGCCTGGTATTGAGTGTAATTCAAAGGTTTTCCAACAGTCAGGAAAACATTGACGACCTGTTCCAGATCGGCTGTATCGGACTCATCAAAGCCATTGACAATTTCGATATAACACAGAATGTAAAATTCTCTACCTATGCGGTTCCCATGATCCTGGGAGAGGTCCGCAGATACCTGAGGGACAACAATTCCATCCGCGTAAGCCGCTCTCTCAGGGATACGGCATATAAGGCATTGTACGCAAGGGAACAGCTTACAAGGACAAATGCCAAGGAACCCACCCTGATGGAGATCGCCCAGGAAATAGGGGTATCCAAGGAAGATATCACCTATGCCCTGGATGCCATACAGACACCGGTCAGCCTTTATGAGCCCGTATACACGGACGGAGGCGACCCTCTTTACGTTATGGACCAGATCAGCGATAAAAAGAATCTGGAGGAAAACTGGGTGGAGGATCTGTCCCTGGTGGAGGCCATGAAGCGCCTGCCGGAAAGGGAACGCCACATTATAGACATGCGGTTCTTTGAGGGCAAGACCCAAACCGAGGTGGCTGAGGAGATCCATATCAGCCAAGCTCAGGTAAGCCGTCTGGAAAAGAACGCCTTAAAGAGCATGAAGACCTATTTAAGTTGATTTGTTATTCCTCATCTATTTAACAGGCAACGTCACAATCGGAGTGAAAGATGAAAATGTGCATTCTTGTCGTACACTTTTTCTTGAAGCCCCTCCCATGATGTGTTACACTTAATATGTTAAGAAATTCCATCCTATTCTTAAAACATAACCGGACAGAAAGTGAACATATCTATGGAACAGAGTGAAAGAAGATTTGCAGTATTAATTGACGCGGACAATGTTTCGCCTAAGTATATCAAGTATATCCTGGATGAAGTAAACGACCAGGGGATCGCCACCTACAAACGTATCTACGGCGACTGGACTGACAATGAAAAGCGCAGTTGGAAGAACGTGCTGCTAGACTGGTCTGTAAACCCCATCCAGCAGTACAGCTACACCACGGGAAAGAATGCCACGGATTCAGCCATGATCATAGACGCCATGGACATCCTGTACTCCGGCAATGTGGACGGCTTCTGCCTTGTATCCAGCGACTCTGACTTTACCAAGCTGGCCCAGAGGCTTAGGGAGGCCGGGATGTTCGTCATGGGGATTGGGGAGCAGAAAACCCCCAAGCCCTTCCGGGCTGCCTGCGACACCTTTAAGCTGCTGGAGATCATATCCTCCGATGATGCGCCGGAAGCCACCGTGATTGAAAACCAGAAAACCATTACCAGCATTGACGAGATCCAGAAAGCCATCACCAAGCTTCTTATTGAGAACAACAGCCAGAACCAGCCGATCATCCTGGCCCGGGTGGGCAACTTTCTCACCAAGCGGTTTTCTGACTTTGATGTAAGGAACTACGGATATTCCAAGCTTTCCACCTTTCTGGAAAGCCTGGACAACAACGACTTCCAGGTGGTCAAGCTTCACGGCGGATTTTTTGTACAGGAAAAAAGCGCCAGCATTTCCAAGGCAGAGGTGGAAAAGGCCATTGCACGCATGATCAGGGAGAACAACGGCCATGTGGACAACCTGAGCATTGTCCATGATGAGCTGAAGAAAATTTTCCCATCCTTTGATGTAAAACAATATGGCTTCAGCCGTATTTCCAGTTTTATCCGAAGTTTCGGAAGCTTTAAGATCAAAGATAATATGGTACAGATGAAGTGATCTGCACAATGTAACACCTATATGATATCTGATCGTAATATACACCTGACAGACGGGGTTGACTGTTGACAGCACCCCCATCTGCCAGGTGTATTGATTTTTATTTCCTTCTACGGGTCATATATTGTTTTCCCTCACTGATGTGATCCTTCAGCGCTCACTGCTCCCAGACTCCGGATGCGTTCACCCTGTAACCGTCCGGTGTCACCGTGTCCGTCATCATGGCGCCGTCCGCACCCAGATAATACCACCATTCCCCCTCTTGGATCCACCGGCCGGCATACATCACACCGTCCTGTCCCAGATAGTACCATTTCCCCTGGTCCGCCAGCCAGCCATTGTTTTTGTATGTGCCATCGCCCATCTTATATTTCCACTGTCCATTCTCCTGTACCCATCCCGCTGCAGCCATGTCTCCGTCTTGTGCAGCAGTTACATAGAACGTGCCCATGTTTACAGCAGCGCCGCTCTCCACCACCACAATCAGCTGTGCCTTGCCGGGGGCTTTGGCCGTATACTCGATCACATTCAGTCCGCTGTCCCCGGTTACCACCTTTGCCGTTATAACGCCTATGTCCGTGGTCCTGATGGAACTCTCTGAAGCCCAGCTGCTCTCCAGTTTGGACAGTACCAGCTGTCCCGTAGTACCCGCCTTTACCGTGGTGCCGTCAAACATAAAGGCGCCCGCCTCCTGACAGCTGATCTCGTAGTACTCGCCTTTCATCTCAAAGCCATAGGCACTGGCCGGCGCTGATGCCATCATGGCTGCCAGCAGGATCACTGCTGCTATTTTACCTTTTCCCATTATGATCTTCTCCTTTCTTTCAAACACCGCATCACCCGGACATCGAATGTCTATCTGCGTATCACCTGAAACCCTTTTTCCCTTCCCGCTGCTGCTCTGTCTTACTCATGGAAATACGTGCCTGCTTTCCCTCCTCACATCTGCACCTTAACTGTTCAAACCAGGCGGCGGCCTCCTTTTCCTCTCCCAGCGCCCTCTTTGGAACTGCCCAGAAATCCTTTTGGTCAAAGAAAAGGATCAAATTTTCAGTCATGTCCAATTTTGATACGGCGGAGTACAGCAGCCTTAGATCCTGAAGCCCGGCCAGTATATGTATGCTTCCAGGCCCGGTCTGAAGCACGGTTTCTTCCTTTAGGTTGGAACCAACCATGCCCTTTAATACTCTGGACTTTCCCTCCAGAACCGTCCGGCTGAACCATTTGTAAAATTCTTCAATCTCCTGTTCCTTCAGTCTGTACCTGATCCCCTCATCCAGCTGGTCCTGAAATATGGCGTCTCTTTCATTTCCCCAAACCTGCTTTTCCATCTGTCTGTTTCCCCCCTTATGGAACCTGCCAAGAGCAGGGCAATTTCCACATTATGGTATAATAACAATGTAGCTCATTTTTCTCCATAAGGCAAGCCCGGATCCCAACAAAAAAAGCCAGCCTGACTGCTGACTTTTTCTGCTTATTCAAATCTTACAATTTCTTTTTTCAGACGCTTCATGATCTTCTTTTCCAGTCTGGAGATGTAGGACTGTGAAATGCCTAACAAGTCCGCCACTTCTTTTTGTGTCATCTCCTCCCCGTCCTCATTGGTAAGGCCGTATCTCAGCTCCACAATCTTTCTCTCCCTTGGGTTTAGACGGCTGATCGCATTGTTTAACAGGCTTTTTTCGATCTCGTCCTCGATGTCGTGGTAGATCACATCCTCATCAGTTCCCAGAATATCAGACAACAGAAGTTCATTTCCATCCCAATCCACATTTAACGGCTCGTCTATGGATACTTCCAGACGTGTTTTATTGTTGCGCCGCAAATACATCAGTATCTCATTCTCAATGCACCGTGACGCATAGGTGGCCAGCTTAATGTTCTTGTCAGGCTTAAAGGTATTGATAGCCTTGATCAGACCAATGGTCCCTATGGATATCAGGTCCTCCACTCCCACGCTGGTATTGTCAAATTTCTTTGCTATGTAAACCACCAGCCTGAGGTTGTGTTCAATGAGGGAAGAACGGGCGTATTTGTCATCCTCTCCGCCCAGAAGACTTATCATCCGGCCTTCCTCTTCGGATTCCAGAGGCGGAGGCAGGATATCAGCGCCGCCTATGTAATGGACTTCCCCCTGCTTTGGCATCAGGACCGTCCTGAAACTGGGCACTGTCTTTAACTGGAAACGGTTTGGTATGGATACTTTTATGATCATGGAAATGTCCTCCTGTATGTTGTGCGTTGTTTAAGTTCCTTCATCGGTTTTTTGTATCAGAATCTGATACTCTCCTGAGGGAGATAAGCTCTGTTTCGTGATGGCCACCAAAGGCTTTTCAACGCAGTAGGTCCTGCCCTCCTGCTCTACCTCCATCCGGTCGATATACACTGCCGGAAGGATTCCATGGCTGGTTCCCACGGACTGATACGGGACATAGACCACTCCCTTCACAGCCGGACACAGCCGCCTCATAAGGCCATCAGCCGCCACATGGACCGGCTGACCGCTAACCGGCTCCCTCAGCCGGTTGCCAGTATCAATAAGCCCTGTAACCTCTTCTTCTCTCTCCCCGTATTTCAAAATGACCCTGCACAGGTCTTTTCTGTGTGCCATGGAGCGGATCAGTCCCCTGATCCCCCCTGAAAAGCCATAGCAGGCCAGTACAGCCCCTGTCATCATAAAAATCCAGGCCAGAACGGGTATCCCCGAACCCTGACCTGCCTGCAGTATCCTCCAGGCATAATATCCAGCTTTTGTGTGCTCATAGAGCATAAGCATCGCTCCCCCAAGCACCACAGATACCAGATAGATACCTGCCACGGATTTCACAATTTCTCTCACACTCTTAAGATGGTAAGCTGCCACTGCCATAAGACTGCTCACTGCCACATACGTCCCCAATACCTCCACCGCCGGCGGAAGACCGGGCATCACGCTCACCACACAGGACCAGATACCGCCGATCACAGCACCGGCCAGGAGCCGCCTTTTTGTAGTCCTGTATGATAAAACCCTGTTTAAGATGGCCAGTACCATCACATCCATGATGGTATTGACCGCAAATACCACGTCTATGTATACTGTATAAACCACTCAGTCCGGCCTCACCTCCCTGAAAAACTTTCTGAAAGCCATTATAACTATTTATATGTACGAATGCTGTCGAAATGACGACCCACAGATACAATATTTATCGACAAAAATCGGGAGACATACCAGATGTTGAGTGTACGTTGAATAAATTTGGGTGCCGCCGGTGGGAAATCAGCCGCAAAGATAGGTGCCGGGGAGGGCCCGAGCGTACACTGGATGTAAAAGGAGGATACAAAAAAATCCCGTCCAGGGAGTTCTCTGATCATACGTGAAAACGTCCCTGTCCAGGATGGATGCTTGCTGTTTTTAGATGGAAAAACAGGACATGAATGCATGCCCTGTTACATAGCTGAATTAAGATCAGATTCTCTCTGTGGGATTATCTCTTGTTCTTCAGGAAATCCGGTATATTGATCTGCATCTCCTTGTTGGCTGCAGGTCTGAAGGACTGGCTTGGAGCCGGAGCCGGATTCTGGGTGCTGCCGGTATTATAGCCCTGGTTGGGGTTATACTTAGGCGGGTTGTAGCCCTGGCTTCCTGATGATGAAGGATTAAAGCTTGGGGTGTAACCCTGGTTCTGTCTGCTGTATGGTGAAGATGCGGTTGCCGCCGCCTCAGGCGCTGCTACATGGGGTGCCTGAACAGCCGCTGCTGCTACGCTTGGCTTTGCCTTAAAGTTGCTTGTAAATCCCTTCATGGCATTGGACACGGATGCATTGGCACCGTGCTCGTCCAAACCAGTGGCAATGACCGTGATGCTTGCCTCATCCTGGGCATTCTCATCATACATTGCACCAAATATAATATTGGCTTCATCTCCAGCCAGCTCCTGAACATAGCTGGCCGCTTCATTGGCCTCAATCAGGCTGATATCGCCGGATATATTAATGATTACATGGCTTGCGCCTTCGATGGTAGTTTCTAACAGAGGGCTGGATACAGCCTGCTTAACAGCCTCAATTGCCTTGTCATCGCCCTTGGCCTTACCGATACCGATGTGGGCGATTCCCTTATCGATCATAACAGTCTGTACATCAGCAAAATCCAGATTAATCAAACCAGGAACATTAATCAGATCCGTGATACCCTGTACTGCCTGCTGCAGAACCTCATCTGCTTTCTTAAGAGCGTCAGGCATGGTGGTACGCCTGTCCACGATCTCCAAAAGCCTGTCATTTGGAATCACAATTAAGGTATCGACACTGTTTTTCAGGTTCTCGATACCTTCAAGAGCATTGCTCATACGGGTCTTGGCCTCAAAGCGGAAGGGCTTGGTCACCACTCCTACGGTAAGGATACCCATGTCCTTTGCAATCTTGGCAACTACGGGGGCTGCACCTGTTCCTGTACCACCGCCCATACCGCAGGTTACAAATACCATGTCAGCACCTTTCAGTGCCTGTGAAATCTCCTCAGAACTTTCCTCAGCCGCCTTCTCTCCAACATCCGGTCTGGCTCCTGCGCCTAATCCCTTGGTCAGTTTTTCACCAATCTGCATAGCAGTGGGTGCCTTACAAAACTGAAGGGCCTGCTTATCAGTGTTCACACCAATAAACTCTACCCCTGCAATGTTTTCATCAATCATACGGTTTACTGCATTATTACCTGCACCGCCCACTCCTACAACTATGATTCTGGCAGCGTTGTCTGACTCATTTATCTTAATCTCTAGCAAGATTCATATCCTCCTTTTATTCCCTTACTACCACATAAAGCCATGCTCATACTTCTTATTTCTATGTCAATTTCTCATTGATTTCTGGTCTAACTAATACTATATTTGATTTTACAAAAAATATCAATAGCTTTTTTAATAAAAATTACATTTCCGTTAAATCCTTGCTTTTCCTGTACTTTACAGCATTGCCTGTAATTGGGCGGATGCTATCAAGCTGCTTTCGCGGTCACCAAACGCACGTTCTGTATTTTCGATAGCTTCTAGCATATTCCCAGGATACTTCTACTTATTTTATCCACCTTTATGCCAGCTATGCGAGAAGGCCTAATACCATTTTATAACTCTCTCAAATAGAGCAGAAGCCACAACACCCATGGACATTGTACCAGAATCAGGATCAGTTGACAACATTTCTTTCAAACTTTCGCTTCCTATTATAATATAACTATGGGTATGATCCGGCAGATGCAGAGAACCCCATCGATTTTTGCCGCCATCATAGAAAAACAAAGAGATTTGTGGTAGAATATCTCCATATGTAAAAATACACAGATCATTATTTGAAGGGATCATACCATATGAAAGTGATAGAAACCGAGAGACTGTTATTAAGGCCGCTTACTGCCAATGATGCCAATGATGTATTTGAATGGGTCAGCGACCCCGTTGTTAATACGTATATGCCTTATAATTTATATACAAGTGTTAAGGATGCAGAAACATGGATCTCCTCAATTAAAGGGGACAACCATGTGTTTGCTTTTGTCCTGAAAAAAGAAAATAAGGTAATAGGTTCAGGCTCAATTTGTTTTCAATCAGATAGCAACGCCTATGAATTAGGGTATAATTTAAACAAAAATTATTGGAACAAGGGATACACATCCGAAGCTTCATTGGCTATGATCCAGTGGGCATACGAAGAGCTTGGTGTCCGTGATTTTGTTGCAAACCATGCCAATGCCAACGTGGCATCCGCCAAAATTTTATTGAAATGCGGATTTAAATTTTCCCATTACGGTCAATATTCTAAGTATGATGGAAGTGAAACCTTTGACGCAAGTTATTACTTTATGCATAAAGAGTAATCTGCAGTCACTTTGCCCTTGTTCACTAAGGGTAATCGTGGATGAGTAACACGCCTCCCGGTTTTAAGCATTAGGAAACCTTTTCAAAAAGCTGTTTTAAATCATTAAACTATGTAATTGCCCCAATTGTAAATTTTCCGCAATATCAAAGTCAACTCCGTCTTTTGCGCCAAGCTGAATAAGCGAGAATAACTCACGCCCATTATTACAACAAAATTGTGAAATGGTTTTGCCTTTATCTTCCCATGCCACTTTATTCTTTTGATAATAGCGCAATAGTTCACCCCTTTGTAACAGCTGCCAAATCCACACCGTTCTTAGCGCGGTATACCTGATTGACCGCCTGACCGATCTGCATGGCTGAGGAATCCTTGGAAAGCTTGATCTCAATCTCATTGTATTCTTCTTTATGTTGGGAATAACCACGGTTTTCTCCCGAAGACTCCCTGTGCATATACTCGATAGAGATGTTTTCGCCCATATGTACATGGATGGATTCGTGCCTGTTAAGCCAGTATACAAACCCCTTTCCCTTTGTTATGACCTTAAAAGAGGGCTGTAGGCAGGCCCTCTCTTCTTCGGTGACAACAGGCCTTTGGGAACGCGTCTCAAAGCATTCCACTATGTTCCTGCCAATATCCTCAAATGTATAAGGGTAGTTCATCTCTATAAAATCACCTATGTCAATCCCAAATCCGGCCTGGTGGTAATAATAGATCACTATGACTATATTTTTATGTTTGTCAATATCCAGTGAAATACTGCTGGGGTTCTTATATGTTCTTATCTCTTTTTCCACTTTTGGCAAAGCCGCTCTCATATGGGCGATCCCAGTCATACTTGGCTTTGAGGTATTTTGGTGTCGGGATGATGTTATGTTGAAAATTTGAGTTAAAAAGTTCATTTTCCCTCCTTGCAAAAACCTGGCGTTCTTATTTTTTCTTAAAAGTAATCCCTGCCCTGCTGTTGGTTTCCGAATAATTTTCCAGGCGCATGGTCCCGCTGATCTCGGTGAGATGGGGCTGGGCCGTTAGAATATCATTGAGGGTGGATATCTTCCCATCTATATCTGAGTTGTCTCCCAGGGTCACCTCCATCTGTCCGATAAACAGGGTGGCTTGTCCATGAGTGTCATATTTGATCCTGTCCACCGCAATCTCATAGGTGGAAAGCTGCTGGGTCAGGTTGAGGATCTCCTCAAACACATTCTTATCCTCCACGGGAAGAGCCCTGTGAAGCACGATCTGCCCAAAATCCAGTCCAGTGATCCAGGGAACACCCTCCAGCTGGTTGCTGGAACTCTCCACCACGATCCCGTCCTTGTCAAAATACATGTAGCTGCTCATATAGGATACATATCCCACAATGCTTTTTTCGTAGATGATGACCTCCACTTGAAAGGGGCCGTGGAACACCACTTTGTAGTCCTCCACAAAAGGAATCTGGCGGTGGGGTTTAAACCTGTCCGCAAAATAAGCATAAGCGGAATTTTTGCCCCACCTTCCGGAAAACAAAAATTCCTCGATCTGCTTTTCACTGTATTTGTTGCTGCCCGTCACTGAAATACTCTGTATATGCACGGACAGAAGCAGGATGGCTGCCAGCAGTATGACTGCCACAGCGATTCCTGCTCCCGTATGATGTTTCCTACCAAAATTTCTCATGCAGTACCTCACCTGGTTATGAATTCATTTCCCCGAAGCGTGTTTCAAGCGCCTAAACAATCGCAGAATGCTTTCAGCAATCCGCAGAGTGCCTTAAACAATCCACCGAGCGCCTTCAGCGATCCGCAGAAGGGAACGATGGATCACTCACTCCCGCTCCAGCCACCTGATGTCGGCCCCCAAAACCGCCATGTCGCGGCAAATATCCTCATACCCCCGCTCAATGTGATGGCAGTCTCTGATCAGGGTCTCTCCCTGGGCTGCCAGGGCCGCCACTGCAAGAGCCGCCCCTCCCCTTAGATCCGAGGCAGATACTTCCGCCCCCTTCAAAGGGTAATGCCCCTCAATCACTGCTTTGCGTTCCTCAGTTCTTATGGATGCCCCCATCCGGATCAGGGAACGCACCGTGGCAAACCTGCCCTCAAACACCCGCTCCTCAATGGTGCTGGTCCCCTCCCCGGAAGCCAGGAATGCCATAAAGGGCGACTGAAGATCTGTGGGGAATTGGGGGTAAGGCCCTGTCTTAATGTTCAGGCAGCCCGGACGCTGCTTCATCTCGATCCGGATCTGTTTGCAGCACTTCTCAATGCAGACCGATACACCGGCCTGTTTCAGCATTTCCAGGGGAACTTCCAGCTCCGTGGGACAGACTTCCCTTAAGATCACGCTTCCCGTGGCTGCTGCAACTGCTGCTGCATACGTGCCGGCTACAATCCGGTCCCCTTCCACCCGGAAGCTGCTGTCGTGCAGTTCCTCCACTCCCTGTATCATGAGGTGGTCTGTGCCCATTCCGCAGATAACGGCCCCCATGTTGTTGAGGAAACGGCAAAGCTGGCTGATCTCCGGCTCCCTGGCTGCTCCGTGTATAATGGTCACATCTCTGGCCAGAACAGATCCCAGTATGGCCTGCTCCGTTGCCCCCACGCTGGGATAAGGCAGGTGGATCTCCGTCCCCGTAAGCCCTTTGCCGCAGGCAGCTCTAATGTGTCCCTCCGCCTCGCTGATCTCAGCTCCCAGGCTTTTAAGGACCATAAGATGAAGGTCGATGGGCCTGGCTCCGATCAGGCATCCCCCCGGATAACAGCTGCACCCCTCTCCCATGCGTCCCAGCAGGGCGCTGAGTACGACAATAGAAGAACGCATGGCGGTCACATACCGCTCCGGTATGCTGGTCTGGGTGATGTTCCGGGCGTCAATAACCAGACAGTCGCCCTTATGGCAGCATCTGGCGCCGAGAAATTCCAGTATGTCCAGCATACAGGCCACATCCCGGATAACCGGGACATTGGTTAAAACAGTAATCCCTCTGTGAAGCACAGCCGCGGCCATCATGGGCAAAACGGCATTTTTAGAACCTTGTATGGATATCTCCCCTTTTAAGGGAGTAAGACCAAAGACCTGAATGACAGACAATGGGGCACCTCCTGGTATATATGCCTTCCGCAGAAAACACTATCTACTTAAAGCATATGCCGGGACGTGCCCGCCTGTGCAGGCCCAATTTGTCATTTTTCTAATTTTATCTGATTGGACACGCTGAGTACGACCCCCATCTCCATAAGAAGGAACAGGACCGAGGTGCCCCCGTAACTGATAAAAGGCAGGGTGATTCCGGTGTTCGGTATGGTATTGGTTACAACCGCGATATTCAGGATGACCTGAATGGCAATGTGCCCCATGACGCCCACCACCAAAAGGGCGCCAAACAGATCCGGTGCATTATTGGCAATGAGCATAAACCTGTATATCATAAACAGGAATATCAGGATAATGGACACCGCGCCAAACAATCCCAGTTCTTCACAGATAATGGCAAATATCATATCGTTCTGGGACTCAGGAAGAAATCCCAGCTTCTGGATGCTCTCTCCCAGTCCCTGTCCCACCAGCCCGCCGGAACCAATGGCATAAAGGCCCTGAAGCACCTGGAACCCCTTGTCCGTAGGGTCGGACTCCGGGTTCAGCCACGCCTCGATTCTCCTGAACTGGTAGGGCTGAAGCAGTTTGATGGTCATAAGGAACTTTCCAATGGGCCCGGCAAATGCCAGCGTACCCAGTCCCAGGGCGCCGATGGTAAAAAAGGGCCACTTCACCTTGCAGGCCACGAACAGCATGACAAAGGCAATACCGCACACAATGATGCCGGAACTTAAGTTGTTCATGGCAACCAGGCCCGCGATGGGCAGTGTCATGGCCACCACATATCCCATATTGCGCCACTTGTTGATCTTTATACCCATGGTGGTGATCATGGCGGCCAGCATAACGATCAGGGCGATTTTTACAAACTCCGTGGGCTGAAAGCTCAAGGGACCGATTGCCAGCCACCGCCTTTTACCATTTACCTCCCGGCCCACAAAGCTGACCGCTATCATGAGTATGTATGACATGAGATAGGCCAGCACGGAAAACCTGGCAAATATATGGTAATCCATCTTGGATATGATGATCATGGCCACAAATCCCACGGCCGCGATCCCTGCCTGGCGCTCCATGAAATAAGCGCCGTTGCCTTTGTAATTCAGCTGGGCCGAATAGGAACTGGCACTATAAATCATGACAAGTCCGAAAGCTGTCAGGAAAATGATGCAGAACAGAAGGCTGTAGTCGTAAAAATGTTTGACCTTCTTTTTTTTCTTTGGCATCTGCTGTTCTCTTATGTCCTGGTTCATAGCCGGCCGTTTAGCCTGGCCCGAGGGCCGGGCGGCCGTCTGCACCTTTCCCGCCATAAGCATTTACCTCCTACAGCGCCATGACGCACTCCTTAAAGACACGCCCGCGCTCTTCATAATTCTTAAACATTCCCCAGCTCGCACAGGCGGGACTGAGCAGCACATAATCCCCGGTATCCGCATAAACCGCGCACACCTGGACTGCTTCCTGCATATCTTCCGCATACATGATTTCCGTAAATTTGTGCTTCTTGGCACATTCGGCAATCTTATCCCTGGTCTGTCCGATCAGGACAATGTATTTGACCTTGCCCTCAAACTCAGATACCCAGTCATCATAATCGCTGTTCTTATCATATCCGCCTGCAATGAGGATGGTAGGTCCCGGCATGGCGCGCAGGGCCTGGATGGCCGCATCGGGATTTGTGCCCTTGGAATCATTGTAATACCTGACTCCGGTGCGCTCCCGTACAAATTCAATGCGGTGTTCCACGGGAAGGAATCCCTCCACCACCCTGGCAATATCAGCCATGGAAACTCCCATCTCCAGGCCAATGGCAGCTGCCGCCATTACATTCTCATAATTATGCCGCCCAAGAAGCTTCATGTCATGGACATTGACCAGCACTGTCTCACGGCCCTTCTGGCAGTGGACAATATTATCTCCGTTCATGCAGAATCCGTCCGCCAGCTTCTCACGGCTGGAGAACCAGATGACCCTGGGCTTAAGCTCCGGATCCTGGCCAAATCCCCTCAGGACCGGGTCGTCATAATTCAGCACCACAGCGTCCTGTTCCGTCTGGTTCAGGGTGATGCACTCCTTGATACGTATATAATTCTCCATGGTCCCATGGCGGTTCAAATGATCCGGGGTAATATTCAGGATTGCGCTTACATCCGGGTGGAAATCCATGATGGTCTCCAGCTGGAAGCTGGAAACTTCCGCAACGGTCACGGATTCTTCCGTCATGTCCAACACCCTGGCAGTGTACGGGTCGCCGATATTCCCCACCACAAAGGTCTCTTCATACCGCGCCTTTAATATCTCTCCTGTGAGCGCTGTGGTGGTGGTCTTTCCATTGGTTCCTGTTATGGCAGCCAGCTTGCCCATCGCACACTGGTAAGCCAGCTCGATCTCGCCCAGAATGGGGATCTTGGCATCATCCACAACAGCCACAAAGGGACTGTCCAGAGGAATGCCCGGGCTGATGATACACAGTTCAACTCCCAAAAGATCGGAGCGCTTGATCTCCCCCAGCACAACATTGACCTTTGCTTCTTTATCAAGCTTTGCCTTGATGTCTTCTTCCTTTAAGGCAGTGTTACCGTCATAAAGCACCACCTCCCCGCCACGCTCCAGTATAAGGCGCGCTGCTGAGATTCCGCTTAATCCAGTTCCTGCAACTAACACTTTCTGACTCTGATTCATTTGTCAATTAACCTCCTCACCGTACGCATGCGACTATAATCCAAGATAAGCAACCATACACAATATTGCGGTTACAATGGCAAATACCGCCACTACCCGGGTCTCTGACCATCCGCACAGTTCAAAGTGGTGATGGATGGGAGCCATTTTAAAAATACGTTTTCCGCCTGTACGCTTAAAATACGTAACCTGCATAATGACGGAAAGCACTTCCACCAGGTAGATCAGGCCAATGATCGGGATAAACAGGGGCATGCGCATCATATAGGCGGAAGCAGCCACAAAACCGCCCAGGGCCAGGGAACCGGTATCTCCCATAAACACCTTTGCCGGATACACATTAAAGAGCAGAAAGCCCAGAAGGCTTCCCACCACCGCTCCTGTCATGGGACTGATTCCCATATCCTCGCCTATGGCCACAATGGTCAGAAACGTGGCAACCAGAATGGTGACACTGGTACAAAGTCCGTCCAGTCCATCTGTAAAATTCACCCCGTTGTCCGTGCCCAGCATGATAAAGAACAGGGCCGGGATAAAAAAGATTCCCAGTGAAAGGAACTTTCCGCCGTCAAACCCGCCGGTAAATGGGATGAGCATATTGGTCCCCACTTCCCCGCTGTTTAACAGATACCAGGCAAAAATACCTGTGATAATAAATTGTCCAACTAACTTCTGCATCGGCTTCAGGCCTTCCGAGCGCTTCATCACGATCTTGATATAGTCGTCCAGGAATCCGATAATGCCGAACCCTACCGTCACAAAAAGGATGGGAATGATCTTGGGATAGCTGGGAATATAAAAGATGGATGTAATGATAATACTGCAAAGTATGATCAGCCCGCCCATGGTGGGCGTTCCCTGCTTTTTCAAATGGGCCTGCGGTCCGTCCTCCCTTACCTGCTGACCAAATTTAAGCTTGTGCAGAAAAGGGATGATAATGGGGCAAAGCAGTGCGCTGATGGCAAATGCAATAATGATAGCTAGTATGGTTTCATGAATCATAAGGGCACCTCAATCTCATATGTATGTCTTATTTGGTAATTAGTATACGTCTTTTTCCGGGAATAATCAACTATGGATTGGAAACGTGCACAGCAGTTTCTTCCTCCGTTGCCTGAATTCCCAGATAAGGAAGTATATTCTTAAACAGATCTCCAACCACCGGAGCGGCAATGGTTCCGCCGTAATAAATCCCCTCCGGTTCATCGATTGTAATAAGCGCCATGACCTGCGGATCGTCCGCCGGAGCAAAGCCGATAAAAGATGAAATATATTTTTTCAGGCTTCTGGGAAGCTTCTCTGACGTGGCCGTCTTGCCGCCGATCTTGTAGCCTTCCAGCTTTGCCTTTTTGCCGCTTCCCTCCGACACTACCTGTTCCAGCACGTAGCGCATGGTGGCGCTGGTCTCCTCAGAAAGGATGCGTCCCTTGGAGGGATATTTGAAGGCGCGGACCGAAGTCTGGTCCGTGCTCACTGCCGCTACCCCAAAATGGGGCGTTACACGGTTTCCTCCATTGACAATGGAGGCAGCTGTTGTGATCAGCTGGATGGGCGTGATCTGGAACGACTGGCCGAAAGACACTGTGGCCAGTTCCACAAGTCCCATATTTTCCTTTTTGTGCATAATGGTGGCAGCTTCTCCGGGCAGGTCGATCCCTGTCTTTCCCTTAAGGCCGAACTGGGTAAAATATTTATAATACCCATCCACGCCCAGCCTCTGCCCCACATCGATAAACACCGGATTGCAGGAGTTCATGGCACCCTGTAAAAATGTCTCGGAGCCGTGTCCGCCCACCTTGTGGCAGCGTATTTTCCGGTCCTCCACGATCCTAAATCCCGGGCAGGAAAACTGGTCTGTCAGCTTCACCGCACCGGACTCCAATCCGGCTGCCGCCGTAATGATCTTAAAGGTGGAACCCGGTTCATAGGTATCGTTGATACAGGTATTCCTCCACATCTGGTTCAGCTGCTCCTGCTTTTTGGACGCGGGCAGGGAGGCGTTCTGGGCAGCGATCTCCTGAAGGCTCTGGCTGCGCAGATTCTGGTCCAGGGTAAAGGGATCGTTGAGATTGAACTCCGGCACATTGACCATGGCCAGCAGCTCCCCGTTCTGGGGATTCATGACTATGATGGAGACCTTTTTGGCATTCTTTTTTTCCAGAACCTGATAGGCCAGCTGCTCCGCATATTTCTGGATATTCACATCCAGGCTGATGTGCAGGTCATTTCCCGGTATGGGTTCGATCCGGTCCTCGGCGGCATTTTCAATCTCCACCCCTTTGGCATCCGACATGGTAAGTATTTTCCCATTCATGCCTTTTAAGTACTTTTCGTATTTTACCTCCAGCCCTATGATTCCCTGGTTGTCGCCTCCTGTAAATCCAAGCACCTTGGACGCCAGGCTGTCATAGGGATAATAACGCTTGTAATCTTCGTCCACTTTTACCCCGTCCAGCCGGTATGAGCGGATCTTATCCCCCAGTTCCTTATCCACATTGGTCTTTATGATCTCCCTGGAGCTGCGCTTCTCAACCCGTTTTCGGACCGGCTCCTCATCCAGCCCCAGTTCACTGCAGAGCACTTGTATTACGCGCTCCCGGTCCGTCACCTGGTTGTAGATAACGGAAATGGTGCACACGGTCCTGTTATCTGCTATGACCACGCCGTTGGCATCGATGATCCGGCCTCTGGCTGCCTTGATGGTACGTTCCCTCTGGTGCAGGTCCTCCGCCATTGCGCTGTAGTGTTCGGAACAGAACAGCATAAGATAAGCAAGCCGCCCCGAGAGGCTCACCATGACAATGGCAATGAGCAGTGCAAGGACGGCTATATTCTTTCTGTGCTTTGTAAGGTTTGAATTCATGAGCGTCTCCGGCGTCCATCATTGTTAATAATATATTGGGGCCGGTCTCATTTTATGAATCTTTATCCGGAAAGGAGTATCCGGTACTGCTCCAGGTACGGCCGTCAGGGATTACTCCCCGCGGTCTGGGGATCGGCCGTCTCCTCCTTGGAGGGATCGGCCTCAGTTGTGGGTCCGGTATCGGTCCCAGGCCCCTCAGGGGCTGATGGATCCCGGGGAACTGAATCCGGCACCCCGCTTCCCCCGCCATCATCCGGAACCACTTCATCCGTATCATACTGCTGCTGCGTCTCGGCCGGGGTCTCCTCCTGGCCTTCCCCCTCCTCCAGGCTTGTCTCCACCTCATTGATCCCCTCGGAGGAAGGAAGGCTTTCCTGTATGGCCTCATCTTCCGGCAGATCCTTGGTGGGAAATATATTCATATAAGGAAGGGTCTCCGTCATGATCTTTGAAAATACCGCGCTTGCGTAGGAGCTGTGGGCCTGCTGCTCACCCGGCGGATAGTTTGGGGTGTCGATCACTACATAGACAAACACCTGGGGATCCTCTATGGGCGCAAAGCCCGCAAAGCTGACCAGATAGTTTTTGGCTGAACGGGGCTGTTTTTCCGCTGTTCCGGTCTTGCCTCCCACATCATATCCAATGACCTGGGCTGCCTTTCCGGTACCGGTCTCAACCGTCTGGAACATGGCCTCCTTCAGGAAATCAGCTGTGGACTGGGATACGGTTTCCCGCACCAGTACAGGTTCCTTTTTCTCCACCACGGAGCCCTGTTCATTGAGGATCTGCTTTACCACATGGGGTTCATAATAAGATCCGCCGTTGAGCACGGAGCAGAATGCCGCAGCCATCTGGACCATGGTGCAGTTGTAGTTCTGGCCAAAGGCATTGGTTGCCAGATCCGTGGGCCGCATGTTGTCCGCATTGTATACAAGGCTGCTGGTATCCGCCTCACCCGGCAGGTCGATCCCTGTTTTGTCACCAAATCCAAAGATGGACTGGTACTTGGTAAAGCGGTCCCGGCCTATAATGGCGCCCATACGCATCATGGCCACGTTGCAGGACTGCATCAGCGATTCCTGTACGTTCAGCCACCCGTGGCCGCCCCTGCGCCACGCCGTACACTTGATATCATGATCTCCCACATGGAGGATACCGGCACACTCAAAGCTGTCACTGGGTTTTATAAGTCCCTCCTCCATGCCGGCCGCCACTGTAAAGATCTTGGAAGGTGAACCCGGCTCATATGTGTCACTGACACAGAAATTCCTCCAGATCTGGTTCCAGGCCACCTGCTGCCCGTAGGAGATCACATCCTCCCGGCTGAAATGATCCAGCACCTGGTCCTCTGTAATAGTCTTCCCTTCGTTTTCCCTTCTGTATACAGCGGCTGCTTCTTTTTTTCCAAGAACAAACAGATCCTCCTGGGTAAATCCGCTTACATCCCTGGGATTGTTCAGGTCAAAAACATTGCTTGTGCCCATGGCCAGGATCTCACCGTTGTTGGGATTCATGACAATGGCTGCCGTAACCTTGCTGCCCGTGGTGGTCTGCCATTCATTGATGTATTTCTGTACAATATTCTGGATATTCACATCAATGGTGGAAACAATGGTCTTGCCGCCCTCTGCCGGCTTCACCACGCCCTCCAGGTTGGAGTTCTCGTCCAGGTATCCGTACTCCCGTCCGTTCACCCCAATAAGGCTGCTGTTATAATACTGCTCAATCCCTCCTGTTCCCACGCTGCCGTCACTGCTGGTAAATCCGATCACATTGCAGGCCAGGGAATTATAGGGATAGATCCTTTTATATTCATCTTCAAACCAGATCCCCTTGACCCGCTTTTTTCCCTCCACCTCGTCCTTGTTCTCATAATAAGCTTTGTTCATATCCTTTGCCAGCTGCTCAAAGGCAGTCTTCTGGTCATAGGTGAGCTGGCGCCCCTTATTATATCTGAGATAGGCGCTGTCCGCCCTCTCCTCGATCAGGCCCCGCACCTCCCCGCCGTCAAAGCCAAAGCTGGTCACCAGCGCCTCTATGGTGGGTTCCAGATAACGCTCCGGTTTGGACATGATCTGTTTGGGGTCGATGATCAGGTTGTATACCTTTTCGCTGGTAGCCAGGTAGGTGCCGTTCCTGTCCACAATATCCCCTCTTCGGTAGGGAATGGTACGGCTTTCATACTCCTGCTGGCGCTGGGTCAGTACGATCTTGTTGTACTGTTCATTGTTGTCCCTGATGATTCTGTAAAGGACCATTATTAATGCAAATAAAGCCAGCGTAATCACCAATACGGTGATTGCCAGCTTTTCCTGCAAATACTTTGGATAAAAGTATTTTCCTTTTGTATTGTGCTGCTCCCGGCCGTTCCCTTTTCCATTACCACCGGGGCGGCCGCCTCCATTAGTGTTCCGGGATGTCTTCATACTGTCTTACATACTCGCTTTCTGTCTTGTCATACAATAACACCTGGTCCTTCTTGGCATAGACCATTCCCAGCTCCTTAGTGGCGATCTCATAGATCTTGTTTAAGTCAATGCTGGTATTGATGCTGGTCTCCAGGGCATCGTTTTCCGCCTTAAGCTGTTCTAACTGTGCCTCCATCTTCTCGATGTTATGCATTCTTGCTGTAATGGATGACTGTACATGGAGGTAGTTGATGCAGAGGTATAAGGTAAACACTGACGCAATGGTAAGCATGATTACATACGGAAGATCCATATACAATGCGCGTTCCTGATTGCGGCGGATCCGGTGATTGTGCCGGACGGACTGGCTGCCTGCCGGTTTCCCCGGCCTGCGCTCCGGCCGTGGAGCGGCCTGCGGCTTAAGCTGTGGTGCCGCGGTGCCGTACATATAGGGATCTGTATGTGCAGCCCTGCGGTTTGTCTGTCTGTTGGTGCGTCCTGATGACGCCTGCGTTCTTGCAGTCATAACCTTATCCTCCCTTCTGTCTTGATATGGTCATCCTTTGTACGAAAATCCTTTGTGCGGCGTTACATCATCTGTATTTATCCCCGTTCAAACACGCGCAGCTTGGCGCTCTTTGAACGGCTGTTTTCTTCCAGTTCTTTCTCTGAGGGCAATACGGGTTTCCTTGATATCACCTTTCCTTTGCTCTTCCTGCCGCACACGCAGACAGGAAACTCATGGGGGCAGATACAGGGGTTCTCATTGGTTCTGAACCGGTTCTTTACGATCCGGTCTTCCAGTGAATGGAACGTAATGATACTCAGGCGGCCTCCCGGGTTTAAAAGGCCGATCATAGTGTCAATGGAGTGCTCCAGAACATCCAGTTCATGGTTGCACTCGATCCGTATGGCCTGGAAGGTACGCTTGGCCGGGTGTCCGCCCGTGGCCCGTACTCTGGCCGGGATCGCGTTCTTTATGATCTCCGCCAACTGTCCCGTGGTCTCAATGGGATGCTCCTCCCGCTCTCTTACAATATGCTTTGCTATATTCTTCGCAAAATTATCCTCACCATAGTCCCGGATGATCCTGTACAGTTCCATTTCTCCGTAAGTATTGACAATGTCAGCCGCCGTGGTGGTATTCCTCTGATCCATCCTCATGTCCAGAGGCGCATCCTCCCTGTAGGTAAATCCCCTGGAAGCCTTGTCCAGCTGATAGGAGGAAACTCCCAGATCCAGGTAGATACCGTCCACTTTGCTGAGTTCCAGATCCTCCAGCACTGTTTTGATATTCTCATAATTGCTTCTTACTATGGTTACTTTATCCTTAAAGTGTTCCAGCCGCTTTCCCGCGGCCGCTATGGCGTCCGCATCCTGGTCAATGCCAATGAGACGTCCGCTTCCCAGGCGTTTGCACACCTCGTAGGCATGTCCTCCCCCGCCCAGCGTTCCATCCACATAAATGCCTCCGGGCTTGATATTCAGGCTTCCCACTGTCTCATATAAAAGTACGGACTTGTGTACAAATGCTTGTTCCTCCATTAAATTCCCAAACCTTCCATATGTTCTGCAATCTCTTCCATATCATCAAAGGTGTTAGCCTCCAGCCACTTATCCTTGCTCCAGATTTCAATACGGCTTCCCACACCTACCAGTACTGCGTCCTTCTCAATTCCGGCAAATTCCCTTAAAACCGCCGGAAGAAGAATTCTTCCCTGTTTGTCCACTTCACAGGTGGTAGCTCCTGCCAGAAGGAAACGTGAAAACTTACGTCCGGCAGTGTTGGTAAGAGGCAGTGTGCGAAGTTTTTCTTCAAGAGCGGCCCATTCAGAATTCT
Source organism: Clostridium sp. FS41 (assembly GCF_000954015.1). Lineage (NCBI taxonomy): Bacteria > Bacillati > Bacillota > Clostridia > Eubacteriales > Clostridiaceae > Clostridium > Clostridium sp. FS41. The sequence goes on from NZ_JYHN01000067.1 coordinate 313,038, forward strand.
CATACACAAAAAGGCAGTTATCAAGGCCCTTCGTTACAACGAATTCGTCACCTAACTGCTCTCTGAACTTGGAAGGTACGATCAGACGTCCCTTCGCATCAACTGTATGATTGTACTCACCCATGAACATAACTTATCACCTGCCGTACGTCAGTGCGGTACTGTGGACAGCTGCGGGGGATCCGAAACCCCCACTTCATCCACAAAACAACCATCCTCTACCACTTTGCACCACTTTCTACCACTTGTATGTCCATCATAGTACAGAAATTGGGAAATGGCAAGAAGTTTTTACGAATTTCTTATAAAATTAAGGCAAAAAAATAAAGCAGTTGCGTGGTTTTTCGCAACTGCCTCTACATATGGGATGACCCCTTTTTTCAGCACTAAATATAGATTTTATGTTAATCAGAAGGGAAATCTCCCCCCACTTTCTCCCCCTTTTTCAGGCCGTGGTGCTTATAAACAATGATGCCCGCAGATATCAGGACCAACGCGGCTGAGAGGAGCTGTGAAACCGCAAGCCCCGAGCCGGGAAGCTTCAACTGGTCTGTCCTAAGGCCCTCGATCCATACACGTCCCAGACCGTATCCCAGGAAATACACCCACAGCATTTCCCCTTCAAATTTCTTGTGTTTTCTGTACCAGAGCATGAATCCAAGGACACACAGGTTCCACACGGATTCATACAGGAATGTGGGGTGCACCTGGATATAAGCGATTCCATTTTCCACGATCTCATTGTCTATCAGCTGCTGGGAGATCATGGATGGATTCACCAGACTTTTTTTGATGCGCATGGCAAACAGGTTATTGGTAAAGCCGCCAAATGCCTCACAGTTGAAGAAATTCCCCCACCTTCCAATGATCTGGCCAGTGATCAGCCCCAGCACGCCGCTGTCTGCCATGGAAAAAAACGACATCTTCCTCATCCTGGTAAACACAGTGAGGGTGATGACCGCGCCGATGACACCGCCATATATGGCCAGGCCGCCCCCACGCAGGTTAAAAATCTGAAGCAGGTTATCCTTATAGTTGTCCCAGTCAAAAATAACATAATAGGCCCTGGCCCCTATGATGGAAAATATAATACCGTACAGCGCAAAGTCCAGGTAAATGTCGGGATCCTGCCCTCTGCGCCTGGCATCGGAAAATGCCACGGCCATACCGGCCAGCATTCCCAATCCTATGATAATTCCGTAAAATGCGATCCGAAAGCCAAACACCGTGATGCTGTTTGGCAGGTTCTGTATGGTTATTCCCAGATTCACAAAACTCAAATCTGCTCCTGCTGCTTCCATAGATCAATCTCCTTCCTGTTTCATATACTTTCCCATTTTACCCCGAAGTACTATAAATTGCAAGGAGTGATTTATTCCGGCATTTGTGCCAGCATTGATACAGGCATTGATGCCGACATTGATGCAGACGGGACGGAGATTACCGGGCGGCCAGGGCAGCCATTGTGATATAATTGTAGGGCTTGTTAAAATGCGGAAGGAAAAACAGGTCAAAGAGCTTCAGCTTATCAATGGTCACCTGTTCCTCTATAGCCATGGAAAACAGGTGTATGCCCATGGAGATATCGTAGTCCGAACACATCTGCGCTCCCAGGATGATCCTGGTTTCCTTATCATACACAATACGGATCTTCACCTTGTTGTTGCCATTTTCCATGAATTCCGCCTTCTGCCAGTCCTCATAATCTGAGGAAGCTGCCGCATATCCCATCTTCTGCGCCCGTTTCAGACTGATACCTGTGCAGAGCATATGAAGCCCCCATATGCTGATCCCGTTGGACCCCTGTACTCCCACGGATTCAAGCGTTCTTCCGCAGGCATTGTGGGCGGCGATGATGCCGGAACGGACCGCATTGGTTGCCAGGGCAATGTAATCCGTGGCCTGGATGGCATTATTATAAACCGTGGCGCAATCGCCGATGGCATAGACTCCCGCAATGCTGGTCTCCTGCCTGCGGTCCACCAGGTATGCCCCATTCTTAAACAGTTTGAGCCTCCCCTGTCCCAGACCTGTATTGGGCTTAAAGCCAATGCCGAATACCACCATGTCAGCCTGATACCTTGCCTGATCCGTTACCACGGTCTGTACCCTTTTCCGGCCCTCCAGTTTGACTACGGTTTCCCCCAATGCCAGTTCCACTCCGTGGCTTTCCAGATTCTTCCCCATTATATAGGAAAATTCACTGTCATAATACCCGGCCAGGCATGTGTCCGCACAATCGATCAGCACCACTTCCCTGCCGTTTCTCACAAACGCTTCCGCCAGCTCCACCCCGATATATCCTGCCCCCACCACGGCGATCCTCCTGATGGACGGGTCCTTCAGCTTTTGGATCACATCCCGGGCATTCTGGTACAGCTTTACAAACTGGACATTTTCCAGGTCCATGCCCTGTAGTTCAGGCCGGATGGGCAGGGAACCTGTTGCCAGTATCAGCTTGTCATAGGGCTGTTCATGGATTGTTCCATCCTTTTCCCGGCCATATACCATCTTTTTGTCATAGTCTATCCTGGATATCTCTGTTTCCATATGGACCACGGCGCCCTTTTCCTCAAATGCCTCCCTGCTCGAATAAAACAGTCCCTCCGGACCGGATATCTGCTTCCCGATCCAGAGCGCCATTCCGCATCCCAGAAAACTGATATTGGAATTACCGTCAAATGCGATCACCCTGTTTTCCGGGAACTGGTCCAGTATTGTATTAATGGCCGCCGTGCCGGCATGATTGGCGCCGATCACAACAATCGTCTCTCCCATGTTCATATCTTCCTTTCTATGGATCCATGCTTAATGTCTTTCCTTTCTATTCTCCCCATCCTGTAGATTTTTATATACCTATTGCGGTTAAACATTTTCTGCTTTAATTTCCCCCTGTTTTATGATATGATAATAAGGCTGTAATAGAATCAGAACGTTCCTGACAGGCCAAAAGGATCTGGAAATGGCCTTTGGGCGCGATGAATGCTTGTACATGGACTTTAGCACCATACTGCAAAAGTTGGGGCGCCATGTCCCAGCACCATATATCACATATTAATAGGAAGGTAATCAAATGAAATTAGGTATTGTAGGACTCCCCAATGTAGGAAAGAGCACCCTGTTTAATTCCCTGACCAAAGCCGGTGCGGAATCAGCCAACTACCCATTCTGCACCATTGACCCCAATGTAGGCGTAGTGCCTGTTCCGGACGTAAGGCTGGACAAGCTGACTGAAATGTATAACTCTGAAAAAACCACCCCTGCCGTGATCGAGTTCGTGGACATTGCGGGACTTGTAAAGGGCGCATCCAAAGGCGAAGGACTGGGCAACCAGTTCCTCTCCAATATCCGTGAGGTGGATGCCATTGTACACGTGGTCCGCTGTTTTGACGACCCCAATGTCATCCATGTGGATGGAAGTGTTGATCCGCTGAGAGATATCGAGACCATTAACCTGGAACTTATCTTTTCTGATATAGAGATCCTGGAGCGCCGCATTGCAAAGCAGTCCAAGGGTTCTTTCAACAATAAGGATCTGGCCAAGGAAGTGGAACTGTTAAAGGCTATGAAAGCCCATCTTGAAGAAGGCAAACTGGCCCGGGGCTATGACACAGAGGATGAGGATGAGCGTGAGTTTATCGGCACCTTAAACCTGCTCACTTGGAAGCCTGTTATATTCGCTGCCAATGTTGCGGAAAGCGACCTGGCAAATGACGGCGCTGACAACGCCTATGTACAGTCTGTCCGCGGCTTTGCCGCTGAAAACGGATGCGAAGTATTTGTCATCTGTGCTGAGATTGAACAGGAGATTGCGGAACTGGATGATGATGAGAAGAAGATGTTCTTAGATGACCTTGGCCTTACTGAATCCGGCCTGGAGAAGCTGATTGCCGCCAGCTACCGTATCCTGGGCCTTATGAGCTACCTGACCGCAGGTCCCCAGGAAAGCCGCGCGTGGACCATCAAGATCGGCACCAAAGCGCCCCAGGCAGCAGGCAAGATCCACAGCGACTTTGAGAGGGGCTTTATCCGCGCCGAGGTTGTGAACTATGATGACCTGATGAACTGCGGCAGCATGAACGCTGCCAAGGAAAAAGGCCTGGTCCGCTCCGAAGGCAAGGAATATGTGATGAGGGACGGGGATGTGGTCCTGTTCCGTTTTAATGTATAATTTATAAACGAATAAGATAAGCCGGTTCCCTGAAAAGGCGGTCCAGTCTCAGAGCGTGTTTAAAAGTGCTCTGTCCGGATCCTCTCTCCTCAGGAACCGGCTTTTGGTTTGGTACAGGTCTTGATCTTTTTTCCTGTTGATGTATAATATAAATATCACTCATCAAAGATGAGCAGTGTTTTCATCTTATTTTCATGTGTGCTTTCGGAATCACCATTCAGGTTAGTGAGATGTTTTTGCCAGCCGCAAAGATAGATGCCAGGAAGGCTCCGGAGTACACGAATCTAATCTAAAAGGAGGATTTTTATGCAGCGGATCATTGACCTCACCCTTGAAATCACCAACAAAATGCTGGTACAGGATGCCTTTCAGAGCAATATCTATGTTCCTATGGTATCCCACGAAGAGTCAAAATCATTTAACACCGGAACCCCCGAGGATCCCTTCACTTCCACCTGGAATTATCTGGGCATGGTTGAACATACCGGCACCCATGTGGATGCATTTTACCATATGAGTCCCAAGGGCCTTCCCATTGACCAGATGCCCCTTGACCTTTTCTTTGGCAAAGCCGTGTGTTTGGATATGCGCCATATACCTGCCAGGGGAAGCATCACTGTTAGTGATGTGGAGAAAGCTGAAAAGGAGGCCGGGGTCATCATCCAGGGCCACATCGTCCTCTTTGCCACAGGAGTCCATGAACGGTATTTCCCATCAAAAGATGTCCTTTGTATGAATCCTGACATCGCTCCTGAGACAGTTGCGTGGCTGGCTTCCCGTGGTTCCAGGATGCACGGTGTGGAAGGACCGTCCACAGACATCATGGACACCCAGCTGTTCCCCAGCCACCGGGCCTGCAGAGATCTGGGATTGTCACACTATGAGTGGCTGGTAAACCTGGACCAGCTTATCGGCAAGGGTGAATTCTTGTTTTACGGGATTCCCTTAAAGCTCAGGAACGGAAGCGGCTCTCCTGTCAGGGCCTTTGCCGTGATTGAAGAATAGGAGGGGAGGGATCCATATGGCACACTATCAACTGTTACCTGCCAGGGACACCCTTCACGGAAGCCTGTCAAAAACAATTCCTCCGGTACTCACCATCGACCCTGGGGATACCGTGGATTTCACCACACTGGAGGCGGACTGGCGGATCTCACCTCCGGACTCCCCCTCCTCCTTAAGCGGGACCTTTATGGAGCGCTCCATGCCCCTTGACCAGGGACACGCCCTTTGCGGCCCCATCCACATCCGGGGCGCCCATCCCGGTATGACTCTTTCCGTTCGTGTTAACCAGATCCTGACCGGCACATGGGGATGGAGCCGTGTGGGAGGCGGGGACCCCGGCCATCTGGAGCATATTCATTTTAAGGGCGGAGAGTACTTCCTGACATGGGAGATTGACAGGAAGAAAGGCACCTGTACAAGCCATCTGGGACACAGCGTCCCTCTTTCCCCCTTCATGGGCGTCATGGCTGTTGCCCCTGACACGGATGACTATGTGAGGACTCACATCCCCGGTCTTTACGGAGCCAATATGGACTGCAAGGACATAACAGCCGGAAGTGTTCTTTACCTGCCGGTCTATGCAGAAGGCGCTCTGTTTTCCACAGGAGACGGCCATGCCAGGCAGGGTGATGGAGAATCCGGCTGTACCGCTATTGAATGCCCCATGGAATGCGTAAGCCTGACCTTTGACCTGATCGATGAACCTCTGGCCAGCCCTGTGTGCAACTCTCCCAAGGGCTGGATCACATTTGGTTTTCACAGTGATTTGACAGAAGCTGCTTATTATGCTTTAATGGAAATGTGCCGTCTGATGGAGCGCCTATATGGATTTAGCAGCAAGGAAGCGCTGGCCATGGCAAGTGTAGCGGTTGACATGCGCATCACACAGCTGGTCAACGGCGTGAGGGGGGCCCATGCTCTTCTGCCCCACGGTATCATAACCTTGTGAGACCCGCAGCATAACAGCACTCTGATTGAAACTGATATATACGATACATTAAGGAGGCTTTTTCATGCCCAATGAATCTTTGAACCTTTCCCTGGAAGAACTAAAGGAGCTTTTTCCCATCCAGTCCGATTTAATTGATTACCTGATTCTTACATTCCTTTTGCAGAAAAACGAACCTACCGGTTCCTGGACCTTTAAGGAAATGTTTGAGCAGGCAGGACTAACGGTGGGTACTGCGACCATAGGAAGAAACCTTAAGATGATGGATAGTCATGGTTACACCGTACAGGTGGCCAACAAGGGAAGGGTCCTTACAGACCTGGGACTGGAAAAAGCCTCCCATCTTCGCGCCCAGGCCGCTGAACAGGAGTTCAGCAGGGACCTGATGGCCCTTACCAAGAGCACTGATATGAAGACCCTGGCAGATATCCTGTATGCCCGGATCGCCATTGAATACGAGGCAGCCCGCCTGGCGGCCCTCAATGCCGGTCCCGGGGACCTGGAGGAACTGCAGTGGTCACTGAACCAGCACAAACGCTCCATTTCCCTTGGAAACAGTTCGGCCGGCACGGGACTGGATTTTCATTTGGTTCTGGCTAAAGCCTCCCAAAACCAGGCCATGTACACTGCTCTGAACCTCCTGATCTATCAGCAGCGCTGCATTGAATGGAATGCGCAGGCAGAGGGGATTCTGGAATATTCCACCACGTATGCCGCCATACATGAGGAGATCCTTAACGCTGTAAGGCAGCATGATCCCCAGCTTGCAGCACATTTGATAAAAAGCCATCTGCTTGACATTATCCATGAAATAGAAAAGAATACCGGAACAGTCTGAACCGGTACTCTTTTCTGCTCTCAGTCAGCCGCAACTGCAACTGCTTCTATCTCGATCACCATGCCATGATTAAACTTCCCGATCTGCATGGTACTCCTGGCAGGGGGATTATGGGGAAAATATTTTTTATAAGTCTCATTAAATATCTCAAAGTCATCTATGTTGGAGACAAATACAAGGGTCTTTATCACGTGATCCAGGTCTGAGCCGGCCTCCCGCAAAAGATTGTCCATGTTCTTTAAAATCTGCTCTGTCTGCTTCACAATATCTCCCGGCCCTACCAACTCCTGGGTAACAGGATCATTAGCCGTTACCCCCGCTGTAAAGATCAGATCGCCTGTTCTGAAAGCCTGTGAATACCAGCCGCCCGGCTTTGGGCATTTATCTGTAGAAATCTTAATTACATCCATATTCCCGTCTTCCTTTCATCTCATTGTTTTTATCCAAGCAAGTCCTCCTGGGCCAGACGTTCCACGGTTCTCAACAGAACTGCGGTGCCGTCAGCCATATCCTCCGGCGTGGTGTATTCATCCGGGCAATGGCTGACCCCTTCATTTGAGCTTCTCAGGAAGATCATTCCCATGGGATACAGACGTCCCATCTGCATTGCATCATGGGCGGGATAGCTTACCATATATTTATGGGGTATCTCCTCCTTCCTGGTGCATTGCTCGATCAATTCCACAAGACGTTTATCGCAGTGAACAGGCTCTGTGTTGATCGTACTCCTGACTGAATAGGTAAGTCCCCTGTCCCTGCACTGCTTTTCCACAAATGCCATCAGGTCATCATATAGTTTCTGCCACAGGTCATCTTCTTTTTCCCTGAAATCCACAGGCACAATAGCCTGGTTTGCCACAATATTGTGTTCTGCGGGAAGGGCTTCTATATAACCAACTGTTCCCCGGGTGGTGGAGCCTGATTCCAGGGCCAGGCGCTCCACCTCACATGCAATTGCCGCTGCCGCCGCCATGGCATCATGCCTGTCCTCCATTGCCATACCCCCTGCGTGGGCGGACACACCGTGTAGCGTTATATAGAACTGTTTGATCCCGGCGATATCCGTCACAACAGCCATGGGCAGGTCCTCATGAAGGAGGTAACATCCCTGTTCAATATGAAGTTCTATAAATGCATAATAGTCCCCCGCTTTAATATAGCTTCCCGGGAAATTGTCCGGCTCCAGTCCCATGTCAAAATCCAGCATTGCCTGCCTCATAGTGATCCCTGTTGCCCTGTCCGTGGAGGTGGCTGCATAATCTTCCGGAAGCATACCGCAGATCGCCTTGCTGCCAAAATGTCCTCCCAGGAACTGGCTGGCTTCCTCGTTGACAAATGCGATCATCTCAATGGGACGCCTTGGCTTGATCCCGTTCTCGGACAGGGTGGTAAGCACCTCAAGGGCTGCCATAACGCCTGCCAGTCCGTCAAATTTCCCTCCCATGGGTACTGTATCAAAATGAGAGCCTGTGAGAATGGGGGGAAGTTCCTCCTGCCCCTCCAGTTTTCCATAGATATTTCCCACTGTATCCATCCGCACGGTCAGCCCTGCTTCCCGCATCCACCCCATAAGGACTTCGCACGCTTCCCTGTAGGCAGGTGTCCATGCAAACCGGCTGATCCCTCCTCTGGGATCTGCTCCGATCCCTCCTACGTACTGAAGACGTTCCCATAAACGTTCCTTGTTGATCCCAAGCATTTCTATTACCCCTTTCTATGGTTTAATGAATATTCCACTGCCCGGAACAGCCCATATAGCGCCATCCCTGTAAACAGTCCTTCCCCTCACAAGGGTTTCCGTCACACGGCAGAGAACCTCCTTTCCCTCATAAGGAAAACTGGTGCATTTTGTCTTGGACAAGCTGTTTTTCCTGCTGTAATTCCACCGGCAGTCCATATCCACCAGGGCCAGATCCGCGTCTGCTCCCACCCTGACCGCTCCCTTGCGGGGGTACAAACCAAAACGTTTTGCCGCATTGGTCGCGCACAGATCCGCCAGCCGGGAGGCTTTCATCCCCCGTTTTATGACTGCCTCGGATATCATAAGGGGATAGGCAATGTCAATGGAGGGCGCGCCCCCCATTACATTCCACCCATTTCCATCCTCCGGTTCCTTGTCCTCCTTTGTATAAGGCGCATGATCCGTGCCCAGGTAATCAATGGTCCCATCCAGAAGATACTCCCACATCTGTTCCATCCGTTTCCTGTCCCTCAAAGGCGGCTGGATCAGACCGTAGGTTCCTGCGCCAAAATTATCCTCATGATTCAGAAGAAAATAGTGGGCACAGCTTTCTGCCGATACATCCACCCCATCCGCTTTTGCCTTCTTAATAAGTTCAGCTCCCTCCGGTATGGATAAATGGCAGATATGAAGAGGGCAGCCGGATGCTTTTGCCAGGATTACCGCATTCTGTACCGCAATCATCTCCGCATACCAGGGCCTTGCCATGTCGTGAAGGCGAAGGTTCCATGGACCATCCTGAAACCGCTCCTTTAATTCACTTATAATATTCTCATCCTCGGCGTGGAACCCCAGTATCCGCCCATGCTTTTTCACCTCATCCATGGCGTCCTTTTGCTGCTGGTGGTCCAGCCACTTAAATTCCGGTCCTGCGTCCAGGGTAAATCCTTTAAAGGCAATGCACCCTAAGCCGCACAGCTCCCCTATATGGCTGTTCCCTCCTGCGATAGCTCCGCCCCACAGGGCAAAATCCACCACCGCATGCTGGGAAGCACGTTCATATTTGGTACGGAACGTGTCCTTATCTATAACAGGCGGGCTGCTGTTGGGCATTTCCATCACAAGAGTATAACCGCCTGAGGCAGCAGCCTTTGTGCCGCATTCCCAGTCCTCCCTGTACTCCGCCCCCGGATCAAAGAAATGGGTGTGGGTGTCAATTCCCCCCGGAAATATGTACCGCCCTCCTGCATCGATCCTCTCCTTCCCATCTGCTCCACAGCCATCCTGTAAAATGGCAGCTATCTTTCCATCCTTTATTGCCAATGATGCATTCAGACAGCCGTCCTCCAGCACCAGAGTCCCATTATCTATTATCTTGTCAAATCCCATGGCTTTCACTTAACCTTCCCAAACATCTGCGGGTATTCTTCCGCCCATGCAATATAATCCTTCATGGCTTTTTCCATGTCATACTGCGGCGTATAACCGGATTCACAGAGCCTTGAAACAGACATGGGGGCATTATCCCTGATACCGTGGTAAAACACATTAGATTCCTCCTCCCGTCCGGCCAGTCTCCACTTAAATCCCGGATAATAGGAACATAATGCCTGGCACCAGTCCGCAATGGACCATATACTGCCGGAACTCAAATTATACACATCCCATTCAGGGCTCCTCCCGGCCAGCCAAAAAAGCGCACCGGCAATATCCCTGCTGTACACCCAGCTGGTTCGGTTGGGCCTTTTTAAAACCGCCTGGATTCCATCCATGGCATACTTAAGGGTGATGCACGGAGCACTCATTTTATCTCTGAACCTGGTAGGCCTCTCCCATGGTCCAAACACATCCCCCAGCCTTGCACAGGTTATATCCATATGATGAAGATACTGATACCGGAGAGCTAGTTTTTCAGAAGTGAATTTAGAAATCTGATACAGGTTTTCAGGATTTAGATTCTCCATCTCCTCTGTCAGGATGTCTGCCTTATATGCCGTGGTTCCATAAGCCGCTATGGAGCTTACATACAGGAAGCGCCTGATGCCTGCCGCAACAGAGGCATCCAGCATATTCAAAGTGCCTTTGCAGTTCACGTCAAAGATATGCCGGGTGTCATTTTTCTCCCTGTCCTCCGTCACAGTGATCACAGCCATGTGGATAACCGTGTCGGCACCGCTTTCCCCCAGTGACAGCCGCAGTCTTTCCCCATCCAGTATATCGCCCTGAATAAAATGGTAATCACCGCCAAGCTGTCCAAAATACGCTTCCACACAGTCCGCCACGTTACAGCAGTCATAGTTGTAAACCTGAATACCTGCTTTTAAAAAGCATTCCATAACATTGATTCCAATAAAACCGGAACCGCCTGTAAGAAACAATCGTTCCATGGACTTTTCCTCATCTGATGGGGAGTACTGCAGGCTGAAGTTTATGGATTCCGTCCGCAGTGCTCCGCCCCGCAATCTACATTATTTTAAATTAAGGGTTCCAAGGGGATCCAGGATCTTGATCACCTCAGAGTCATGGATATTGTCTGCATCGATGAGCCAGTATGGACTTTCCGTCACATCCGGGAAATCATTTTTTCCGTCAATGGCCTCAATGGCCGCCTTTACGGAATTGTAGCCCAAACCATAGGGATTTTGGGAGATCAGCGCGTCCAGGCTTCCATCGTATATATTATTGATCAGCTCTTCTGAAGAGTCATATCCCACTGCCAGGATATCGGTGCGGCCCTCATCCTTTAACATTTTACTGGCACCGGCTGATGCACCTTCGTTACAGCAGAATACCGCAACCAGATCAGGGTGTTCTGATAACAGATCCTGCATAATATTAGCGGCCTTCTCCCTGTCGCCCTCCGTGTGATAGATGCCTACCAGTTCAAACTGGTCATGCTTTTTCAGCTCGTTTTCAAATCCTCTGTCCCTCTGCTGTATTACATCGGAACCAGCCTCTGATGACACAACGGCAACCTTTCCTCCCTCGGGCAGCTTCTCAGCAATATAGGCAGCTCCTGCAGCAGCGGCGGCCTCATGGTTCACCGATACAGTGGTGAGACATACGGAGGGATCCATCTCGTCATCAAATGTGATCACCGGTACATCCAGGGAAGCCATGGTGTCGTTAATGGCCTTTGCATCAATGGATGAGATGACAAGGGCGTCTATTCCTGACATCATCATGTCCTCCACAATGTTCTGCTGTGTGGCTGTGTCCGTGGAAGAGTTGGTGCCCTGGTAATTGATGGTATACCCATGCTCCGCCGCTGCATCTTCCGCCCCCTGGCGTACCATCTTGTAAAAGTCAAACAGCGTGGATTTTGGTATCACCCCGATCACCATTGTCTTTTCAGTATCAGCTGCCTGACCCCCTGCTTTTTCCTCTGTCTTTTCTTCTGTCTTTTCTTCAGCCTTTTTCTCTGTCTCAGATTCCCCGGCCTTTGCCTGCGTCTCTGCCTTTGTTTCCGGAGCGGCTGTAGTGCCGCTGCCCGCACATCCTGCCAGACTCCCCGCTACCATTACTGCCGCCAATGCTACTGCTAATCTTTTCTTCATATTCCTTCTCCTTTGCATCTATATTTTTGCTGCGTTGATACAGCAACTCCTACTTTTTCAAACGCTCCCGCACCACTTCCAGGAACACTGCCGATATGATAACCACGCCAATGGCCACCTGCTGCCAGAAATAATTCAGCCCGATCAGGTTCAGCCCATTGCTGAGCACGCCAATGATAAACGCTCCTACAATCGTCCCGGCTATGCTTCCCTTTCCTCCGGATAAGGTTGCCCCGCCTATAACCGAGGCGGCGATGGCATTGGTTTCGTACAGGTCCCCTGCCGTGGGAGCTGCCGAGGAAACCCTTGCCGCCAGAAGCATTCCCGCAAATGCCACCAAGGCGCCGCTGATCACATAATTCATCACTTTAATCTTATTTACCGGTATACCGGAAAGATAAGCCGCCTGTTCGTTGCTTCCAATTGCGTACACATAACGGCCAAACTTACTTTTCTTAAGCAAGATGGCCATGACCACCGCGATGACCGCCATGAATATAACCGCCCACGGCAGCCATCCCCATAATTTCCCCGAACCAATCCAGGTAAACTCTGATTTCAGGCCCGACATGGGAACACCGTCCATGATCACAAGGACAATACCGCGGAAAATGCTGTTAGTCCCCAAGGTGGCTATAAAGGGGACGATCCCAAGCACGGTGATGACAAACGCGTTAAATGCGCCCAATGCCATACCCATGCCAAGGGCCAGGATCATGGCAATGGGAACCGGTATTCCGGCTTTCATGGCAGACGCCACCACAAGACCGGAAAAAGCCACCCCTGAGCCAACCGACAGGTCAATACAGCCGCTGGCAATGATGTATGTTTCTGCAATGGCAACAATGACCGCTACTGATGTCTGTGTGGCAATGTTAAGCAGGTTTCTCTGCGTCAGGAAACTTTTTGTTGTGACTGAAAAAAATATACACAATATCAAAAGCCCCATCATTGTAAAAATTATCTGTGTATTTATATTCTTCTTTTGACGTTTCTCACCCATATAGCCTACCTCAATCCTTTATTTTCATTTAATGAGCCATAGAATCAGCCATTTAATGAGCCATCGCATACTTCAGTATCCTGTCCTGCTCCAGTTCCTCCCTGCCCAGCTCTCCGGTCATTCTTCCCTCACACATAACCAGAACCCGGTCGCTCATCCCAATAACTTCAGGAAGTTCCGAGGATATCATGATGATTGTCACCCCTTGCAGAACCAGCTGGTACATAAGCTCGTAAATCTCATATTTGGCATTGACATCGATCCCTCTTGTGGGCTCGTCCAGGATCAGGATCTCCGACTCCCTGCAAAGCCATTTTGCCACAACCACCTTTTGCTGGTTTCCCCCTGACAATGTTTTTACCAGCTGGTCCATCCCTCTGGTCTTGATTCTCATTTTGCGGATATACTGTTCCACTGCCTCATCCACCAGGCCATCCTTGACAAAACCGCCCTTACAAAACTTATCAAGGCTGGCAATGGATATATTGCCGCGCAGGGTCTGCTCCAGCATAAGTCCGTCTTTTTTTCGGTCCTCTGTTATATATCCCACGCCCTCAGAGATCGCCTTATACGGTGATGTAATGTGTTTCACAGTTCCATTGATCCTGATTTCTCCTGAATCGATTTTGTCGGCCCCAAAGATTGCCCTGGCAAGTTCTGTCCGTCCAGCCCCCATCAGGCCCGCGATGCCAAGGATTTCCCCCTCGTATGCATCAAAGTTAATGTCGTACAGGGTATTTGCAATATTCAGGCCCTGTACCTCCAGTGTTTTCTTTCCTCTTTTGTAATCCGGCCTTGGAGGGAACTTCTGGGTCAGTTCACGTCCCACCATTTCCTGGATCAGGAGATCCTTAATGGAGCTGTCATATTCATGCTCCGATATCAGCTTTCCGTCCCGCAGCACCGTCACCCTGTCCACAATGGCATCCAGGTCGCTCATCCTGTGGGATATGTAAATAATGGCAACCCCCTCATGTTTCAATTTTCTTACAATATCAAACAGTATATCAATCTCTGAATCAGTCAGCGCTGCCGTGGGTTCATCCATGATAAGCAGTTCACAGTTGGAGGATAAGGCCTTTGCGATCTCAACCATCTGCTGTTCCGCCACGCTTAGGGTCCCCACCTTGCGAGTGGGGGAAATGGAAGAACAGTTCAGCCTTTCCAAAAGCTGGGCAGCCTCCTTATTTAACTTAGAGTCATTGATAAATCCTTTTAAGGACATCTGTGGTTCACGCCCTATGAAAATGTTTTCAGCAACCGTCAGGTCCGGAAGAAGATTAAACTCCTGATAAACAATACCAATTCCATACCCATGGATTTCCCTTGGATGGACAATCTTTAACGGCTTTCCCCTGTAAAGAATCGTGCCTTTGTCAGCCTCCAACACACCTGTGAGGATCTTCATTAGGGTTGATTTTCCTGCGCCGTTTTCACCTAACAGCGCATGGATCTCCCCTTTCCTTATTTTAAGATTGATATCCTCCAACACCTTAACTGTACTGAATGATTTAGAAATCCCCTGTGTTTCCAGTAAATACTCTCCCATTTACATTCTCCTGTCATCTGTTTAATACATTACATCCCCCAGATTCGGCCCCAGGGTCTGCCCTGTATAGAGGTTGCCATCCGGCTCTGCTGCCAGGAACACTGCGGTTGGCAGGATTTCTTCCAACTCACCAAACCTTGGCAGCACCAGCTCCGCCTCCTTGTTCTTTCTCCACTCATCGCTGACCACACCCATTAGCTGCGTCTCTATGGGCCCAGGCGCAATACAATTTGCCGTAATATTGTATTTCCCCACTTCCCGTGCAAGGGATTTGGTAAAACCGATCACACCTGCCTTTGCAGCAGCGTAATGACAGTGCTCCACGCTTCCCTTCTGTCCTACCTGGGATGCCAGATTGATGATCCTTCCAAAGTTCTGTTTGATCATAACCGGCACCGCATATTTGCATGTAAAATAATTGCTTGTGAGATCCACTGCCAGCATGCGGTTCCACTCCTGTGTTGTAATCTCTGTGAGAAGTTTGGGATTGGATATGCCGGCGCAGTTGATCAGCACATCAATACGTCCAAATTCCGCCACTGCGGTGTCGATCAGCCTTTTGGCCACCTCTTCTTCCGAAATATCTCCTTCCACCAGCACCACCCTGACCCCACAGGCTTCCAGGCTTTCCTTAAACTTTTTCATTCCCTCCGGGTCCTGCTTAAAATGGTTCAGTACAAGGTTTGAGCCCTCCTTTGCAAATATAGCAGGGAAACCGCTGCTCATCCCGTATCCGCAGCCGGCTCCCGTCATAACAGTAATTTTTCCCTCCAGTTTTTTCATGTTTTCCTCCTGATTTTTAATATGTATGGATCTTTTTTATAAATTTCCCCTAATTCAGGGTACAAAAAATACACCTTCTTCAAATCCCTGAAAAAGAATCCACTCCGGTGTATTTTATTGTGCTACCAGTTAACGAGCTGCCCACTTATTCAGTTTTTGTTCCTGCTTCTTCCTTTTTGATCATATCCAGATAGGCGTACATGGTGTATTTGGATATTCCCAGAAATGTCTGTATACGCTCTCCTGATTTTGTTATGAGAAATGCTCCCTTATCGTTCAGATATTTCAGGAACTGGAGCTTTTCTTCCCTATTCATAACGCCTGCAGGCTTACCCACCAGCTTCTGGCCTTCCTGAAGAAGATATTCCAATAACTGATTTACTTCCGTTACAAATACTTCCTGTTTGTCAGTTGCATTGATATCATAGTGGTTCATGTCTTTCAGATAGCTTTCCAGCTTGACGCTTTCCGTAATATCCGTATTTACGCAAAGGCATCCGATCAGGTTCTCCTCCTCATCTTTGATGTACAGCGAGGAGGATCTCAATATCCGGTTGTCCTTTAACTGGGTGATATAATTGAAACGATTTCCGTCCTTCACAGTGCCCTGCAGGACTTCCAGGCCCAGGTTGCTCCCCGTGCCGCCTACCTGGCGGCCGGTTATATGGCCGTTTCGTATATCCACTATGGTATTGGCATAGTCCTTTTTCAGATCATGCAGGACCACCTCCGTATATGGACCCAGCTGCTGCTCCAGCATGTCCATTAGCTGTGTTAAAAACTTTTTTTCATCTTTCAACTCTTTCATATCTCTGTTTCCTTTTCTGATTGTATATTAGCATACTTTTTGTCTGCCGTAAAGACTTTTTGTAAGATTATTGTGTTTTTGTTGCTTATGCAAAAATTATCAATCTCTTACTTGTGCATATTTCACTATTATTCTTTAATTCAAAACAAGTTGCAAAACTTTTTGTCTTTTTCTCTCCTTTCTGACTATCATCTGCAATGCTGGTGATCACAATACATAACATATAAAATCTTACAAAAAGTCAGGTTTCCTTCCTATTGTACCTAATATCACAGCGCGAATCAACCCCCCTCCTTTTTTTGACGCACCTACCCTGCTTTTCCGATCAGCCGCCTGGCCATATACTATTTTTTTGGTTTTATTGAATTTTACCATATTATTTTCTGTTTCATATCCCTTTTACATCCAAAAACCTTATTATCTTGCTTTTTATATATTGCTGTGCTAAATTAGTAGTATTATTGTTTCAGGAAACGGGGGATTTTAACATGGAATTGTTCAGCACCATTGTGGAGACCGTCAATGCATACCTTTGGGGAATTCCCA
Organism: Clostridium sp. FS41; assembly: GCF_000954015.1. NCBI lineage: Bacteria > Bacillati > Bacillota > Clostridia > Eubacteriales > Clostridiaceae > Clostridium > Clostridium sp. FS41. Next base: position 329,928 of record NZ_JYHN01000067.1, read on the forward strand.
TGATTGCTCTTCTATTTGGAACACATCTCTATCTCACGATCCGTACAGGGTTCATTCAAAGGAAGACCTTTACAGGCATCAGGCTTTCCGTGACAAGGGATCCGGATTCCAGCGGGGATATCAGCCAGTTTGCAGCACTTACCACCGCCCTGGCCTCCACCATCGGCACGGGAAATATTATAGGAGTGGGGACAGCCATTGCCCTGGGGGGCCCGGGAGCGGTCCTGTGGTGCTGGCTCACCGGTGTATTCGGCATTGCCACCAAATATGGCGAATCCCTGATCGCAGTTAAATACAGGGTCCGCACAAAGGACGGCACCATGCTGGGAGGAGCCATGTACGCCCTGGAGCGCGGGCTGAACATGAAGTGGCTGGGCATCACCTTTGCAGTCCTTGGGACACTTACCTCCTTTGGTATCGGGTGCGGCGTCCAGGTCAATGCCATTTCCAGCATTGTAAACAGTAATGTGAAACCACTGATCACCGGCGGAGGCCTGAAAAACATGCTGGATACATATCCCTGGCTCATAAGCCTGGCAGTGGGCCTTATTACAAGTGCCATCACCTGCCTGGTCATCTTTGGGGGCGTCAAGTCCATTGCCCGGGTATGTGAAAAGCTGGTGCCTTTCATGGCTTTTTTCTATGTGATCGGGTGCCTGATCATCCTTTTTATCAACCGGGCATTTCTGGGGGAAACATTTTCCGTCATATTCCGCAGCGCCTTTACTGAGGTACGGTCCATTGCAGGCGGTCTGGTGGGTTCAGGCATCATGATGTCCGCCCGGTACGGTATTGCCAGAGGCCTTTTCTCCAATGAATCCGGTATGGGGTCCGCTCCCATTGTGGCAGCGGCTGCCCAGACCCGCAACCCGGTGCGCCAGGCACTAGTATCTGCCACCGGAACCTTCTGGGACACTGTGGTGGTCTGTCTCATGACCGGGCTGGTGCTTGTCAGCAGCATTATAGGCCATGATTCCATCAGCGTTACCAACCTGTCCGGCGGCGAGCTGACCAATGCGGCATTCAGTCTCATCCCTTATATCGGCCAGCCCATCCTGATCGTAGGTATCATCACCTTTGCTTACTCCACGATTCTGGGATGGTCCTACTACGGGGAGCGGTGCCTGGAATACCTGATGGGAAAACGGGGCGTGATCCCCTACCGCCTGGCCTGGGCCATAGTACTGGTGGCGGCGCCAATCATCCAGCTGGAGCTGGTGTGGAGCATTGCCGACACCCTGAATGCCTTGATGGCTATTCCAAACCTCATTGCCGTACTCCTTTTATCCAATGTGATCGTGAAGGACACAAAGTATTATCTGAAGCACCTGGATGAAAAGGATGAAACACCCATTCCGCTGTTGGAGGATTAGAATGTGTAGTCCTATAGAATAAAGCATTCTGCGAGCAGGATTCTCCGCCTGCAGCGGGTCGCTTCAGCTTAAAAGGGCATGATTCCCGGCAAAACTGCCGGAACTCATGCCCTTTTTCTGCTTTCTACTTTCTGCTTTCCGCTTCTCTATCTTCTATCTTTTGTCTTCTATCTATTCCTCTTTGTCCTTTTTCCCTGTCACTTTTCCCAGCACCATAACCGCCAGCATGATGACAATGATCGCCGCAAAGATACCGCCCATGCCCTTCCCCATGATTTCCAGGGCAATCTCAATATTTGCCATATTCATTTTTCATTCCTCCTTGTCGCAGTCACCTGAAATCCGGTGGTTCTACAGATACTGGGTTACAATACTGATCACAAGTCCGCCTGCAATAACCGATGCAACCTGGCCCGATACATTGGTGCCCGCTGCCTGCATCAGGATAATATTGCCCGGTTCCTCCTGAGCCGCCATTCTCTGGACCACTCTGGAGGACATGGGAAATGCTGAGATCCCACATCCGCCGATCATGGGGTTTACAGGCTTTTTGCCCGCCATCTTCAGGAACACGTTCACCAGCTTTGCAAACAGCACGCCTCCAATGGTGTCAAATACAAAGGCCACCAGTCCGAGGGCCATGATCATCAGAGTTGCTGCATTTACAAACTTCTCAGCCTGCATACTGAAGGATATGGTGATTCCCAAAAGCAGGGTGATCAGGTTTGCCAGCTCATTCTGTGCCGCCTGACTCAGGCTGTTGAGCACGCTGCACTCCCTCAGCAGGTTGCCGAACATGAGAAAGCCTACCAGAGCCACTGACTGGGGTGAAATCAGACCTACAATGATGGTAACAGCAATGGGGAATGCAATACGCAGTGTCTTGTTCACACTCTTTGGATTATACTCCATATGAATGCAGCGCTCCTTGTGGGTGGTCACAAGACGGATGGCAAAGGGCTGGATAATGGGCACCAGCGCCATGTACGAGTAAGCCGCCACTGCAATGGGACCCATGTAGCTGGAGCCCAGCACCTGCGACACCAGAATGGAAGTAGGTCCATCTGCAGCGCCGATGATTCCAATGGATGCAGCGTCCTTTAAGTCAAATCCCATCATACAGGCGATCAGGATTGCAGCAAAGATACCAAACTGGGCTGCGGCTCCAAAGAGAAACAGCACCGGCTGGCTTAAAAGCGGACCGAAGTCGATCATTGCTCCGATTCCTATAAACAGCAGGATAGGCATTGCCTCCGATGCCTCAATTCCTGTTTTAAACAGCCATTCTATGATGCCTGCCGCGGGCACCTTTCCCTGTACCATCTGGTCGATCACACCTGAATAGGGAAGGTTTACAAGAATTGCACCAAACCCAAGGGGCAGCAGCAGGGATGGCTCATATCCCTTTTTTACAGCCAGCCAGATCAGACAGATCCCCACTCCGTACATGATCAGCTGCTGCCATGTAACTGCCATGACTCCATCTAACAGAAAACTCATTTTCATATCCTCCTACGCTTTTTGTTCCTATTCTTCCTCTGTTTCTTCCTCTTTTTTCACTTCCTTTAGTGTCATCTTCACGTAACTGATCACACGTTCATCCATTCCCTCTATCTCATAATCCGCCTCCCCGGTAACCACGGTGATGGGAAGTTCGGCCTGGCTGGGTATGTAGCCCAGCTGTTCCATAAGATAGCCGGACAGTGTATCACAGGAACTGTCCATGTGAAGATGCATCTCCTCCTTTAGGTCAAACAGGGAAATGCTGCCTGATATCCGGTAGGTCCTGTGCGGTTCCAGCTCCAGGATCTCCGGTTCCACTTCCTCATATTCTTCGTGGATCTCGCCCACAATCTCCTCAATCAGATCCTCCAGTGTGACCATACCGGCCACGCCGCCGTATTCATCGATCAGAATCGCCAGCTTTGTCTTATTCTTCTGCATTTCCCTGAACAGGGCGTCCGTCCTCCGGTTCTCAGGCACAAAACAAGGCGGCATGAGAAGGGAGCGGATATCCAGACCGTCAAAGGATTTTCTCCTGGCTTCAATGGTCAGGGCTTTAATGGAAAGGACACCGATAATATTGTCTATATCCCCTTCATAGACAGGTATCTTGGAATGCATGGACTGCAGCACTTCATCAATATATTCTTCCATAGGGTCATTGATATCAATTGCCACCATATCCTGGCGCGGTATCATCACTTCTTTGGCCCGCTTGTCATCAAAGGAAAAGATGGATGTGATCATCTCCTTCTCAATGTCGTTGAACACCCCGGTCTCACTGCCGGTTTCCAGCATGGACTTGATCTCCTCCTCAGACACATCGGTCTCAAGGCTTTCACTGTGCATTCCGATCAACTTAAGAAAGCCGCTGGTGGAAAGGGACAGCAGTCTGATAAATGGATTCATGATTCGGGAAATGTAGTATATGGGGCGCACACAGAAAAGGCTGAAACCCTGGGCCTTCTGTAAGGCGATGCGCTTGGGCACCAATTCGCCGAACACCAGGTTAAAATATGCCAGGATCAGCGTCACCACAACGCCTGCCAGAGTCTGGCTGTAAGGCATGTTCCACGCTTCCATCTTCACTGCCAGTACCTGGGCGATACCGGTTGCAGCAGATGCACTGGAGAAAAAGCCTGCCAGTGTTATGGCTACCTGGATCGTGGACAGAAAGACTGTGGAATCCTCCATCAGCCGTTCGATCAGCGCTGCGTTTTTGTTGCCCTGCTCTGCAAGACGGCGGATCTTGTTCTTGTTGACTGAGACAACTGCCATCTCTGAGCCTGCAAAGAATGCATTGATAAGAGTTAAGATAACTAAGATTGTGATTTGGAATATAATATTGGCCGCTTCCGGGTCCGATTCCATAATAATTCATTCCTCCGTTTTTTCATATTTTTAGTGGTTTCATAGGGTATTATACATAAAAATGTGTGAATTGTCAGCTAAAGATTGTATTAAGATTGGAATTGGGAGTTAAAAGGATATGCAGGGGATGGGGATGGCGTATCCGTTCGTGAAGGGAATGGGGATGGGGCGGCGGATACGGCCGCGGGGCCGTCAGGTCTAAGGCGCCGGTAACCGGCTAAAGACAAGAGGCCGGCGCCCAAACCCGCGGCCGGCCGCTTCCTTGCTCCTGATATCGGGCTATGCACGGGCAAATTGGCTGTTGTATATCTCTGCATAAAAACCATTTTTCTCCAGCAGTTCTTCATGCCTGCCCTTTTCCACAATATGGCCGTCACGCATGACCAGGATCACGTCCGCTTCCCTGATGGTGGATAAGCGGTGGGCTACGATAAAGCTGGTGCGCCCTTCCATCATTCTGGCAAATGCTTTCTGTACCCTGATCTCTGTTCTGGTATCAATGGAGGAGGTGGCTTCATCCAGTATCAGCATGGGCGGCAGGCAAAGCATGACTCTGGCAATGCAGAGCAGCTGTTTCTGGCCCTGGGACAGATTTCCTCCGTCCTCCCTTATGACCGTGTCATATCCCTCCGGCATTCTGGTGATGAATCCATGGGCGTGGGCTTCCTTTGCTGCCTGGATGACTTCATCCTCTGTGGCATCCGGCCTCCCGTATGCTATATTCTCACGGATGGTGCCGGATTTCAGCCAGGTTTCCTGAAGCACCATGCCGTAATTGGTCCTCAGGCTTTTCCTGGTCACATCCCGGATATCCTCTCCCTCCACCCGGATGACGCCGCTGTTTACATCATAAAAACGCATCAAAAGATTGATGATCGTGGTCTTACCGCAGCCCGTGGGGCCTACGATGGCAACCCGCCGGCCCGGCTCTACCAGAAGGTTAAAGTCCTCTATCAGCTTCCTGTCAGGGGTATAGGAAAAATCCACATGCTCCAGCTCCACCCTTCCGTCCACCTGTTCCAGTTCCACTGCATCCGGCTTATCTGCCAGGATCGCTTTTTCATCGATCAGCTCAAAGACACGGGCAGCGGAAGCCAAAGCGTTCTGAAGTTCCGTCACCACGCCGGATATCTCATTAAACGGCTTTGTATACTGGTTTGCGTAACTTAGAAAACTGGTCAGCTGCCCCACTGTCATGAATCCCCGGATCGCGGCATACGCCCCTGTGATCCCCACTGCGGCGTACACCGTACTGTTGACAAACCGGGTGGCCGGATTGGTGATGGAGGAGAAAAAGGTGGCCCGCAGGCTGTACCCGGCCAGGCGGTTATTGATCTCCTCGAATTTACGCTGGGCCTCCTTCTGATAACCAAATGCCTGAACCACCTTCATATTTCCAAGCATCTCGTCTGTCAATGCCGTAAGTTCTCCCCTGGTCACGGACTGATGCCTGAACATAACAAAGGTCCTCTTTGCTATAAAGCTGGCCACAAATAGGGAGATAGGGGTCAGAAGGACCACCACCAGGGTAATGGCCGGGTGAATGGAGAGCATAAATAACAAGGTTCCCACAATGGTGAGCACGCCTGTGAACAGCTGGGTAAATCCCATGAGCAGACCTTCCGAGAACTGGTCAATGTCCGCAATGATCCGGCTGATGATATCTCCTGACGGATGGGAATCAATATAGCTGAGAGGAAGGATCTCCAAATGGTTGAAGGCCCTGGTTCGGATATCCTTCACCACCTTGTAAGTGATGGTATTGTTGATATGGTTCATCATCCACTGCGCCACAGCGGTCAGGCCTACGGCTCCCAGGATTTTCCACAGGATAGTTGTAAGCCCTGAGAAGTTCACATGGCCTGTGCTCACGATCTGGTCTACCGCCCGCCCTGTGAGTATGGGGACGTACAGGGTGAGGGCAACGGTTATCAGTGCCAGGAACAGTGACAGCATAACGCCCCATTTGTATTGTGCAATGCAGGAAAGGATGCGTTTCAGGGTGTCCATGCTCCTGCTTTTATCCAATGCTTTTGTCTTACTGCTCATCCCGTTCCACCTCCTCCTTTGAAAGCTGTGACAGGCAGATCTCCCTGTACACCTCACATGATCTCAACAATTCCCTGTGGCTTCCTATTCCAGCCAGATGCCCGTCATCCAGCACCAGGATCAGGTCCGCCTGTTTTATGGTGGTGGCACGCTGGGATACAATAAACACGGTCATGTCCTTTGTCCCCTCCCTGATGGCCTTTCTCAGCCTGGCATCTGTCGCAAAATCCAGGGCGGATGCGCTGTCGTCCATGATCAGTATCTCAGGTTCGCGGACCAGTGCCCTTGCAATGGTAAGGCGCTGCCGCTGTCCGCCGGACAGGTTCCTGCCCTCCTGGTCAATATGCAGATCCAGCCCCTGTTCCTTTTCCTCCACAAACTCCCTGGCCTGGGCCACATCCAGCGCCCTGAATATCTCCTGGTCAGAGGCATCCAGCCTGCCCCATTTCATATTGTCCCTCAGGGTTCCCTTAAACAGAACGGAGCGCTGGGGCACCATGCCGATCTTTGAGCGCAGTGCGGCCAGGGAGTAATCCCTTACATCCACGCCGTCCACCAATACCTGCCCGTCTGAGGCATCATAGAACCTGGGGATCAGGTTTACCAGCGTGGTCTTTCCCGCGCCGGTTCCGCCGATCACTCCTATGGTCTGTCCGCCCATGGCCTGAAAGGAAATATGGGACAGGGCCTCCGCGTTGGCCTTGCCGTATCGAAAACTCATGTTTTTGAATTCCACCTTGGGGGTTCCGGCATTTCCCATATTCACAGCATTTTCCTTTTCCCGGATACTGGTCTTTACCTGGAAGATCCCATCCACCCGGTTCATACAGGCAATTGCCTTGGAGATCAAAATGATCAGGTTCGCCATCTTGATCAGTTCCACCAGGATCTGCGACATGTAATTGACCAGGGCAATGACCTTGCCCTGGGTAATGATGCCGCCCTCCACCTGCTGCGCTCCTACCCAGATGACGGCCACCACAGCCACATTGATGATCACATAGGTAACGGGATTTAATAGGGCGGATATTTTTCCCACAAAAACCTGCATCTTTACCAGCTGGTCATTTTCCCCCTCAAACTTCTCAGTCTCACTTCTCTGGCGGTTAAAGGCACGGATGACCCTGACCCCCATCAGGTTTTCCCTTGTGGTGAGCAGTACCTTGTCCAGCTGTCTTTGTACGGACCGGTAAAGGGGCATACTCACCAGCATGATCCCAAATACCACCACGCAGAGCACCGGGATCGTCACCACAAAGACCATGGCGGACCGGACATCTACTGTGAAAGCCATGACCATTGCCCCAAACACCACAAAGGGGGAACGCAGCAGCAGGCGCAGGGTCATATTGACTCCGTTCTGTACCTGATTGATATCGCTGGTCATCCTGGTGATCATGGTGGAGGTGCCCACGGAATCGATCTCCCCATAGGACAAACCGCCTATATGGGCAAACAGGTCGTTCCTCAGGGCTGTGGCCATGCCGGTGGCGGCTTTTGCGGCAAAATACTGGGCGGTCAGGGAACAGGCCAGCCCAATCAGAGCCAGCAAAAGAAGGAGTCCGCCCATCTTAAGAATATAGGCATTATCATGGTTCTTGATCCCCACATCCACCATACTGGCGACCACAAGAGGCACAAACAGCTCAAAGCTGGCCTCCAGCATCTTAAACAGGGGACCCAGGATACTCTCCTTTTTATATTCCCCCATATAACCCAACAATCGTTTCATACTCAAACTCCATTCTGCCGCATATCTGCGCTGTATCTTCCTGGTTCCTGCGGCCATTGTCATGTTTCATACATTGCTTTTTTGCATATTGCCATTTTTTGCACTGTCTGGTATTATATCATAGGAATAACCATATTAAAAATATTGTTTTAATATATGTAATATATCTTTTTCATATAGGAGGCGGTGACATGAATCTAAAGCAAATGGAATATTTTATTACCATTGTAAATGAAGGAAGCATTTCAGCTGCTGCCAAATCCCTTCACATATCCCAGCCCCCGCTGAGCACCCAGATGAAACTGCTGGAGGAGGAACTGGGCGTCACACTGTTTCAGCGCGGCTCCCGTTCCATTATCCTCACCGAGGCGGGAAAACTTTTCTATGACAGGGCCCAGGGCATACTGGACATGACCGGGGCCGCCCGCCAGGAGCTGGAACAGATGGGCCGCGGGCTCCACGGCGCCTTAAGGCTTGGAATGATATCCTCAGTGGAGACAGAAGCCATTATAAACCGGATCACCGCGTTCCGCACCCAGCATCCCGGAGTGAATTTCTGTATCTATGAGGGAAATACCTATCAGCTGATGGACAAGCTGAACACGGGGCTGATCGAAGCTGCCATTGTGAGAACTCCCTTTCCAGAGGAGTCCTATGACTGCCTCTATCTGGCCGAGGAACCCATGATGGCAGTTGGAATGGCAAAACATTTCCCCGATCCCCATGCCGACAGCATCAGCCTGGGACAGCTTGCCGCCTGTCCCCTGATCATATACCGGCGCTGGGAAAATGTGCTGAACCACATGCTGCCCCATAACCGTCAGGACTATCTGTGCGTCAATGACGATGCCCGCACCAGCCTTTCTTGGGCTGATACGGGCATCGGAATTGCCATTACCCCGGCTTCTATTGCCCGGTGCACCCGCCCGGGCATGCTTTTGAAACCCATCACAACCCCCGGCTTTTCCTCCCATATCACATTGATCCGCAGAAAACACGGGACCATGTCAGCTATCTGCCGGGACTTCATCACATATTTCAGCGGCGGCTGGGACTCATACCGTCCCCTGGAAACAGTTCCTTCCAGTAATAGTTAAGCTCAGCCCCGAAAAACAGGATGCACATACAGAAATACAGCCATAAAAGCAGGAGCACGATGGCGGTCAGGCTTCCGTACATATAGGAATAATTTCTTCCCCCGATATGGTTAAAATACAGGGAAAATGCAAATGAAAAACCCATCCATCCCACGGTGGAAAACAATGCTCCCGGAATCTGTTCCCTGAACTTCAGTTTTTTATCCGGCACAAAGGTGTAGATTCCCAGGAAAAAGACCACCAGGATCATCAGGGCCCACAGCGCCCTGAAATTGATAATGTGTGTGACCACATCCGCAACAATAGGAAAGCGGCTTACCAGAAAGGCCTGGATCATATTACCGAACACCAGAAGGCCAAGGGAAAGAATACATACCAGTATAAACACAATGGTATAACCGGAACAGATCAGACGGTTCACCACATACCACCGTTTCTCCCCATGCCCATGGACCCGGTTCAGTCCCCTGGCCACACTGAACATTCCCCTGCCCGCAGACCACAAGGCCGTGATGGCGGTAACACTGATCATGGTGGCCGGCGACTTAAGGGACAGGTCGTTTACCACACGGAAGGCCAGGGATTTGTAATCCACGGGCACCAGTCCCACGATCAATTCCATAAACTGTGCATTGCTGACGCTGGGTATCATCTGGACGGCTGTCAGCAGCAGCATGATAAACGGCACCACGGACAGAATAATAAAAAATGAAACCTGAGCCGCATACACAGTCATCTCATCCTCTGCGTATTTATCGTATATCCGTTTCACAGCCACAATTAAACCTAACATAAACTCTCCTCTGATCCTGGGGCGTGTGCGAAAATCCATCCACGCCCTAATATATTTCCCGGAAACTGCCCTCTTTAATCACGGGGATCTCCTCTGTCTCCATGTGTTCGATCCGGATAAACCGCCCCTCATGCAGACGTTCCACCAGACGGGCAACGGACTTTGGATCCCCCTGTACCTCCATCTCCACATCCCCGTCCCACAGATTCTTTACCCAGCCGGTCAGGCCAAGGGACTGGGCAAAATAACAGGAGGTGTAACGAAAGCCTACTCCCTGCACGCGTCCGGAAAATATTATGTGTTTTCTAATCATATTCACAAAATCCTCACTCCATCACATTCTTTGGCACCCCGGCAGGATATGCCTACGGGTCAATGCCGTGTCATCTTTCCATCCGGGACTCAATGCCGGTTCACCATTTTATCCGGGGCTCAATGCCGGTTCATCATTTTATCCGGATTTGTTTGGTATCAATTATATAGCACCGGTTTACATTTTACAAGCCAAAGAAAGCCATTGCCCGATTCTGCGTATCCCGCAGGCAATGACCTTCTTCTATATGGATGTATTTGTTATGTTTCGATTTTGGGAATTTAGGCCGCTGTACACGGAAGGCATCAGGCAATCCGGTCCTTCAGAAGCAGAAGGAAATGATTTCCTTTACCCGTTTTTCGTTCCGTGATATAATCCACTCATATGCCGCCCAATCGGTTCATAGACTGTTGAATATGCATGCGGCCTGCCTTTTTACTATTTAACATCCGGGGTTTAATATGAAAAAAAGAACCAGAATAACGAATCCATTTTACTGCGGACTGACGGTCCGCAGTTATACAGAACATACCCATAAAATCACCAGGCCACTGCGGGCCGCCCTGATCACAGACCTTCACAGTACAACATACGGTCCTTGCCAGGAGATACTGCTGGAAGCCATCCGCCGCCAGTGTCCCGACCTGATCCTGATGGCCGGGGATATTGCGGACCACAAAGTGCCCATTGACGGGACCCTTTTATTACTGGAAGGCCTGAAAGCGGGATATCCCTGTTTTTATGTCTCAGGCAACCACGAACAGTGGACCGGTGAAATGCCAGCCCTGTGTAAAATGTTCACGGAACATGGCGTGACTGTCCTGTCCGGAACCACTGCCCGGCTCACCCTGGGAAACCAGGCGCTGTTGATCGGCGGGGTGGATGACCCTCACGCCTACACCAATTCCCATCATGCGGTACGGCTTGACAGACGCTGGAAGGAACAGTTCTGGCACTGCTGTTCCCACACAGATGACCACATCTATTCCATCTTGCTGTCCCACCGGCCTGAATTGACCAAATACTACAGAGACAGCGGCTTTGACCTTGTTGTATCCGGCCATGCCCACGGAGGACAGGTACGCATTCCGGGCCTGGTCAATGGACTTTTGGCCCCTCATCAGGGCTTCTTTCCCCCCTTTGCCGGCGGCCAATACCAGCTGGGCAGCACTTCCATGATCGTCAGCCGCGGCCTGTGCCTGAACCATATTCCGCGCATTTACAATCCTCCGGAACTGGTGATCATAGACATCAGGCCCCAGCCTATTTTTCAAAGCCCTTCCACGTAACCTTCCATTCCCCATAGGCCTTTTTCAGTTCCAGGTTCAGATAGGTATAGCTGTCCTCCTCGCCCTTTGCATAAAACCGGTATACCGCCTCTGCGTATACCTCCTTCAGCTGCGGATCCCAGCGGATCGTCAGGTCCGCGGGTTTTGAATCATCCATGGGAACTGAATCTGAAAGTTCCCTTTCAGGAAAAGAACTGTACCTTGCCGCGTTTTTTCTGTCACCCGCCATATAAGCCTCACAGAACTTTCTTGCAGTTTCATACACGGCAAGGGAGGTCTGGCTGTCATCCAGCCTTGTGGCAACCCCGCGGGCCCCGGACTCCTCCATCACCGCAATATCCTCCACCGCCGCTTCCGGGAACAAATCCTCATCAAAACAATACAGTACATCGATCACCCTTCCCGACCTGCTCTGCACCTGGGGATCAATCATGTTTTCCTTATCTTCGGCCCGGTCCAGGGTCAGCAGGATCCTTTGATTATCGCCAAGATCCGCCGCTTCCTGCTCATCAGATCCTAAAAGACGCAGCCAGACCGCATTAGGATACAGCTGTGCCGATGCCAGGGATGCCTGTGTGTCGTCAGGGCCATGGATCACCTGGCTGGATGTATATGCCTTCAGCAGCTCCCTGTCCTTTGTCACAAACAGATAATCCACGCTCTTTCCATCCTGGGTAATGGATATCCGGATGGAACCGGCCTGTTCCGTGTTCCAGAAACTGATGACAAATACTTCGGTCCCGCTCTGAGCATATCCGTATCCCTGGTCAGGTTTCCCGTCCCCGGACAGCTTTGTTCCCTCCCTATCCTCATAGGCCGTCACCTGAACCGTGCCCCCGTTGTCATAGGAGATGGGCAGAACTTCACCGGTCCCGGCATCCCTGCGTTCCATTGTCAGCTGGTAGTAATTCCCCCACAGCTCCGTCTTAATAAGAGCCAGCATATCGCCTTCCCCCACAGGGACCCGGGGTATTTCCCCGGCAGTCTCCTCTAAAAGACGGCTTTCGCTGTCCACAGGGGGCCGGCTTTCGCCGGCGGCTTCATCCCCCGGCTGTTCCAAAAGACTGCCTGCCACTGCATCCTGGTTTTCACCTGAGGATGTCTCCTCCAGGTTTCCAGTAAATGTACATGCTCCAAGCACTGCCACCATCAGCACCACCACGCCCGCCATGAGCCTGGTGGTTCTTGGATGCCTGGCCAGCACATGGATCCTCTCCCTGACAGTGTGTTTCCCTCCTGTCATGGTAGTAGCGGCTGAAAACAGGCTTTTCCTATCACCGTTTTGGGCGATCAGGCTTACCAGGGTTCTTCCGTATGCATACCGCTCCTCTTCCCCCAACAGCCTTACAGCCGCCTCATCGCATGCCAGCTCACAATCTCTCTTTGACAAAATGGCTGCTGCCCATACCAGCGGATTCACCCAATAGTAACACAGCAGGACACATCTGAGAATGCCCCAAAAGCGGTCCCCGTGGGCAGCATGGCAGGTCTCATGAGCCAGGGCATGGCGCAGCTTCTCCTCATCACCTTCAATGGACCGGGGAAGGTAGATGGCCTCATCCGTTCCCAGGCCAAAATAGCAGGGGGATACCATCCCCTCCACAGTATAGATGCGTTCTGTCACAAAGCCCGGTGTCTTCCCATGGAATATCTTCCTTTTGCTCACCAGCATCCTGTAAAACCGGATGTTTACAACCGTCATCCATGCCCCCAGGACCAGCGCTCCCACAACCCATACCACCATGATCCAAAGCTGCCAGTCAATGCCCGCTGCCCTTTGGGCCAGGGTGACAGCCCCGTCCGCAGCATCAAAGTGGTAAACATGGCCCGTGGCAACATTGTCAGCCAGATACTTAAGATCTGTCTGGGCAATCATGTTCTGTCTCACGGTCTGGGCCGCATTCATCACGCTGAACCTGGACCGGAACACATCCGTCAGCTTCTGCAGGGGATAGAACATGGGCAGTATGAGCCGGAGGGCGGCCAGTCCCCAAAGGCCATAGCGGATCTTCATGCTGATCCTGTTTTGCAGTAAAAAGCGCAGGAGGCAGACAGCCAGGATCAGTGCGGAAGAAGAAATCAGGACCTCTGTCATGGCGCTCCCTCCTCTGCTTTTCTGAGGATCTCGTAAAGCTCCTCAATCTCCTGTTTGGAAAGGGCCTTGGAGGAAGCCATGGCATCCACCATCAAGCTCACGCTTCCCTCATAGACCCTCTCTAAAAATCCCCTGGTTTCCTGCAAAGCCGCGTCCGTCCTGTCAATGGCAGGATAAAACAGTTTCGCCCGTTCCCCCTCCTCATGGCGCACGGCGCCCTTTGCCTCCATGCGGTTCAGCATGGTGATCACCGTATTCTTACTCCATCCTTTATCGCCCTTAAGGGCCCTGGTGAGATTCATGATCGTCTGGGGCGGTTCCTCCCACAGCAGGTTCATGATCTTCCATTCGCCATCGGACAGATTGACCTTTTCCTTTCCTGTCATTCCAAACACCTCCGGTCTTTTGCCTGTTCGGCAAGGTATACATACGTCTACTTAAATATTATCATGCAGGTAGACATATGTCAACCAAAAAGCCGGGAATCAGATGTGCTTCACATATTCGATCAAGTCCTCCAAGGGAATGGGCCTGCTGTAATAATACCCCTGATAGATTCCGCATCCCAGCTGTTCCAGCACCGTGACCTGGTCTTCGGTCTCCACACATTCAGCCACTGTTTTTACCTTCAGAATGCGGGACATATTTACAATATTTCCCACCAACTCACAGGTCTGGGCATGGCCCGGAAGGCGCTTGATCAGGGACCCATCGATCTTTACCTCATCATAGTCAGCCGAGTTCAGATAATTCAGCGAGCCGTGTCCCATGCCGAAGTCGTCCATACTGATACGGATGCCGGACTGTTTCAGCTGCCTTAACTGCTCTTCCAGATTGGGACCCGGATTCAGGGCAACCTGTTCCGTCAGCTCAATGGTCATGTATTTCCCATCCACATCCATCTCCTTCAGGATCCGGTTCACATTCCCCGCAAAGCCGGGGTCCTCCAGCTGAAGGGGCAGGATGTTCACGGAAAAGGGGATGGGGTATCCAAGCTCCCGCTCCGCTTTCTTCATATCAGCGCAGGCCATGGACACAATGGTCAGACCCAGGGAATCGATAAAGCCGCTCTGGGTAGCCAGTGCAATGATCAAAGGGGGATAAATGTATGTATTTCCCATATAATTCCAGCGCAGCAGCGCCTCACACCCGTACAGTGTTTTATCATAGTACATCTGGGGCTGATAAAACAGCTTCAGCTCCCCTTTTGTCAGGGCATACTGCAGGTCGGATGTGAGCAGCTTTGCCGTCTGCCGGTTCTCATAGGTCTTCCAGTGGAAATCCCGTACCCAGACCGAGTGTTCATCCCGGCTCATGGCGGCTTCCAGGTCCTTGATCTTTGCCAGGAATTCCCCCTCCTGTATCACCTCGCTGTGGCGTACAAAGGGAACGTATATCAGTGTCCCCACCACAAGGTTAAACAGCTGCAGCAGGCTCCCCCTCACAGACCCGGTGGCCATGTACCCGCTGAACAGGACAGGTACGGTCCATTCCACGCTCCTGGATGCCACCGGCACCAGATGAAGGGACATGACCAGTCCGCTGATCACAGAGAGCATCATGGGGGTCAGGATAAAGGGCAGGATCATGTCCGCGCTGAATATGATAGGGAAACCAAACAGTACCAGTTCATTGATATTAAAGATGACCGCGGGCAGGGACAGCTTTGCCAGGCGCTGGTTGTTCTTTTTCCTGGCTGACAGAAACAGGGCCAGTACCAGGCACAAAGCACAGCCGCTTCCTCCCAGGAATACAAAGGTGTCCAGAAATGTCTTACTGAAAATGTGGGTTGGCACCAGCCCCTGGGCCACCATCCCCTGGTTAACGGCCACCTCGGATTCAAACAGCCGGCGGGATACCGCCTCCAGCGTGTTGGTGCCGTGAATCCCGAAAAACCACAGCACATGGGATATGAGGATATAGAGGAGCATGGAAAAAAGACTGTTTCCCATATGTTCAAACAGCCGCATAAAAAGGTAGGAGCCGAAGTTCATAATATTGGTATCCTCAAATACCAGGTACAGGAGCAGTCCCGTGATGCCGCTGATCCCAATGGTGGCCACGGCGGGGAGCAGGCTCTGCATGGAAGCATTAAAATGGTACGCCACGCCCACGGTGTATAGTCTCTGATGGCCTGAAACCCACCGGTAAAACACGGTGAGGATAAAACAGCTGGCTAAAGCAATGCAGATCGCGGTAAAGCTCCACTCCGGCCCCCATATGGAAAGCCCTCCTGTGGGATAGCAGAATGCGATAAAGGAACACAGGGACACGGCGGGGAAAAATACATGGGTGCTGTCATAAACCCTCTGTTCCTCCCCGTATGCATAGGCGATCATCAGTATAAAAATAAAGGAAAGGGAACCAAAGGTGGCCTGGTAGACTCCCATCAGAAAAGTATGTATAACTCCTCCTGCCATGGAAGCCAGGTAGACCTGCCATACCTCCACGGGAAAATGCATGATCACCATAGAAAACGACCCCATGATCAGGAAGGGTATGGTCAGCAAAAGCCCCTGCCTCACAGAGAAAATAAATATATTTTTATTCAGAAACCTGCGGATTCGCTCCATAACCCCTCCCCATGCCTGTCATCCAACCCAACAGGCCCCCACAAACAACATTTTATAAAACCATACCCCTATTATACTCTAAATCCGTTTCCTTTCCACCCCCATTTCATACAGTGAAGCCAGATTATTCCTCCTGTCCCTGCTGTCAGGCAGCAGACAGTGCATACAAACAGCCTTTTTTTCAGATCATCCAGCCACTGCACCTGATACGCTTCCCCCATGCGTTCCATGTCGGACTGCAGTTCCCCAAACTTCCTGGTCCAAAAATCAAAATCAGACCATCTGGTGGGAATGATATCCCCGGGTATCCCAAATCCCAGCCGCCATATAAGGAATATGCCCGCTGCCAGCAGCAGTATACCGGCCCCGCCGGAACACATTCGGTCTCTCACCCCCAGGTCCGGCTTGACTGCTTTTTGGCAAAGCCAGAGGGCAGACGCCCAAAGCGGCAGGAGAGACACCATGCCGGCTGCGGCGAAAAAAAGAGAGCCGTCCACACAAACATACCCTCTTTTCATTCCATACCGGTACAAAAACCCTTCCGCCTTTGTCTTTGCGGAAGCGCCCTTCCCATAATCCATAAGGAGACAGCGCATCCCCTCCTCCTTTTTTGCAGGGATCAATATAACGTAGTCCGGGTCATCCGTAACGCCCCTGACAATATATGGCCTGTCCCTGCAGACCACGCGTTTGCCTGTCACCTCCACCGCCCCGAACAGGTCCATGGCCAGACCCTTACTGATGACACATCCCTCCCTGTCCGTCCTGTAGCCGTATGTCCCCTGTTCCAGCTCCCGGCAGGAAGCCAGTTCCATCAGGCCGTAAACGGACAGACAATCCGCTTTTTTGTCCCTGCCCAGCTCAAGGTTTTGCACCTTTACCTCCTCAGCCAGGGACCAGGCTGTTAGTTCCGGATAAACGCTTCCCCCTTGATCCTCCCTTTCAGTTCCGGCCGTCTCTCCCTGCTCCCGGCCGAGGGCCCGGTCCAGTTCCTCCGCCCTGGGTCCTTCCCCTTCCCGGTAATACATAAAAATACGGCCGTCTGCTGTGTTCAGACTCAATGCCTGTATCCCCCCGTATCCCCACAGGGTCACCAGAATGAAAAGTATGATCCATTTTCTCATGATTCCACCACCCTGACACGGTCCCCTTCTCCCACACCTTTGTCCGACTCTGTGATCAGTTTCATCTCCGGTGTAACGGCGCCTGAAACAGCTGCAGCAGTGCTGCTTTTTTCCAGTACCTCCAGCCCGATCCTCACTGCCGTCATCTCCTCCCCCAGTATGGTCCTCTTTGGTTGGACAGCCAGGCAGAAAAATCCTGTGTTATCCTCCCTCAGTGCTCCGATGGGGATTACACAGGAGTATGCCCCTGATTCCATGTTTACCGCAAAGGATGCACTGCCTCCCAGGCTCCCCTGTCCCTGAGGCATGGCGGCTGTGACCTGTGCTGTTTCGTCCTCCGGCATCTGGTCAACGGACGTTATCTCCGCCTCCACACCGGCCTGCTGTCCCAACAGCTTGACCGTCATTTTGGCTCCTGGTTTTAAAAGACCGGCCTTCTCCTTATCCACCTGGGAGGTCAGGTTTAAATTTCCCACTGCCAGCTTGATCTGGCGCCCGGATTCAATCCTGTCCCCCGCCTTCAGGTCCATATCAGCCACTACGCCCTCCACACTGGAACTGATCTGTCCTTTGTCCGCAATCAATTCTTCTATTTTTTCCAGTTTTCTCTTGATCTGTTCCATATCCAGCTTCATGGATTCCTGTCTCAGCCTGGATATCTCCCTCTGGGCAGCTTCCCCCGCAACAGTACCTGCGTCAGATACCCTGGCGTTCTCCAGCTTTTCCATGGACTGATACAGTCCTTCCTCCAAGTCCTGTATTTTTCTTCTGGCTTCCTCCACCTTGGCGTCCTCCGCCTTCACGGCATCCTCATATGCCTTGCGCAGTTCCTCTTTGGCGTTCTCAGTCCCGTAATCAATATCCTCATATGTCTCCTCGGCAGCATACATCTTTGCCCTGGCCTCCTCCACTGCCAGATCCTGCTCATCCCGGATATCCTCCAGATCCTCCTCGGCCCGTTCAAGTTCCAGGGCCGCTTTCTCGATCTCCTGCTGGGAGGCGTCCTCCTGTTCCTCCAGCCGGTCCAGTTTTTTCTGCTTATCCTCTACCTCACGCTCCCCCTTTCTTACCGCGGAATCCCTGGCTACCTGCGCTGATTCATAGGCCCTTCCGGCGCTTTTCATGGCTCTGCGGTTGTCCTCCCTCACCTCTTCCCTGGTGCGGTTCTTTTTTTGAATGTAATCATGTTCCAGATCAGCGGTAGCTGACGCATGCTTTTCCTCAGCTTCCGCCAGGTCCTGCCTGCCTAGTTCCAGGGCCCGCTGTGCCGCCGCTACGGACTGGGCGGCCAGGGCCTCCTCGGTCAGCCGTGGGACCGGCACAGAGGAGAGCCGCTCCTGCTCAAGGGCCAGCCTGGCCTTTTCAAACTCCACGGAAAGTTTTTCACGTTCCTCCTCCAGACTCTCCATCTGCAGACAAAGGATGGCCTCCCCCTTTAAGACCATCTGCCCGGAATGCTTCAGTATGTCCCCCACCTGGAGATTTTCAGGAAGTGATATGTATGCCATTTTGTCTGCCGTAAATGTCCCGTCCCCCTCTATAAGATACGGGACCACTCCCTGTTTTCCGTATCCTACCTGTACCCTGGTGACCGTGACGGAATCCAGGGCCCTGGACAAAAAGGTCAGAGCCGCCATAAGGGCCAGAAATGTAATTGCTGCTTTCTTCATGTTCATTCACTCCTTGATTCCTGATGCGGCAATCCCCTGCTCCAGTGATTCCTGTCCCATCATAAAAAGGACCACGGGAAGTACCATCATGATAATGGACGCAGCCCACGCCACCCCTGCCTTGTCGGATGTGATCTCCGGCAGGTAGAGGGACAGGGGCCACAGCCGCTTTTCCTTCAGGAATGTCATGGGCTGCTCAATGGCATTCCATGTTTCCAGAAATCCCAGGACCAGCATGGATACGATCCCAGGCTTTCCCACCGGAATCCCGATCTTCATAAAAATAGCCATTTCTCCTGCCCCGTCCAGGCGCGCCGCCTCAAAAAGAGGCCTGGGAATGGATTCAAAAAATTTTGTCATGATAAATACCGGGAACGCGGAAAAGATACCCGGCAGAATGACTGCCAGGTGGGTATTCAGCAAATAGAACCTTTTTAGGACCAGGTAATTAGGCACCATGGTCACCTGAAACGGCTGCATCATGAGAATGATGTAAAGAAGGAACAGGGCTTTTTTTCCCTTAAACTGAAAACAGGCAAATCCCCAGGCGCCTAAAAGCGCAACCACCAGCTGCCCCAGCAAAACCATGACGGTCTGGAAACAGGAGTTCCAGAACATGACGTAAAAACCAGGGGAATCGATGAGTAATTCCACCAAGGGTCTTAAGGTGGGGTATTCAGGGAGAAATACAGCTTTTACAGGAGCATTTCCCATTCCAAATATAGCGCCGAAGCGCTGAAGCATTTCCCCCTCGGACATAAGCGCATTTCCTGCCATCAATAAAAGGGGAACCCATATGAAAAGGCATATAAAGATCAGGGCCGCCCTTACCAGGAAACGTTTGATCATTTTTTATTCCTCCGCCGGATCCATATAATCACCGGAATCAGCACCGATGATTCGATCATCACTGATGCAGCGCTCATCTTCTGGATATCCAGCGAGACAAACCAGTTATTAAACAGGTGCTGCATCATATAAATACTCTCATGGGGATAATCCCCGGAAATAAGATATGCCTCCCGGAATACCTTAAAGGAATTGATAATGGAAAGCACGGTCACCAGAAATGCAGTGCTTTTAAGGCAGGGTAATGTGACGTAATAAAAGATCTGCCGGGAACCTGCTCCATCCACCCTGGCTGCTTCATAAAGCTCCAGCGGGATCCCATCCAGACCAGCCAGCCAAAGCATCATATCATACCCTGTATTTTTCCATATGTAGGTAAATACCAGGACATAAAAAGCGCTGTTCTGGTTAAGCCAGTCCCTGGTCCCAAATCCCAGTATTGCCACCAGCTGGTTTAAGAGTCCCTGAGGATAAAACAGCATTTTCCACAGCAGGACCACTGACGCAACCGGGATCGCCAGGGGCAGCAGGATCGTGGTTTTATACACATTCCCCCCCTTAAAGGCAGCTGTTACCAGGACAGCCGCCCACAGGGAAAACGCCATCAGGGACGGTATGCATACCAGGATAAAACGCAGGGTATTCCTCACAGCCAGGCGGAATGCCTGACTGTTCCACACCTGGACAAAATTTTCCAGGCCCACGAACCGGCCTCCCACGGCCTGGTAGAAGGAACGCATCACCACATCCGCAAAAGGTATGAGGACAAACAGGGCGGTCCCTGCCAGGCTGGGTGCCAGAAACAGCCATGGCTTTTTATTCTGAGAAATACAGATTCGCTTTGTTCTGGGCATTCTGGGCTGCCTGTTCCAGTGAAAGGCTCCCTTCAAAGTATCCTTTGGTCTCATCGATTATGATCTCCGTCAACACGCGGTCTGTTCTCACCGGCTTATTGGCCCTGGACGCCGCATCAAATATCATACGGCGTTCTTCCTTTGTGGGCCAGGCACCTGCTATTGTGTAGCCGTCTTCACCGCCGCTGACACTGACCATAGCGCTGCTTGAGTCTTCTCTTTCCACCCACGCCTCTGCGGCCAGGGCATTGACGGGGAGTCCGTCCGCCAGGTCGCTGGACTGGACCTCCACGCTCAGTACGTAGAGAACAAATTCCTTTGCCAGGTCCTTTCTTGGGCTGGCGCTGTTGATTCCCACAACACCGGAGGGAAGATAGGAATCCTTCAGGTTTTCCATTTTAAATCCGTGGTTTCTCTGCACGGCCAGGGGAAGCAGGGTGTCAAACATTCCCCGTATTTTATCAATGGCAATAGCGCTCCTGCCCCGGTCCACACTGTCATACTCGCTGTCCATAAGGCCATCCGCTCCAATGGATCGGTTATAGATACGTCCTCTTCCCCCGTCCTCGGATTCGTCAAAGTCCGCCCTGGCGCCGCAGGCATCGCCCAGCACCTTCACGGTTTCCAGCAGCTCCTGGATCTTCCCCGGACGCGGCCTTCCCGTTTCACTGTCCACGATCTCCTCATAGCAAAGGCTCAGTATCTGGCGCGTCAGATTCTCATATTTTGTCTTGGTGCGCAGCGGCAGATGAGAGGGATCGCTCTGATATTCCCTCATGGATTCCAGGGATGCAAGGCTGTCTATGGCCTCCTGGTCCCCATACGCGGCGAGAAGTATCATTCTGGTGGGGATCTGGTAGATGCTGCCGCTGTCCTCTGTGTACGGTCCTGCAATCTGTCCCATCAGTTCCCCTGACGCGGTCATGGGTGCCAGCAGGTCTTTCATATCCTCAAGCACTCCCTTTTCCATATAGGACTGAACCGGAAGCCCGTCAAGGACCAGGATATCCGCTCCGTTTCCGCCCAGCAGTTCCGTGTTCAAAGATCTTATGGTATCCGAGTCCGTGGTCCCCCCGCTGTCTGTTTGTCCATCGATCAGCTCCACCCTCACGTCCGGGTGCGTCAGCTGGAACATGGAGGCTGCCTGGCGTATGGTATCCGTGCTTTCCAGGTTAAGGCCATATACGGTCAGGTTCTGGCAGGGCACGGAGGGCATCTCAGGATCATATGTGTAATGCTTGATCTCACTTTTATCGGACTGCTGCAGCCAGACGTAAAAATCATTCTCAGCGCCCACGAACAGTTTCCTGGCATACGCGCTTGGAAGGCTCAAAGAGTTAAGAGTCCCGTCAGCCACTGTCTCCCATATGCTCCCCCCGGGATTCATGTGGTGGATCCCCTGGGAATTGACCGTAAAGATCCCCCCGCCGCCGTCATGGGCAATGGGCAAAAACTGATCATAGACTGAGCTTTGATAAGGGATCTCCTCTTTCGGGGATGCGGATCCGGTGGTGATATCATATACCAGATACCCGTTAGACCCGTTTGTTATATACAGATGATCCAAAAGAAGTCCTGATTCCTTCCATTCCGAGGAACTCCATTCCTGGGGCAGGGAAACCAAACGCTCTCCCTGAGGGCTGTATACATTTGTCTCTCTGCTGCCGGACAGGAAAATGCTCCCATCCTCCGCCACTGCCACGAAATCCGGCCTTACCTCATAAAAACCGCGTTCATGTTTGACGGAAAACACATCCTCCAAAAGCTCCTGTGGTTCCTTCCCCTCTGCCAGCTTCAGCAAATGGAACTTATAGTCGTCTCCCTTTGGGAAGACCGCGTACCGGTAACCGTCCTGCCCATAGACCACATGGAGAATACCGAAGGGGATCTCAACCCCTTCCAGCAGGCTCTTTTCTTCCCTTTCCCAGTTTCCGCCGGCCCATCTATACCGCCTGGCCGTACCATCCTTAAGCGTATACAGTTCCAGAATCTTATCCTGTGTCTGAACCATGTCAGCAATGATTTCCCCTTCTTCCAGGGGAATGCTGATCGTGCTTTCCGCATATCTTCCCTTTGGTATGTTCTCATCCCGTCCGGCACCCGCGTTCTTTGCAGCCCGGGAAGCTCCGGTTTCCCCGGTCCCCGCAGGAGCCGAGCATCCCCACAGGCTGCCCGCTGTCAGGCACAGTGCAAGGCAAAGGCTTATTAATTTTTTTCTCATATTATCAGTCTCCCTTTTGTCCATTTTCATTTCACCAGTATCATATCAGGTAAATCTCTAAAACATCTGAAAAACTGGTAAAATTTCTTTTAGGTTTTTTAGAGATTTCTCTGTTATAATGTGTTTGGATCTTATTTAGATTAGAATAACGGGGAGCGTATCATGAGAATTTTGCTGGTTGAAGATGATAAAGAACTTTGTGAAGCCATTAAGCTGCAGCTGGAAAAAGCGGGGTATGAAACAGACTGCTGCGGTTCCGGTCAGGAAGCATTTTATTATGCCGCGGAATTTCCATATGATGTGATCCTGCTGGACCGGATGCTGCCCCAGATGGACGGGCTCAGCGTGCTCAACGGCCTTCGCCGGATGGGTGTTGCCACCCCGGTCATCATCACCACTGCCCTGGACGGGATCAATGACAGGATCGATGGCCTGGACGCGGGGGCGGATGATTATCTGGTCAAACCATATGCGCCCGGGGAACTCCTTGCCCGGATCCGCGCCGTCACCAGACGGCCCGGAAAGCTGGAGCCAACCCGCGCGAAAGCCTATTCCAATATAAGCCTGGATCCGGAAAAGCGGGAACTGACCGGACCGTCAGGCATGGTCCAGCTGAGCAAACGGGAATCCGCACTTATGGAGTACCTGATCCGCAATGCAGGGCAGATCCTGACCAGAGGAATGATCCTCTCTTACATATGGGGGCCTGACTCCGAGGTGGAGGAAGGGAATCTGGACAATTACGTCTATTTCTTAAGAAGGCGCCTAAAATCTGTAAATGGAGCCGTACAGATCAAGACCATACACGGAACCGGTTACCGCCTTGAGGCAGGAGGCAATCCATGATCAAAAAGCTTAGAAGGAATCTCACCGGGCTTTATACCATAACAACGGGTTTGATCCTCACTCTGGTAGTGGCGGGAATCCTCATTGTAAATGCCAGGGAATTTGACAAAAACACCCTGGACGCCTTTCAGAATCATATATTAAACATCACCTCCAGGCTCCAGGCCGGTTCAACCATCAGCTGTACCTGGCTGGCCCAGCTGGAAAGCGGCAGCAGGCTCATCATACAGATTGAGGACAATGGGATCCCCCTGCTCTACCCCGGTTCCTGGAATCCTTTAAGCGGCAGGGCTGGGCTGGTCCAGCGGGCCAAAGAGGGCGCGCTGGCGCAGAACATTGATTCTTCCAGGCGTCCCGTATCCTCCTCTCTGCTGCGCACCTCCGTTTTTACAATCACAGGAGATCACAATGATTCCTACCTGGCCAGTGTTCTGGTGCTTCCCACCCGGTCGGGCTTCCAAAGCCTGACCCTTCTGGCTTATAAAGATCCGGCCTCCTCCCTTTTATACAGCCAGGGGATCCTGTTCCTGTTCCTCAACACCGCGGGGATTGCCGCCCTGATGCTTGTGAGCTGGTTCCTGGTGGGCAGATCCTTAAAACCCATTGCGGAAAACCAGAAAAAGCAGAATGAATTTATTGCTGCTGCCTCCCATGAGCTGCGTGCTCCCCTTGCGGTGATCCGCTCCAGCCTTTCTGCCATTGCGGCTGCGCCGGAAAAACAGGAGCATTTTATGAAAAATATCGACATGGAATGTTCACGTTTATCCTTTCTGGTAAATGACATGCTTGTCCTGGCATCTGCAGATGCCGGGACATGGACGGTCCAGACAGACCGGCTGGACATGGACACCCTGCTGATCAGCGTCTATGAACGGTTTGAACCCATGTACAACGACAAGGGGGTGTCCCTTTATCTGGACCTGCCCGAATCCTCCCTTCCGGCGATCACAGGTGATGGGAACCGCCTGGAACAAGTCCTTTCCGTCCTTTTGGACAACGCCCTCAGCCACACCCCCGCAGGACGGGAGGTCCGGATTTCGGCAAGGATACAGCAGGAAAGACACCGTTTATCCGGAACGAAAAACAGCCTTTGCCTGACAGTGTCAGACCAAGGCTGCGGTATGGATGATGAGGTGAAAAAACATATATTTGACCGGTTTTACAGGGCGGACAGCGCCAGAAGCGACAAACTCCATTACGGCCTGGGCCTGAGCATTGCCAGGGAACTGGTCCTGCTCCACGGCGGCTCCATCAGCGTATCCGACTCCCCCTCCGGCGGGGCATGCTTCTGTGTGCGGCTTCCCATGGGGCACTGCTAAGGCACCTGTGGGAGCGGCTGCATCTGCAAGGTAGTTTTGGCAAAATACAGCAATGGATGCTTAAAGAAACAAGGACGGGAATCTAATCAATGAATCCCGTCCTCTTTCCTGAAAATGTAAGTGTCAGCCTGTGCATGGCCCTGGTGCAGGCTATGTAGAGCAGGCTTCTGTCATGGTCTGTCCTGTAGTTCCTGTCAGAGGCATGTGGTACAATGACCTGGTCAAATTCCAAGCCCTTGGCCATCTTCACCGAGGTAACGGATATACCGCTGCTGAACCTGGTACTCTCCGGTTCGATCAGATGCACCTCAAATTCCTCTGAAAGAAGATCATACAGTTCTGCGGCCTCCCTGTGGGTTTTCAGGATAATGCCCAGCGAAGCATTGTCCCCTGACCTGAAATCCCGTATCAAATCCATGATGCGGCACAGCTCCTCCTCCTCATTCCTGCATGAGACCAGCCCGGGAACATCCCCATGGCGTTTTACCGGCTCCAGACCGGATGCAGCCCGGATATGGCCGGCAAATGTCATGATTTCATACGTGGAGCGGTAGCTTTTATTTAGCCGGACAAACTCCGCCCCCTCATACAGATGAAGGAGATCCTCCAGGGTGTGAAGGTGGTTTGGGTGGATGAACTGTCCGAAATCCCCCAGTATGGTTTTCTGGCAAGGAAACATCCGGTTCAGGGCAGCGTACTGGACCGGCGTATAGTCCTGCATCTCATCAATAACCAGATGTCTGGTGATCCCGCTCTCCTTAAGCCCTTCAAAGGCCGCGTGAAGGTACAGGAAGGGGTAGACATCCGCCCATTCCAAAGTCTTTTTGTCAGCCATGACAAACAGTTCCTTTTTCCCTATCTTTTCATAGAAATCCCTGTAAACAGCCAGTGTGTTCTTCATGGTCAGCATGGAGGCAAGGCTTTTAAGGATCCCCCCCTGCCGGGGCAGTTCATCCTCCATGATATTCTCTGTGTCAAAGCGGTCCCGGATATCATCGGCAACCATCAGAAGCCTCCGTTTAACCGGAAAGGTTCCATATGCCTTAAACCGCTTTCCAATCCATTTTGCATCTGCACGAAATCTTCCAAAGGTATAATCCTTTGGCGCAAAGATCATATCCGGCAGCATCTCTATATAAGCATCCATAAGACGGACAAATTCCAGGGTGGATTTAAACCGTTCCCTCTCCCCCCGTCCCGGGTCACTACTCCGGCTTTTGCCCCGGCTTTCACCTGGATCACCACTCCGGCTTTCATCCGCATCCCCTTCCTGATCCAAATCCAGTTCCGGCTCAAACCCCATCCGGCCCTCCAGCTGGATCTCTGCCAGTTCCTCAAAGCTCAGTTCATAGATCGGTTCCTCCCCCAGCTCCGGTATTACGTTGGATATATAATCCCCAAATACCCTGTTGGGGGACAGGATGGTTACATTTTTAGCGCTCAGCCTGTTTTTAAACCGGTAGAGCAGGTAAGCGATCCTATGAAGAGCGATGGAAGTCTTTCCCGATCCCGCAACTCCCTGTATGATCATGGTCCCCTGGTTCTCATTGCGGATGATCTGGTTCTGTTCTTTCTGGATGGTGGAGATAATGGATTTCATTTTTTCATCCGAGGTATGGCTCAGCTCCTTTTGCAGCACGTCATCCTGGATATGGGATGAGGTTTCCAGGGCATACTCCATTTTCCCGCCCCTGATCTTAAACTGCCGCTTTTTTGTCAGCTCTCCCTGGATCCTTCCGTCCGGGGCCTGGAAAGCGGCCGGTCCCACCTCGCAGTCATAGAACATGCCGGATACAGGCGCCCTCCAGTCAAAGACCAAAGGTTCCCTGTCATGGTTTAAGGCAAACCGCCCGATGTAATAGGAGAAGGGTTCCCCCTGCCCTGCTTCACAGAAATCAATCCTTGCAAAGTAAGGGGAATCCTTCAGTTTTTTCAGCCGTTCCAGTATTTCCACCGCCATGGCGCCGGTGTGGTCCGTCTGTTTTAAAAGAAGCTCATTCTGAAACATCTCATGGGGATCGATGTCCCCTCTGTGCTCCGCCATGTAGCGCTTGGTGTCCATGTATTCTTTGTCCGATTTTTGGACGGATTCCTTTGCCTGTTCCAGGGCCTGGCCGATCCTTTGATGAACCTGCCGCAAATGCCTGGACTCTTCTTCCAACACGCTCTCACCCATCCTTTTGCACCTCCCGTGAAAGGACAAACCGCTGGGTGGGGTAACCGTATTCCTCCAAAAGTTCTGCCTCCGCAAACCCCAGCCCCTGTATCTCCCTTCGCTGTCCGTTATCCGCCTTGTCCCCTTCCCTGAAGGTGGTAATGCTGATTTCCTGGCCTGTCAGCAGTTCTCCCATTACCTTGTCCAGAAATGCCCTGGGAATCCCCATTTTCCTGTACAGGGGATGACATCCCATAAAATCAATGCTCCCTGTGTCCCAGGAAAACAGCAAAATTCCCACAGCAGTCACCCCGTCCTTTACGATCAGCGCCTGGTTTGTGCGTATCCGTTGTCTCAGCACCTCCATGTACGTATCCTCCTGCAAGTTGGGAAAGCCATCGATCACCAGCCGCACCAGCTCCATCCAGGCGGGTATGTCCTCCTTTGTGGCATACCGGATATCCCATGCCCTGTTTTCCGGCCGCTTCAGCATATCATACCTCCCGTCAAACTCAAACTTTAACTGCAGGGGATAGAATTTTTCCTTTTCCCTGTATTTGTTGGGCGGTATTTTATACATGGATGTAAAAGCATTGGTAAAGGCCTGCTGGCTTTGGTAACCGGATAAAAGC
The DNA here is from genome assembly GCF_000954015.1 of Clostridium sp. FS41. NCBI lineage: Bacteria > Bacillati > Bacillota > Clostridia > Eubacteriales > Clostridiaceae > Clostridium > Clostridium sp. FS41. The sequence goes on from NZ_JYHN01000067.1 coordinate 357,786, forward strand.
GCGATCTCCACAATGGACTTTTCCGAAAACACCAGAAGCTTTCCGGCCTCGGTCAGCTGCCTTCTCTGGATGTAGTCATGTATGGTCAGTCCTACCGTGTGGGAAAACACCCGGTGCAGATGGTATTTGGAATAATGGACCGCCTGTGCGATCATGTCCAGATCGATCTTCCTGGTGAGATTGGCTTCTATATAATTTACAGTCAATATGATTTCTTCAATGGGCTGCAAGCTCCATCACCTCCTTTTAAGTTGAGCGTGCTCTCCGGGATTCTGAGAGTACACATTGGCAATGCTCCCGGAAACTCCAGGTACAAAGAGTTTCCGAGAGCACTCGGTTATTATTATATACAAAAACATGGAGGTTGTCTTAAGAAATCTTGCGGTAGCATAAAAAACGGATTACAGTTAATCCGCTGTTTCCAGACGGAACAGCCTTGCCGTATACTCCTTTGGCATTTTCACGGAAAAGCTTCCGTCTTCTTTATTCCACACAAACTCCGACTTATACTGTTCCCCACAGGGATAGATCTGGCTCAGTGTTGCGTCCCTTCCCTTCAGATGCGTTACCGGTATGGTCCGGCAGATCTGATCCGATGTCCTTCTCCACACCGCCACATAGGAGGTTTTGCCGCACCTTAATCCCAGGGCCGACCATGGATCCATGTAGTGGGAGAATCCCAGGGGCCAGAACGGCAGGGAAGCCTTTATGTGGCCGCGGATGCTCTTATAACAGCTGATCGCCTCTTTGATCAGTTCCACCCTGGAATCCGACATGTTCAGTATATGGCCGCTCTGGTGGATCCTGAGAAGGATTGCATTGACCATGTTGAATATGGTCTCCTCCTCGTCCCCCTCCGTCATGGGATAGGACCAGATCGCTGCCTGCTCAGGCGTCAGGCCGGAGGGCGCATTGGCGGCAATGGTTGCATATTTGATGTAATCCTCCTGGTCGCTTGTGGACTGGATACTGTGACGGCTCAGCATGGCGTAGTCGATCCTCATACCGCCGCTGGAACAGTTCTCGATCACCAGGTCGGGATATGTTTCAAATATGGTGTCCAGCCAGCTTAAATATGCCCTGTTATGCTGGAGCAGTCCGTCTCCAAAGCTGTCCGCCCCTGTCTCTGTTCCGATCCCAGGTTCAATGTTATAATCCATCTTAATGTATCCTACCCCGTACTCCCTTACCATACGGTCTATCACTTTGGTCGCATGTTCCCTTACCTGGGGGTTTCTGAAATCCAGCTGGTATCTGCTTCTGTAAGCCACCTTTTCCCCATGGCGCCTGAAATACCAGTCATCCGGTACCTGGGAAGCCAACGGGCAATTGACCCCCATTACCTCTATCTCCAGCCAAAGCCCGGGCACCATGCCGCAGGAGCGGATATAGTCCATAACCTCTTTGATGCCTCCCGGGAATCGCTCATTGCTGGGCATCCACTGGCCCACGTTATCCCACCAGTGTCCTGGGGAATACCAGCCGCAGTCAACGCAGTAATATTCACAGCCGATCTCAGCCGCCCGTTTGATCATGGGAAGTTCCTTTTTTGTGGTTGGGTCCCCGAACAGGCAGTTCATATAATCATTAAAAATCACAGGAAGGTTCTCATCATCCGCGTTTTTCCTCCGGATACTCCTTCTGTATTTTGTCAGCTCCGCCCAGGCCTTGTCCATTCCTCCAATCGCAGAACCCACTGCTGCGGTGACGGTTGTAAAGGACTCTCCGGGGTTTAACCGGATCCACCAGTGGTTGTGCAGCTCTGTGGGGCCGCTGAGTTTTAAATAATACTGCCCGTCCTCATCGCTGATCTCCCAGTACCAGGAACCGTTGTGCTCGATCTGCCAGAATAAACCGCTGTTCATCTCCTCATTCCGCAGATATCCCACGGGCAGGTACTCCTTGGTAGACCAGGAGCCGGTGTTCCCGATCCCAATGGTTGTGGAGGAACGGTGGAAATCCTCGGGCTGGGCCAGGGACATGCCCAGTTCATCCAATGTAAACTCATTCCAGTGGAACTCCTTTTGCCAGCCATTTCTGGGAAGGAACAGCTTCATCTTTTTGTCCGCATTCTGAAGCCCCTCCTTTGTAACGCCTGTCAGGGCAAAGGAAGACAGATACTCGATCCCCCACGCCTTATCCCCTTTGTTCACCACCTGGCTCCAGGAACGGACAATGGATATCCCGTCATAAAACTGCATATGGCTGTGCACCTCCAGCCCGGTAGGCTGGTCAAATGTGATGATCTCCAGTTTTCTTCCGTTCTGATTCCTGCAGTCTTTAAAATCCTTAAATTTCAGGCGGCAGCCCGGCGCTGTCCTGACATAATTATCCCCGTGGAGCTTGCCCAGCCGGTTAAGGCCGGTCACGGACATTTCCACCAAGGTAAAGGGCAGCAGCCCGTTCCTGGATACCAGGTCCTTTTCTTCAAAGGGAAGGGCGGAGAAATGAAGCAGCTTTATCTCCTGCTCATCCGTTAGTTCCATTACCAGGTTTAAGTTGTTTTCACTGATCTCTATTCGTCTCATCTTAACTCATCCTTTCACAGATCCGCTCATCAGGCCGGATAAAAAGTATTTTTGCATAAAAAGGAATAAACATGTGACCGGGAGCACCGCCACAACGGATGCTGCCATCAGGCCTCCCCAGTCTATGATATTGGAGCCTTTAAACAGCATGATCGCAGGCGTCAGGGTCCTGTATTGATCCGTGGAAATAAAAATGTAACCAAACATAAATTCATTCCACGCCTGGATAAATGCGTACAGCCCTGTGGACACCAGGCTGGGTATGGATATGGGCAGTATAATCTTAACCATCATCTGAAACTTGTTGGTCCCGTCTATTTCCGCCGCTTCCTCCAGCGTAATGGGCACTGTGTCAAAGAAACTGCTCATCATGAAGGTACAAAGAGGAATGACAAACGTGGTGTAGGACAAGATCAGTGAGATATAGGATTCCAAAAACCCGAAGTTCCGCATGATCATATAAAGGGGGACCAGCAAAAGCACACCGGGGATCATCTGGGATACCAGCATGGCGAAATTGGATATCTTGATCATCCGTTCCTTGTAATAACGGCTGAATGCATAACCGGCCATGACGGCGATCACCATGGACACAAAGCATGCAATGATGGAAACCAGAAAACTGTTCTTAATGTATTTTAAAAATCCTGCTGTGTAGAGTACTTTTGTAAAGTTCTTAAGCGTAGGCATCCTGGTGATCAGGGAAGGGAACGCCGACCGTATCTCCGAATCCGGTTTCAGCGCGAAAAGGATCATCCAATAAAAAGGGAACACGCAGATGAATGCAAACAGTATTAGCAGCAGATAGGAAATAATATTTATATAAAATCTTTTTTTCTTGCTGATCATTCTATACCTCCTATTCCAGGGACTCGCTGATCTTCATTCTCTGCCTGTAATACACCACAAATATAACTGCCATCACTGCAAACATCATGGTTGAAAGGGCGGATGCAGCGCCTACGTTAAATTTCTTCATGGAGTACCTGTAGATCATAATGGGCAGTGTCTGGGTTGCATAATTGGGACCGCCCTCTGTAAGGATCCATATAAAATCAAAGTTGATCGCGGTCCAGATAATGTGCAGGAAAACAATCACCAGGGACACGGATTTCAGCTGAGGAAGGGTGATATAGAAAAACCGTTTAATGACACCTGCCCCGTCAATGGCGGCCGCTTCCATCAGGTCGCCGGAAATGGACTGCATGGCTGATAAAAATGAAATGGTATAGTAGGGAAAGGATCTCCAAATATTGATCAGGATCACCACAGCCATGGCGTATTTTGCATCTCCCAGAAAATCGATGGGACTGCTTGTTATATGTAAGGTATTAAGCATGAAATTGACAATTCCGAATTCCGTGTTAAGCATCCAGTCCCAGGTCATGCCTGCCACAATGATGGGAACCAGCCATGGTATAAAGATCATGGTCCTGAAAAACGCCCTGCCCCTAAACTCCCTGTTTAAGAGGATTGCCGTGATCATTCCCACAAGATACTCCCCCAATACGGAAAAAACGGTCCAGTATATGGTATTGACCACGGTCTGCTTAAACCGTTCATCCGCCATGATGGTCTTAAAATTATCCAGCCCCGCAAATCCGGTGCCCGGCTTGATCAGGCTCACGTGGAAAAAGGAGTCGTGGACCACCTTTAAAAGCGGATACCCTTTTAAAGAAACCAGAAAAACCAGAGCCGGCAGGATCAGGATCAGAACTGTCATTTTTTTTCTTTTGCTTCTGGTCATTTTACTTATTTTCAAGGAACATCTCCCCCTCGTCTTGATGAAAAAATGTCCCAAAAGCCAGATTATATTTACCACTCAGCTTTCGGGACATTACCGTCTGCTATTTACTCAGTTCCCCGGTGTCTGACAGGGATGCATTGACCGCATCGCTGAGCCATGCCGCTGCCTCCTGCGGGGTCTTTCCCTCCTGAAGCACCTTGGCAATGGAATCGTTCATGGCCTGCGTCACGCCGGCAAGCGTAACCCCCGGGAAGGAGATCCCTTCCGCCCCAATGTCAGAAAATCCTTTGCTCCATATACTCTCAGAATATACATCGCTTCTGGGAGATCCGTAAGCCCATACTTTTTCCTGCCACTCTTTTCCTGCAATGGCCTTCATCAGTTCCACGGCGCCCTCTTTATTCTTGCTGTCTTTAAAGACAAACATTGGTTTGCACTCCATGTATGTGTATGGTTTGCTCCCCTCAGGGTAAGGAATGGCATAAGCGCCCATGTCCTTCATGGTTTCCGGGTTTTGGCTTTCCTTATTTCTCAGCCAGTTGCCGGACACATGGGAGGAAACCAGCCCTGTACAAAGGTTCTCATCTGTCTCTTCCCAGGTCCAGTTCCTGGCGCTGGGATTTACGATCCCCTTGTCAATCAGATCCTTGTAGAACTGGAATACCTTGGCAGCCTTGTCCAGCTGGTCCGGATTTTCATTCCATGTGTTTTTATACAGTCCGTCCTCCTGAAGAGTGGCGATCTCCACGCCGCTCTGTGCCAGATACACCAGCAGCTCCTGTGCTGCGCGCACGCCGCTTCCCGTGATCTCAAAGGGATACTTACCCTGGGCATCGTAGTAGCCCTCCATGTTCAGCAGGTCCTCCCAGGTAGCCGGGACCTCCATGCCTGCTGCTTCAAAGTCACCTTCATGTACCAGGAAAGCGCGGACCGACATTTCATATGGCATTGCCACCACCTGGCCGTCCATGCTCATGGCTTTCACAACCGACTCGCTGAACACGTCCTTTTCATCCCATGCATTAAATTCATCCGTCAGGTCCTCCAGGATCCCCATGTTGTAAAACTCACCGATGTATTCGGGAAGCCCCCATGCGCAGTCGGGCACATTCCCCCCTGCCGCTGCGGTCAATACCTTTTCGTGAAGCATATCGTAGGTGAAGTTTGTACAGTTTACCTTGTACCCGGTCTCCTCCTCAAACTTTTTGATCATTTCCAGGGAATAAGTCTCTTTATCACTTCCCGCTGTCCACTGGGTCCACACCTCTATGGTCTGACCCTCCCCCTTTTTTGCAGTGTCCTGCTGTCCCTGTCCGGACGTGGAAGCCGCCTCGCTTTTAGGTTCCTGGGTCTTCTCAGGAGATGAGCCGCATGCTGCCAGTGAAACCGCCATGGTAAGAGCCAATACAGAAGCCATCACTTTTTTCATATTAAATACCTCTTTCTTCTCCATACATTATATTTGATCTTTACTTGATCCTGTATCTGATCCGTATCATTTTGTATGCGCATACATTTTTGATAAACCGACCATACCACACCCTCTGTTCTTCTGCAATAAAAGAGGAGACGCCTGTTAAAAACGCCCCCTTTTTTATTAAAAATACCCCTTTTCTCACATTTTATTTATCTTCTTATAATTGACCGGGCTTTCCCCGTAATACTGCCTGAATTTCTCAGAAAAACTCTTTGCATCATTATAGCCCACCTTCCTGGCCAGCTCCTGGGTGCTCATCCCGCTGTTTTCCAGCAGCAGCTCCAATGCTTTCTGCATTCTCACCTCAACCAGGTAATCCTTAAAATTCTTACCTGTCTTCTGCTTAAAAAAGGAACTGAAATAATATTGGTTCATAAAAAAATGCTGTGACAGTGATCTCAGGTTGATCTCCTGGTCATAGTTCTCCCTGATATAGAACTTGATCCCTCTAATAGTCTCATTTTCATTTCCGAGATTGGAAAACACGGTTTTTTCCACAAACTGTTCCAGATAACGCAGAATCATTGCCTTTACCTTTTGAAAGGTGCCAACGCTTCTGATCCCTGACACAAATCCTTCATACGTATGCCTGTCCTCCTCATCCAGACGGCAGTAATTCCCCAGTTCACGAAGCAGCTCCATGAGAAGGGCCACGCACCTGTTTTCCGCAACCACCCGGTTGCCATAGTGAAGTTCGCCGATCAGCTCCAGACATTGCTTCAGCTGATCCAGCCACATGTCATCGCGCAGGAGGATGGCCTTTACCAGTGCAGAGTACGCCTCGTTGTAGTCGTCAAAAGAATGGTGGTATTCCTTATTGATCCTGTCGTAGATGATCACCGGATCCTGTTTGAAATAGTACAGGTTACAGGCAAATGCAGCTGTTTTATAAGCAAATTTAAGATCTGATAAGCTGTCCGTCCGTTTGCCAATACCGGCGGTCAGACGGATCCCGTACTCACGTTCCATGGTCCTGATCAAAGCCTTCACATCCGTCAGGATCGTTTCCTCCTGATTTTTTCCATAGAAAAATATCATGTTGCAGAAATCCGCCTCCCGTTTCAGGCAGAATCCGTTTTTACGCTTTACCGCATGATCCTCGATCTTCTTAAACACAGTAAACCTTAAAAGTTCAAACTCGCTGCGGTTTTTCTCCGCCCTACCTCTGTCTTCCACGGCGGAAAAGCACACCCCCGTGTAGCTGGCATCTGATGTGGGCACCCCCATTTGCTCAAACTTTTTATACAGATCCTGATACTCATATTCTGATGTGACCGCCTTGAAAACAGCCTGTGCGCTTTTGGCATCCTCCTGCAGATACTCCAGGGAAAGGTTATCCTTTAACGCCCGTTCCGCCTTTATGATTGAAAGCTCCAGTTCCTCCTTTGTCACAGGCTTCAATAAATACTCGATCACACCGTACCGGAGCGCCTGTTTCGCATACTCAAATTCCTGAAAAGCGCTTAAAAAGATAACCTTGGACTTAAGTCCCTTTTCATTTATGTACTTGATCACATCGATTCCTGATTGATGGGGCATGGAAATGTCTGAGATAATAATATCCGGCGACATCTCATCGATCTGGCGGATCAGCTGCTCCCCGTTCCTGGACGTGCCGATCACCTGGGTATTTAATTTCTCCCAATCCACCATCTTCATCAACCCCTTTATGATAAGCGGTTCATCATCTGCTATCACCACTGAAAACATCTAATCTCCCTCTCCTTCTCCATAGTAGACCGGTAATTTCACATGCACAAGAGTGCCCAGCCCCGGCGTGCTGTCAAGCCGGATCCCATAGCAGTCGCCAAACTGCAGCTTGATCCTGTCCTCGATATTCTTAAGGCCAATACTGAACCTGCGTTCCTCTGTCCGTTCCTGGATCACGGTTCCCTTTAAGACGCCGTTCACATAAGCCAGCGTCTCCCCGTCCATTCCCACCCCATCATCCAGAACGGTAATCTCCAGGTATTCCTGTTTTTTCTCCGTATAGACAGCTATGCTCCCCTCTCCCCTGGGTGAGATCCCGTACTTGACGGAATTTTCGATAATCGGCTGCAGGGTCAGGCGCGGTATCCTGCATTTTAAGGTCTCATTTTTCCCGTTGATCTCCAGCTGAACGGCATTCTCATACCGGATCTGTATAATGATAAAATAATTCCGGATACTGTCCAGCTCCTCCTTCAGGGTCACCAGGCTTCTGGCATCCCCGATCAGATAACGCATCTGGGCTGACAGGCTTTCCAGCATCAGCGCCGTATCATGGTCATCATTGGTAATGGCGGACATGCGGATCGCATCCAGTGTATTATACAGGTAATGGGGCTGTATCTGGGCAGTCAGCGCTTTGATCTGGGCTTCCTTCTGGCGGATCTCCGAAATATAGACCTTCTCTATGTGCTTTTGAAGCTGTTCCGTCATATTATTCAGCCCCTCCGCAAGAACTCCCAGTTCATCATTGGACCTGATATCCACACGGGTCTCCAGCTTTCCCGCCTTGATCTTATCCATGGCGTCTTTTAACAGCCGGATCGGCTTTGCGGTGGTCTTTGAGTTAAAATAATACAGGATCATCAAAAGGGCAATACTCACCAGCACCAGGTAAACGGTGCTCCGGATAATGGACTGATACGTCTTTTCCAGGTTTGAAAAGGGAAGCTTTTCCACCACGGCCCAGTCCGTCTGTTTCATGTTGTAGCCGATATAATACATCTGGTCTGATTTCAGGCAGAATTTACGGTCTTCGGGCGAAAAATCCTTTTTCATTTTCCCATAGTCCTCCGCCGCCTCCGTGCCGCTGTAATTGCTGTAGATCAGGGCGTCCCTGCCCCAATCGCAGACAAAGATATGGTCATTGCCCACCAGACCTGCTTCATCTATAATGGTCTGGAAGCTGTCCGCGCTTACATCAATGTATAAGGTGCCCAGTATCTCCCTGCTTGCGGATTCAATGGAGCGCGTGTTCATGATGTTCCGCACATAGGTAAAGTTCTCTTTGGAAGAATTAAAATAATACTCCGTGCCATGGGTGGGAATGATGGTAACCGCGTTTTTCTCAGGAACATAATGGGTATTTCCCCATTCATCCATGAGCTTTTGGTTTACGATCTTCTCCGGTGCCTTGGTGGAGGAATAGACCTTTCCCTTTGTGTCAATAAAATACACATGGTTAATGGAGTCATTCCTGTACAATATCTTTTTCAGGGCATCCTCCACCAGATTTTCCCTTAAAATATCCGAGATAGCGTCATTGGTCATGATCTCATAAAAATATCCGTAATCATCAGCCTCATACTCATAGAGGTACTTGCTGTGATCACTGATCTCCTCCAGCAGCACCGCTATGTCGTCATTGATGCCCTTTGTGATCTGGGATGCGTTGTGTATGGCGGTCTCCGTTACCTTGTCAATATTCTTTTTAAATACAGTCAGACTGATGACCATAAATGGAAGAAAACCCAGACCTAAAAATGCGATCACCGACTTTGTAAAGATACTGATATATCTTTTATTTTTCCTTTTCACTTGTCTCACTCCACTTTGTATTGAGATAACGGGCAGTTTCCTCCACTGTCATGGAATGGCCCAGGAGCAGATACAGCGCCTTGGACAACTCCCCCCTAAAACTGCCGGAAATATGATCGGCATCCAAAAAAGACTCCTCTTTCCTGGCATAACGGTAATCAATGATCAGATATTGCTGCACGGATGGAGCCGGATACAATACCCTTTTTTTCGTGGTCTGGAATCCATACATGGATTTCAGGATCCCCCGGTAATTTTCATCCTCAAATAAAAACTTCAGGAACCGCTCCGCTGCCTGATACCGGGCCGGGTCCTGGGCACACTCCTTGGAAATGGCCAGCTGGGAACCGATCTCCCTTGTGGCCACCATATCCCCGTTTCCTGTGGGAACAAAAAACCATGCCAGGCGCACCGTACTGCTGTCATCCTCTATCTCCACTCCCATGTTGTCTTTTGTGGAACTCATACAGTCCGGATCCGCCAGTATGATATTGGCGATAAAACTGGGTTTTGTGTAATACATCGCAACCTGGGAGTCCAGGAACTGGGAAATGATCTGGCTGTCATTCATATACACGGAATCCTTCAGCACATACCTGCTGTCCATCAGACGTTCAAAATCCCCCAGCATGTCCATGTAGCCGGGAGCCGTAAAATCCGCGGAACGGATCCCCTGTTCCCCGGCCCTTGGAAGCACATTCTTCTGATAAAAATAATTCAGCCAGTAGGCGATGCTGTCCTCCTTTGTCCCGCCGCACATCAGGGGCACCACCCCGTGGCTGCTGAGGGTTCGGCATATTTCCAGAAATTCCTCATAGGTCTGGGGCGCCTGAAGGTGATACTTTTTAAACAGCACCTGATTATAGATAATGCCGTATGTGGTTGTATAGAGGGGAACTGTATAGACCGTCCCGTTCCTATAGACCGGTTCCTCTATGAGACTGCTGACAGACGGCGGTATGGGACCAAGACGGTCATTGGCCACGTAACCGTCCACATTCTGTATCTCAAACAGATCCGGAAATTCATTTAAGGCTTCCTTGACCTTTAAGCTCTCCTCATAGATCCCGCTTCCCCCATCCTGCAGTTCCAGATCTATGTCCGGGTTCTCATTCTCAAACTTACTGCAAAGGTCGTCCATTACAAGGGACCACGTGATATCGTCCCTGGAATAAAAAACCTTCAGCTTTATCTTCTCCAAACCGGCTTCCGTCCTTGCATCGGTTTCGGGAACCTGGACACTTTGGGAACAGCCGCATAAACTAACAATCACACACGCGGCTACTGCGGCTAATCCTCTCTTCACCCTGTTTTTCATCTTCTTATTCTCTGCTCCTTGCCATTTGATCGGCTGCCTTTGGTCCGGATAAGGGCATCCGGGCATCACCGGGATCATGCAATATACTCGAAGTGCGGACCAAAAGATCCGGCCCGCACTTCGAGTATAGCAGTTTTATCATATCATCTCAAGAATAATCCATCTCAGGTCCGCAAATGGTTTATCCGCACAAAAGTCAATCAGCCAAAATCTGTCCGTCATCAGCCCGTATGGAAAGGATGCGCCCTTCCGGCTCCTGCCTGGCGGTCCAGTATACGGTCTCCCGGCTGCCCTCCGTGGATGTAAGGAAGGGTGTCTTTTCAAGGCTGCCGTAAAAATTCCATACAGGGATCAGTTCCAGTTCCTCCTTTGTATCATCCTTTGGAAGGGAGAAGACATATTCCAGTTTTACACTTTTAACATTTACATACACCTCCTCCATTGTGGTCCCTTCACCGGCCATGGACATCTGTGCAGCTGCCCCGCCACTGCTGCCGGGGGTAAAATAGTCTTTGCAATACTGCTCAAAGAGTTGGTGCACGGCCTCAAAGGGCAGCAGAAACTCTCCGCCTCCCACCTCCTTTATCTCCTCTTTCCCAATGATCTTCAGCTGGTTCAGGGTTCCGTCCTCACCGTAAAACACGTCAATATACGGGCCTTTTATGTATGAGTTTCCCAAAAGGCTCACCTCCGGCCTGGTGCAGCTGATTCCCCTTACCACCGGCGTAAAGGAAACACAATAATCATTCTCCGACCATGACCTGCCCCTTAACTCATAATAAGATTCCCTCCATCTTCCCCGGCATATCTGATAATCCTTAAAGCCAATGGCCCGGATCAGCGCTTCCGCCTTTTCCTCCAGCTGTGTGCCCTTTTCTTCCGGCTGTCCTTCCATAGTCTCTCCCGTCCCAAAAATGCGGGCAGGTCTGGACGTGCTGCGGCCGTCATTCTCCGTTTTTGTAACCCAGATAATGGAGGTGGGGAATGTGATCTCCTCCCCCATTGTCTGGTAAGAAATCATGTATTCATCTTCCGATGGGCTAATCCCCCTGGCTGTGGTGCTGGTCCCTGTCTGTTTTAACAGTTCCTCCGTTCCCTCCAGCGGAACCGGCTGCAGTGATTCGCTGTGCTCCTCTTCCCATTTAATACCCATCTGGTCCTCCAGGGCTTTCTTCACCGCAGAATACTCTTCGTTTGTAAAATTCACGGAGCCGGAGGTTCCTGAACCGGCTGCCCGCACATCCGGCACTGTTACAAGTGCATCCGCTGAAAGGAGCAGTCCGTCCCCCTTGACCTCTGCCTTATAATATTCCGGTGCCTGTACCTGTTCCTGGATCTGTTCCCCCTCAGTACCCCCGTTCTCTGTATCCGGAACACGTTCCTTGTTGTGATCCCCGGTCTGCTGCCCGGAAACAACATCCGTCTCCTCACCGATCACCTTTGGCTCCTCCGTTCCCCCGCAGCCCCCAAGAAGAACTGCGGCCAGGACCATACTCAAAAGAAGGGACCGTTTTTCTTTCCGTTTCACTGTCTCTTCACTCCTTTTCTCTTTGATAAGCCCATTGTATCCGGTTTGGACGGCAAAGTCCTCATCAAAATGTAAACGTTTTGTAAACAGGTCACCGGCCATATCCGTCCGGAAGATAAAGGAATACCACGGTCCCCCTGGGCCGGTCCTTCCCCTTCCCATCCCCCTCACTCACAGATTCAATCTTCATCTCCATTCCATGCAGGCGTGCGATCCGCTCGCAAAGAGCCAGACCCAGACCGGAACCGCCCTCACTTCTGCTCCTGGATTTATCCGCCATATAAAATGCCTCTTTCACATGGGGCAGATCCTTTTCAGGAATACCGCAGCCCTCATCCCATACGGATAAAACGCCCTGATCTACCCTGAGCCGGATACGGTTTCCCGGTGCTGAGGCCTTTATTCCGTTGTGCACCAGGTTATTTAAAAGAGTGAGCAACAGTTCCCTGTCCCCGTTCACAGACTCAGGCGCACCATCCCCTGTTTCCGCCTCCACCACAACTCCCTTCCGGCTCCACAAAGGTTCCGTTTCCCTGATCACTTCCTGAAACAGGGCTTCCACGCCAAGTTCTTCAAACTGAACCTCATCATTCTCATATGTACCCAGAAAATTCAGCATTTTAGCGGAAAGGCGTTCCAGTCTAAGACCTGCATAGTGGATCTGTTCCAGGGCCCGTTTCCGGTTTTCCTCGGACAGCTTCACATGGAGCAGGCTGTCGGAATACCCGATCACAGCTGTCATGGGTGTCTTGATCTCATGGGCCAATGCCCCCAGAAGCAGCTGCAGATCCTCCACCTGCCCTTCCACCTTCTTGGTCATCTGGTTAAAAACCTGTGCAAACTCCCCGATTTCGTCCCGGCTCTCCACAGGAACCCGCTCATCCAGATTTCCCTCTCCGATCTTCTCAGCTGCCTTTGTCAGCCGCCGTAAGGGTTTCAATGCCCTGTGGACCAAAACAGACACTCCGGCTCCGGCGACAGCCCAGATCAGACCGCAGAGCACAAGCAGATGCGTTCCCTGACGCTCTATCTCCTGATAATACGGGGTAATATCCTGGGTCATCAGCACCTGATAGCCGGGGAACTGGCTGACCTCCCGCTTCATCAGGAGGACTGATCTGGTACCAAGATGCTGGATCATATGTTCCTCCCCAAGCTCGGACGGGGAAAGGATTTCATAATCCGTAAGATTTACAAGGCACTCATTCCCCTTAAGAAGGGCATACCCCTCCTTGTAACACTTGCGGAACTGGTATTTAAGATATGCCTCCGCCGCAATGTCCCCCAGATTTTCAAACTCATCCCTTGTGCCGATCTCAGAAAATGCATAGGCAATGGAGTCCATCTGCTTTCCATAATTGTCCACGGCCATGGCTATGCTTTGGGAACGCATCTGCCATACAGCCGCGGTACTGATAGCCAGAAACCCGGCTCCGAGTCCTGACAACAGTATGATAACTAATTTTTTCGTAAGCTTCATCTATACCCTACACCTCCAGGCGGTATCCCAGCTTTGGAATAGTCTGTATCCTGCTCCCAGCCTTTAGCTTCCTGCGAAGGCTGGCCACATGGACATCCACGGTCCTGGTCTCACCGCCGTAATCCCCTCCCCATATCCTGTCAAGCAGCTGGTTTCTGGTAAATGCCACGTTCTGGTTCCTGCAGAAAAAGAGGAACAGGTCATATTCCATGGGTTTTAGGGAGATCTCCTCCCCCTCCTCATATACCTTATGGCTGGCCAGATCGATCCTGCATTTGTCAATCTCCATAAAATCCTTTAGTTTCTTCCTTCTCTTTAAGACATTTTCCACCCTGGCAAAAAGTTCCATCATCTCAAAGGGCTTTACCATATAATCCTCCGCCCCCAGACGCAGCCCCTTTACCTTGGAGGCCACATCCGCCTTGGCTGTGAGAAAGATACAGGGGATCTCCTTCTGGTTCAAGCTCCCGATCAGGTCAAACCCTCCGGGCCCGGGCAGCATCACATCCACCAGGGCCAGGTCATATAAGCCTTGGTCTGCAAGGATTTTTTGTTCCGCCTTAACACCGTCCTCTGCCAGATCCACCTTATATCCCACCGCCTCCAGATTCATGGCAAGCAGCTCCCGAATGGAAGCTTCATCCTCTATGATCAAAATCCTGTTTTTATCCATGGCCGCTCTCTCCTGCTTTTGTAGTCAGAATCAGTATACCATGTTTCTCCGGCAAGCCACAATTGATAATCTCATTACAATATTATGAAGATTACAGCCTGGGCCTGCGGATTTTCTATGCCGTCTCTTTTAAAACCCATACTCTTCCATATGTTCAAAGTCATTATTGAGAACATAGTAAACCTTATTCCCGCCAACTGAATATACAAAAGATACTCTGGTTGCCCATAATCCTTCCTGCTTTACAGATTTTAATACGCGGAATGCTTCCGTAACGGAAAACTCATCATCACAGACCTCAAGCTGTTTGACGCCTCTTTCAAATCTGTCATCTCCAGATACAATATAAGGCCTGGTTGTTTCCGGGCGCAACACCGAGTAGTTTGTAATCAGGGAATACCTTGTCCGCTCTAACCGGTATCCCAATCCAGGCTCTATGATAAGTACACGCCCGTTTCTATCCGAAAGCATAGCCTGCATCGTGGTATCCGGAGCATAAACAACTTTGCTGTTTTGCACTATATTAAGCGCGTCATCAAGTGAGATTTCGCCTTTAATAAAGTTTTCAGTCAACTCAGAAATGGTGCAGCAGGTTCTGCCGTCCGCATGTTTTCCATTTTCATTGCCATTCACATACAGCAGCGTGCCCGTATTTCCGTTCTTATTGACTCCATGAAAGGAATGATAATCGCCGTCAGGCATTTTTATTCCGATATAAAACCGGTCTTTTTCTTTGATAACGGTATGTGTCCAAACCGAAAGGTCTATATCAAAATTAAACCCTGTAATCGTATCATTTCCATTATAAACAAATCTCGTACACATGATCAAATCCTCCTGCTAATCTGTTCCATATTCCCTGATTGTATTGCTTTGATATTTTGGGCAATCGTTTCATCCGGCCAATTCCACCATTGGATATCCAACAGTTCAGAAATGGTCTTATTGTCAAAGCGCTTTTTGATGGGTTTGGCTGGTACGCCTCCAACAATGGTATATGGCGGCACATCTTTGGTCACAACAGCGCGGGCGCCTATAATTGCCCCATTGCCGATGGTAACGCCTGCCAATATCACAGCTTCGTAACCAATCCAAACATCATTTCCAATAATAATGTCCCCTTTGTTATCCCAGCTTTTTGCAACATCCTTTTTCTCAAGTTCCCATTCTTCAAAAAACAGAGGGAATGGATAGGTAGATAACGAATCCATTGTATGATTCGCACTGTTGAAAAGAAATTTCGCACCGCAGGCAATGGAGCAAAATTTTCCGATCAAAAGCCTGTCATGATTGATAGGATAATGGTACAGCACATTATTCTGTTCAAACTTGATTGGGTTGTCTGCAAAATCATTATACATCGTATAATCGCCCACCACTATGTCAGGGCTGGTAATCGCATTTTTAAGATAGATGGTCTGTGTATCCCCTGTTCTTGGATATAACTTTTTTGAATCAGCCATTTTACAATCCTCCTGTCAGCTAATTATTTACAATGATTGTACTCCGGAGGAAATGTACTCTCAATACACCAAATGGCACCGAAGCGATCAGTAGAAAAAGAGAGCTGCCTTTTCGACAGCTCTCCATCATCATTTCTGATATATTATTTTTCTTATGGCATATACCGAAAGATAGTATTCATCAGCAAGTTCTTCCATTGAAACCCCATTCCGGTGTTTTTCAATGATAGCTTTATTGCGTTTGCCAAGTTCCTTCCGGCAGCCGGATAATTCGCCCCAGGATTTATGCTGTTCATCTTTGGCAGGGATATAGATATAACCCGCCTGAACATATTTTTGCAGTTCCTGGATCAACATATCCGGAAGAATTGTAGTTGCATTTATGTATTTCATGCGGCTTCCTCCTTGATCGATATAGTCAAGCAGCAAAGCCAGCATTATTATGACAGCGACAATAAGATTACTCCATGCAAGTGTCGCTTATACTGGCTTTGCATGGAGCCATACTTTGTTTTTCTTTTTCTTGTTTATGCACATGATTTTCACCGCCAATATGAACTGATCGTTTTCTAACGGTTACAAGTATAACATTTTAATTCGTATAATTCAAGGAACTCCAGCTTATAGCCTCATCAATGGACCGGGGACAGAAACACCTGGCCAGTTTCCCGTGCCTGAGATCATTTATAAGTGCTGATCTCCACCAAATTTCCGTCCGGGTCACGCAGATAAATACTGGAGATCGGCCCACAGGCACCCGTTCTGTCAACAATGCCCAGTTCTATCTCCACTCTTTTGCGCCTAAGTTCCTCCATCGCCTCTTCTATGCTGCTCTCGATGATCAAACAGATATCCTGACTGCCATATGTAACATTCCTGGCTGCGGGCAGAAACTCCGCCGCTTTTCTGTGGATGTTGATCTTCTGGTTACCAAACCTGAGCTCGCATCTGTTGTTCCTTTCATCCAGCTCCATGCCGAGTATATCCACATAGAAATGAAGGCACGCTTTTAGATTCCCTGTTGTGATCACTATATGGTCAAAGCCTTTTACTCTCAAACTTGGTTTCCTTTCATCCTATATCAATTTTTCCGGCCTTACTTAATGGAAGGATTCACCACATTGACCGGCTTGCCCTCCATGAATGCCCGCAGATTATCCACCGCCAATGCCATCAGCCGGGCCCTGGATTCCTTAGGGGCCCAGGATATATGAGGAGTAATGATACAGTTCCTTGCCCCCAACAGAGGATTATCCGGCTGTATGGGCTCCTCTGAAACCACATCCAGTCCGGCTGCGTATACTTTGCCGGAATTCAGGGCGTCCGCAAGATCCTGTTCCACAACCAGCTGGCCTCTGGAATTATTTAATATGATCACGCCGTCTTTCATTTTCCCTATGTTTTCCCTGCTGATCATCCCCTCCGTATCCGGAAACAGGGGACAGTGAAGGGCGATTACATCAGAGGTCCTCAAAAGTGCTTCCCGGTCCACATAGTCGGCGATCCCGCGTCCGCTCTCGCTCTCAAACCGGTCATTGGCGATCACCTTCATTCCCATGGCCCTGGCAACCTTGCCTGTCATCTGGCCGATACGTCCAAATCCCACAATCCCCATGGTTTTTCCCTCTAATTCGATTAAGGGATAATCCCAGAAACACCAATCCGGATTGCGCATCCACGCCCCTTCATGAACAGCCTTGTCATGATAACCTATATGATGGCATATTTCCAAAAGCAGGCCAATGGCAAACTGCCCAACTGCACTGGTGCCATAGGATGGGATATTGGAAACAATGATCCCCCTTTCTTTTGCTGCCTGGATATCCACAACATTATACCCGGTTGCCAATACACCAACAAACCGTATGGCCGGGCATGCGTCAAATATGCTTTTTGATAGTGGGGTCTTATTGGTAAATACGGCCTCTGCATCTCCTATCCGTTCAATGATCTCCCTATCTTCTGTCTTGGAGGTGCGGTCATACACCACGCAGTCCCCCAATGCATTGAAACCGTTCCAGTCCAGATCTCCCGGATTCAGGGTATATCCGTCAAGCACTACAATCTTCATCTTTACCTCCAAATCAATTATGTTTCTTCATATTTTCCAGCTTCTGCTATCCAAACCAGCCAAACACTCCTGCAAACGCCATTACCGCCAGCACGCCAATTGTGATAAAGGCCCAGGCCAGAAGCTGTGCGAACAGCTTATCTCCCGGATACCGGCGGTTAAACTCTTCGTCCGCTCCACAGGCTCCCATGATAATGGCGCCGCCGGTCGAAGCCGGACTCAATCCTGCTACGGACGCAAAGAGGGCGATCACACTTACCATCTCCGCGGTCTGTACACCGCCTCCCACATTATTCACAATGGTTCCCACCGTTGGAATCAATGTGGGGAAAACAACTCCGATCGCTGATGAAAACCATGACATAACCGCTGAAACTACACCCATGATACCGGCTGCTGTTCCCGATGTCATGATGGATGACATGGAATTGGCCAGCATATCGATCCCGCCCGTACTGATTACAAGGTTCATGAGAACGCCTACACCGCACACCAGAAGCAGTGTATTCCAGGGAACACTTCCAACTGCTTTCTTTTCATCTCCTATCCGCAACAGGATCAGAACGGCTGATACCAGAAATGACGCAAGGCCCACGTCCATGTTTACAAAAATAACCAGAAGGATCATAACCGCAACACTGATCAGGGCGATCACCTGATCCGCCCGCATTTTCTCCTTTTCACACTCTATTTTTATTCCGTCCGAGGCCTTAATGCGAAATCCTTTATAAGCCGCAAACACAATCAGGAATAATACCAGGTTTCCTATCAATGTGTTAAGTATCAGAGATGTAATGGATATGGATAGCCCCTGTTCTTCCAACAGGCTTCTAATAAGGATTCCCTCCGGGGTGATGGGAGAAAACCTGCCCGAGTAGGTTCCAAGATTACCGATTACCAGCAGCATCACGGGATGATATCCTGTTTCATGCGCCAGAGGAACTGCCATGGCCGCCGCAAATGCCATGGCCGGTACACATCCCGGCCCGATGGCTGCCACAATAAATCCCATGGCAAATACCAGAACAGGCGCCATCCATATCTGCTTTCCGAACACCCCAACCATGCGCCGCATTACAAACTCGATACAGCCATTTTCCTGTATGATCCCAAAGAATAAAGTGACGCCCAGAAGCGTCATAAAAAGTGACGCGCTGAATCCCCCTATGATCTGTTTCCCGGAAAACTGGCCGGAAACATAGCCTAAAACAGCGGCTCCGGCAATTGCCAGAAGTCCTACATTTACTTTGCGCCAGAATCCCAATGCTACCACTAACAGCAGCAGCAATAGTGCTATTAACCCAATATCCATCATTCTTTCCCCCAGCTTTTGGTGATTTGATAATATTTCACAATCTCTAATATAATGTGATTCAACGTTTAAGCTCCAATGCTCTTTTGACTGCGCTGATGATATGGCTTCTGCTTAACCCATACTTTTCCATCAGTTCGCCTGCCTGTCCCGACTCTCCAAAGGTGTTGTGAAGCCCCACCCGGATCACAGGAACGGGGTATTGTCCGCTAAGGCACTCACACACTGCGCTTCCCAGCCCGCCTATATCCTGATGGTCCTCGGCCGTCACCACCGCTCCCGTTTTCCTGGCTGCATTTACAATACATTCACAGTCCAGGGGCTTTATGGTATGGACATCTACAATCATAGCATGGATTCCTTCTTTCAACAATTCCTGTCCCGCTTCCATGGCTTCATATACCAAAGGGCCGTTGGCAAATATCACAACATCATCGCCCTCTGATACCAGCCGTGCCTTTCCCAGTTCAAACTCCGTATCCTCACCGGTGACAACTGGCATGGCCTCCCGTCCGAACCGTATAAAGGCGGGGCCGTCTAATGCAGCGATGGCCATGGTTGCCTTTTCCGTTTCAATGGCGTCACAGGGAACCACCACTGTCATTCCCGGCAGCCCCCTCATAATGCCTGCATCCTCCATAGCCTGATGTGTTGCCCCGTCAGGACCCACATTGATCCCGGCATGGGCGCCTGCCAGCTTCACATTACATCCGCTGTACAGGACGGTAGTGCGGATCTGATCCCATGCCCGTCCAGCCAGAAATACGCTGTATGTAGTTGCAAAGGGTATCATTCCCGAAAGCGCCAGCCCCGCCGCCGTACCCACCATATCCTGTTCCGAAATCCCCATGTCAATGAACCGTTCTGGTTTTGCTGTTTTAATCCACTCTGTCCTTGTGGACTTGGCCACATCCGCATCTAACACCACGATCCTCTCATCGGTTTCCACTAATCGTAACAATGCTTTTCCATATCCATCCCTGGGCGGTATCCTATCCAACCTTCCCACCTCCTTCTATTTCCGTCATTGCCTGCTTATACTGCGCCTCATTGGGCACTGCACCGTGCCATCCAGCCTGCCCTTCCATAAAGGATACTCCCTTTCCCTTTATGGTTTCCGCCACCAGAACGGTGGGGCGTCCCTTTGTCTCCCCGGCCGACCGGTATGCCGCGTATAATGCATCCAGGTCGTGACCGTCAACCGTGATCACGTTCCATCCAAAGTAGCGCCATTTGTCGGCCACCGGTTCCACGCAGCACACATCCGCCGTCATTCCGTCCAGCTGTACATGGTTGTTATCCACGATGGCGCATACATGGTCCAGCTTCTGCTGGGCCGCTGTCATGGCGGCCTCCCACACCTGCCCTTCCTGAAGCTCTCCGTCACCCAGAAGACAGTAGCACCTGCCTTCAATGCCCTGCATCCTGTATCCCATGGCCATTCCGTTGGCAATGGAAAGCCCCTGCCCCAGGGAGCCGCCGGAGCTGTCCAGCCCCGGCACCTGCTGCCTGTGGGGATGACCCTGAAGGATCGTCCCCATTTTTCGGAAGGTTTTAAGTTCCTCCTCCCGGAAGAATCCCTTTCTGCACAGCACACTGTATATTAATGGGCTGGCATGGCCTTTGGATAACACAAAGCGGTCACGTTCCTTCCAGTCGGGGTTCATTGTATCGCACCGGAACAGATCCGTAAAATAAAGGGCTGCCATAATCTCTACCCCTGAAAGGGAACCTCCCGGATGCCCGGATCCCGCGTCATAAACCATGTTGATAATATCTTTTCTGATCTGAACACAGATATCTTTTACTTCCTGTTTCAATTCCATTCTCCTCTTGAATAATAAGCCTTTTGCTGTGCCTGTCCCCTACTCCTGTGTCACCACACATGGATTTGGGGAAATATGAATCTGGTGTCCGCTGAAATTACCGTCAATGTGTTCTTTCGCAAATCTTGCTGCGTCAAGCAGCTTATCAAAGTCGATTCCCGTATCATACCCACAGTGGTTCAGCATATAGACCAGATCCTCGCTGGAGGTGTTGCCAGTGGCTCCCGGCGCAAAGGGACAGCCGCCCAGACCGCCAACCGCTGCCTGGATACTGTCTGCTCCGCTCCCGAGCGCCACATAGCTGTTAAGGATTCCCATATTCCTTGTGTCGTGAATGTGGGCATTAAATTCCACTCCCGGAAATTCCGACTTCACTGCCCTAAATATACGCTCAACCAAGGCAGGATAAGCCAGGCCTACGGTATCGCAGAGTGTAAATGCGTCCACGCCGATCTCCTTAAGCCTTCCTACCAGCAGCAGCAAAGCCTCCGCCGGCATCTCCCCTTCAAATGGGCATCCGAATACACATGCAATATCCTGGGTTATACGGATGTCCGGGAATGTCTGGCGGATCTTCTTTATTTCTTCCACAGACTCGTCCACCGTACGTTTTACATTGGCCCTGTTATGGGACTCACTTAGTGAAATAACCGGTGTTATCTCCTTAAGGCCTGCGGCAACGGCCGATCTGGCCCCATAAAAGTTGGGTACCAGCGCAAAGAAATCCACGCCTTCATACTTATGTAATACCCGATCCGCGATCACAGCCGCATCCTTCATCTGCGGAATGGCCTTCTCGCTTACAAAGGAGGTCACCTGTATCTTCTTAAAACCTGACTGTACCAGTCCGTCAATGATTTGAAGCTTTATCTCTGTGGGTATGAACTCCTTTACATTCTGAAACCCATCCCTTGGTCCGATCTCAACTACCTTTGCTTTCATAATCTTAAACGCTCCTTTCCGTCCCCACTAAAATACACCCATTTCTGTCAGCTTCTCATATTCCTCATGGCTGGTTCCCAGGAACTCCTTCAGTATTTCCTCTGTGTGCTGTCCCAAAAGAGGAGCCGGGGTATCGATCGCTATTTTATTGTTGGTAAACTTTAACTGGTTGCCAGTAACCTTCATTTTTCCCGCTACCGGATGCTCCAGTTCCACAAACATTTCCCTGGCTCCCGCAATGTGAGGATCCCTCACAACCCTGTCAATGGTATTTACGGGGCTGGCCGGTATCCCGGCTGCCAGAAGCGTTTCCACCACATCGTCAATCGTCTTTTTACCAGTCCATGCTTCAATTATGGGCTTCAGCTTTGCATGGTTCTGTACACGTTTGATATTGTCACCAAACTCCTCTCCTTCCAGTTCCGGGAGCTGAAGCACTCCCTTGAGCAGTCCGTAAAGTTTATCATTGCCGCACGCGATGATGACCATGCCGTCCGATGCTTCAAAGGTATCGTAGGGATAGATTGCCTCATACCGGTTGCCGATACGGTCCGGAATCCTGCCAGTGCACAGATAAATCATATTGATGATCTCCAATGAAGACACCATGGAATCCACCAGAGATACATCCACCTTGTCTCCCTCCCCTGTTTTAAGCCGGTTAACATAGGCTGCCAGCACTCCGGTACAACAGCTGATACCGCCCATTACATCAGAGATAGCGGTTCCTGTTCTGGTAGGCTGTCCTCCCGGCCATCCGGTGGTACTCATGAGGCCGCTCATGGCCTGGCCGATGATGTCATACCCGGCCCGCTGGGAATACGGCCCGTAATGTCCGAAGCCCGATACCGCGCCATATACAATGGCGGGATTGATCTTGCGCAGTTCTTCATAACCAAGCCCCAGCTTTTCCATCACACCGGGCCTGTAATTTTCAAGTATGATATCACTTTTTGCAGCCATCTCCTTAAAGATCCGGCGGCCTTCCTCCGATTTCAGATTCAGGGTCATGCCCCGCTTATTCCTGTTGAGATTCATGAAATACGCGCTTTCCCCATTGACAATGGGGGCGTTCTTCCTGGCATCATCACCTCTGCCCGGCATCTCAATCTTTATAACCTCCGCGCCCATATCAGCCAGCATCATTCCGCAGTAGGGACCTGCCAGAACCCGTGTCAGATCAAGAACCTTTACTCCTGTTAATAAACCCTTATTCATTTTTACCATTCCTTTCAGTTTTATATTTGTACACTTATATAAAGCAAAATGCGTGCCAACTTTTAAAAAGTACGGATTTATCAGGGTTTTTCGTATTATTACCTCATATAGCCTCCCCTGAAACGCAAAAAAATGTTTCAAATTTTCGATTTTCAAAAATTTGAAACATTTCCCATGCTGACATATATGTATTTTTAATATTACTTACCGGATCAATCAATTACAGCCTGTTTCTCATCTTTCAGGATCCTCCATAAGGTTGTCCTGCTGATCCCCAACAGCTGCCCCACCTGATCATTATTGTAGGAAAACAGCCTTTTTATCTCCTTAATCAGTTCCTTTTTATTCTTATCCCCATATTTTTCCTGTAAATCTTGAACCAGCTTTTTCTCACCGATTGCTTTTATGATGCACCGCTTGGCATAGCCTTCACTAAACTTGGTGCTACATTCCATATACAAACAGAAACGTTCACAAACATTCTGAAGTTCCCGTATATTGCCCCTCCAGGAATAGGATGTCAGGATCCTCTTCATATCTTCGGTCAGCACAATATCCCAGGATTCAAGTTTTCGTTTCTTATTGCAATAAAAATCAAACAGCTTGATCACATCATCCTCACGGGCTTTAAGAGGTGGGATATGCAGTTCCAGTACATTCAGGCGGTAGAGTAAATCCCGGCGGAACCCGCTGTCCTGCATATGTTCCAAATCCTTATTTGTGGCTGTTATAACACGCACATTGATCGGGATAACCCGGTCTCCTCCCACATGCATGATTTCCTTCTCCTGAAGGACCCGAAGAAGCCGCGCCTGAAGAGCCGGGGATATCTCACCGATTTCATCCAAAAACAGGGATCCTCCTTCCGCCAATTCAAACAGTCCCTTTTTTCCGCCCTTGCGGCCTCCTGTAAATGCCCCTTCATCATATCCAAATAATTCAGATTCCAAAAGATTCTCCGGCAAAGCCGCACAATTCACCGCCACAAAAGCACCGTTTTTGCGCAGGGATCCATTATGGATACTTTGGGCAAACAGTTCTTTTCCAACTCCCGTTTCACCGTAGATCAGCACCGAGGCATCACTGCGGGCAAATAATTTTGCCTCATCCTTTGCCATTTTCATGTGATAGGAATCACCAATGATATCAGACAATGTGAACTTAGCTGTAAATCCACGTTTTTTTCTCTGCTCAGATTGTTTGTTCCGGTAATCCAGTTCCGCCTTCTTGTAATCGGAAAACAAGGCAAGGATAATGATATAGCCAAAACAATTTCCATTTCCATCATCAACTGGGATCCAGCGCTCAATATACGTTCGGTTATCCACCTGGACCACCATGGATTCCGGCCCTTCCCGGTTTTCAGGAACACATTCAGGAAGTACATCCTCAATGATCTTCCCTTCGAGTATACCGGACGGCTTATGCAGCAGTTCGTAAACAGTCCTGTTGCAGTCAATGATCCGGTTCTCCATATCCAGGTAAAGGACACCGTTGGGGCTGTACTCCATCATTGCTTTCACAAACTGATTCCGCTCTTTATCCCTGCGTATTTCCCTTAACAAACGCCTGGCTTCCTCAATTGACTCCTCTATACTGTCTTTCCCATAATATAGAATAACTCCCTTTCGTCCAAGGCTGTTGGCCAGCTGGACAGCCAGGCCATTTCCCACAAAGACATCCGCTTCACTCTGCCGTATCTTTTCCTCCAGTTCTTCAGTATCCTCATAAATAATCTCCATAACCGGCCGCTGGATCTGCTCCAGATATTCCCTCAGACGGCTGTTCATGTGTGTCATATAGCTTACCAGACACACCTTTTTCCCTTCCCTGAATCCAGTTTGGACCGCCTGCATATAATCCAAAATTGTTACCTTATAATTGATGACAGGAACTTTAAAATATCCCCTGATCACCTCCGCATTGGCGCCTCCGGCTATTATGATCTCCGCCCCCTCCAAAATAGAACGGTTGATCCGGTCCAGGTTCTCCTCCCGAACCCCTTCCACTATATCAAAACAGCAGGTTTCATCCTTATAGCTGTCTACTACCTGACGCACCAGCTGATCCAGTTCCCCGTATGTTACACAGCATATTTTTTCCTGCACCCCATGCTCCTCCTTTGTCTGTTTTCTTTCAGTATAGGACAAAGGACCAAACCCATCAAATGTTTTCCTGGATTCAGTCCTTTTCTTTTTATTCCATCAAATTATAAAACCCTTCGGCCTAACAATCACTTACTGTACCCAGGGTTGTGTCAAGTGAATGACACCCTTATATTTCACATTGTATAAATTCAAATATCTGAATGCACAACAAATACTATTAATACAAGAATATCCCTTCAAATTATTATACTATAATTTGAAGGGCACCTTATTCGTTCTGACTATACAAATAAATATCATTATTTCAATCCACAGAAATTCTTCTGACATATTTATTTTATCATATTAATTATATTTATTCAATGATATTTATTTGTATTTATTCTCCGAGGTACTTGTAATATAATTCAATAGTGGGTATAATATAATTGCTGTTGACTCTTTCCAGTGGAAAGGGGGTGGTGCAATGCAATACATAACATCTTTACTCATTTCTGTCCTGGCCGGTGTGATTTGCTATTACATCGGCAAATGGCTAGACAGAAAGTAAATATCAACAGCTAGCCTGGGATATTCCTTCCCTAAAAGGAAAAAGAATCCCCGAAGAGTTGCCGCTCTCCGGGGATTCACTTGTGTTACAATGCACATAACATCTTTACTCTGCTGGTATTATCATACACCACTGCCTAACGTATGTCAATACTATGTTAATTTTTACGTTTCCTTTTGCGAATATTATATTAATTGACTGATAATTTACTGTACCCAGGCGCCGGAACCGTTCACATAGCGGCCGTCAGGAGTCCATGTGTCCGCATACATCACACCGTCCGTCCCCAGATAATACCACTTTCCGTTAATGGCCTGCCATCCGGTCATCATGGCTCCGTTTCCTGCCAGATAATACCATTCGCCGTCCAGTCTCAGCCATCCTGTCTGCATATATCCTGAACTGTTAAAGTGATACCAGGCACCATCGATCTGCTTCCAGCAGGATGCCGGATAACCGCCGGTGTCATAGGAATACCACCAGCCTGTGCCGTCCTGTACCCAGCGGCCGCTGCCGCCGTAATTTGCAATTTCATCCTCGTCAATGGACAGGGAATCAGAATCGTCCGACCACTCTCCTGCCTTGTCATTGTATGTTGAGATGGCTCTTACGCGGAAGGTGTAATCCCCTTCCCGGTTAAAATAACCCGCAAAATCATAGGAGGTACCCGTGGTACTGACCGTTGTCACGGTCTTCTCATCGCGAAGCAGCTTTACCTCATAACTCTTGGCCCCATCGATCTCATCCCATTCAGCTACGGTATCTTCCCACTGAAGATTGGATGTGCCTTCCAATTTTCCGCCAATCCGCTTCAGTTCAGCATAAACCTCTATATAATCGCCGCTGTCATAAACCTTGGCTCTTTTAAACTTGGCATTGCATCCGTTTAAGGTAAAATGGCTTTTGCTTGTATAGGAAAAACGGTAGCCATCCCTGGCGGAAAGCTCAACCTTTACCTCCGGTACATCACCTAATGTCCAGGTATCCTGGTTCTCCGAGTTGGTGTATTCCGCGGACTCCACATAGTATTCACTTCCCCCTGCCTTTACCGTAATGTCACCTATGTCATCCCCGCTTTTAGGAGTTTCACCATAAGAAAATTCCAGCCTAACTTTGTCAATCTTTGTGTCGGATGCAAATGCAGTAAACCCGGAACTGACTGTCATAACAGCTGCCATGACCAGGCATAACGCTTTCTGCTTTTTCATAACGATCCCCTCTCTGTTATCATTTGGATTATTTCCAGTTACAATTTCCAGTTACATATATTCATTATAGTAAAAATACCAAATTTATACAATCTAATAATCCTTACAATTTCATAATTCTTTTTCAGATAAACCGTCTGAGAGAAACTATGTGAAATGGTCCGGACCCAACATTCAAAAAGCCGGCAAAGGAAGTTTCCTATCCTCTGCCGGCTCTCTGACTTTTCAGCAAAGCTTATGCAAGCTTGCTCATAAACCTGACCACACAGTTTACGCCGGGAATCTGATACTGGATGATCCCGTTTTCACCCACCACAATGGTGATCGCCGTTACTCCTCCGTTGGCATCTGTGATCAGTGCCGCGATCTCCTGTCCGGGAGCAAAGCTGGTCTGCTCCATCTGCGTCTGTGAAACTGCTCCGTTTGTTCCAGCAACCACCTCATATGTGACAGCTGCCCCGACCTGCTGATACTGATGCAGATCAATGTCCACCTTGTCATTGTATACTGCTGCAACGCTTTGCACACCGCTTTGGATCGCCTGCTCCGCCAATACAACTGCCGTGTCAAAGCCCTCCAGCTCCGCGGTGCCGGACTTCTGTGAAACCTGGGTACCGTCCGCATATACGACCACATTCTGCGTTACTTCTGTTCCCTGTATGGTAACAGTCTTTTGCTGAACAGCGGCTCCCTGTACCTGGGAGGCCAAAAGCGTTCTGGAGGAACCATCCATGCCCACGGCTATGGTTGCCACAACTGCCGTCTGTCCCCCCGCCACGGGAACGGTCACCGGTTCTGCTGTTGAAACAATGGTATTGCCGCTTATGCTTCCTGCCGCTGTCTGGACCGCAGATGCTGCTACTGTGCTTTCTCCGGTCTGCACGGTCACAGTCTGATTTTCTTCCACCGTAACTGTTACCGATGCCGTATTACCGGTGCTGCCATTTGCGCTGCCGGTTCCATTATCTGCACTGCTGTTTCCGGTTCCCATACCGCTGTTCCCACTGCTTCCGCTGCCGCTTCCACTGCTGCTTCCATCACTTCCGTCACTGCTTGAAATCACTGTCCATTTTGCATACAGTGTCATATTTCCATGGCTCTTGCCCGCAATCTCCGTGACGCGGTTTGTGAAGCTGCCGTCTGTGTACCAGCCGTCAAAGGTATATCCGCTTCTTGAGGGCGCATTTAACAGGATGGTGCTCATGGCTCCGGTGTAGCCTGAAGGATTTGCACTGTTATTGGTTCCGCCGTTCAGTTCATAGGAAACCTTATAGGTAATCAGGGTACCGTGTCCTTCTTGGTCAAAGCGGTAATACACGCCATCCACGGGCACGTCTGCCGAAATAGCCAGATATCCTCTTTCATTTACCCAGAAATCTTTGATCCATGTGGATTCCACCGGTGTCTGGATGCTCTCATCATTAAAGAGCAGATAGCACAGGGTGCCTGTTTTGTCATTTACAAAGCAGTAATCCCACCGCTCTGTCTTTTCTCCGGTTCCGGCAACCTTTCCGCCTTCAAGGGCATATTTTTTAACTGTGGTCCCGTTGTCCAGCTTTGTGCTGAAAAATTGATCCTCCAGCGCCGTCCAATAACCAGCACTGTCAAAGGTTCCGTAATACCCTGCCACTTCCTTTGTCACATTGACAAGCATACGCCCTTTGCCGTCAACATAGCGGAATTTTTTCTCCCCGCCTTTTACCTCTTCGATCCAATGGCGGAGCAGTATTTTCCCATCTGTTCCAAAATAATAGGTGTGTTCTCCGTCAGATACAAACTTATCAGTCACCATATCGCCGTTGGCGCCAACATAGCATACAATACTTCCGCTCTCCGGATCACGGATAAAATCTTCTGTGATCAGATGGACATTGCCGCTTAAGTCGATGTTGTAATACCTGCCGTCTATGAGTTTCTGGTTTGCGTTGGTCACCATGTTCCCCTCCGGATCAACAAAGCATACAATCTTCCCCTGCCTGTCGTATACAAAGGCATCTGTGATCAGGGAGGCCAGGCCGTTTCCGTCAATATTATAATACTTACCGTCTATGAACTTCCCAGTCTCATTGATCACTTTGTTTCCATCCGCACCTACATAGAACAGGTTCCTGCCCTCTGAATCCACAATGAAGGAATCTGTGATCAGGATCACGGCGCCTCTCCCGTCAATATTATAATATTTGCCTTCTATGAGCATCTGGACTGCATTTGTCACCATCTGCCCGTCTTCCCCCACATAGCATATGATGCGTTCTCCGTCACGGATCAGGGAGTTTATGATCAGGGTGACATTTCCCATATCATCAAAGCTGTAATACATACCTTCTATGTTCATAGATGTCCGGCTGGTGATCTTATCTCCATTTTCATCCATGTAGTACAGCTTATCCCCGTTGGGATCAAGGATAAATTCGTATGTGATCAGCATAACATTGCCGGATTCATCAATCCTGTAATACTGATCCCCGATGGGCTGCTGGTCTACGTTTGTTACCCTTTCTCCATTTTCCCCAACGTAGCACCAAATGCTGTCCCCTGAATAGATCAGGGAATTTTTGATCAGTGTAACCTTACCGTCCGCGTCAATATCATAGAACTTTTCTTCTATGAGTTCCTGCTGTTTATCTGTTATCCTGTCCCCATTTATATCCAGATAATACAGAGGATTTCCGGACTCGTCATACACAAACCCGGCTGCGATCATAGTGGGGATACCCGACTCATTAAAGTTATAATATTTGCCGTCTATCTCCATTCCAGTGACGCTGATCACCTTGTTTCCGTCTGCATCTACGTAGCATATTTTTTCGCCGTTGTCTTTAAGGATAAACTCGGATGTAACCAGTGTGACCTGCCCGTCTGCGTTAATATTGTAATATTTCTCCCCTATCAGCTCCTGGGTCCGGTCCGTCACCTTATCTCCCTGTGCATCCAGGTAATACAGAGGCTCCCCGGACTCATTGAAAATAAAACTGTTTATGATCATGGAAGCGCTGCCCGACCCATCAAAGCTATAATATTTGCCCCCTATTTCTTTTTGCTTCTCATTGGTCACTTTATTTCCGTCTTCGTCCACATAATAGGTGGTCTCCCCGACTTCAATAAAGGAACTCACGATCAAGGTGACCCTGCCGTCTCCGTCAATGCTGTAATATTTACCTTCCACCTCCTGCTGAGGCACATCTGTCACCTTCAGGCCGTCCGCACCCACATAAAAAGCAATCGTCTGGCCGTCTGATCCGTGAATAAAGGCATTTATAACCAGGGAGGCATTGCCGGTCCCATCAAAGTTATAATATTTACCGTCTATCTCCTTTTGTTTTTCATCAGTCACTTTGGTTCCATCTTCATCTACATAATAGGTGTTTTCCCTGTCTGTGATAAAGACGCTCACGATCAAGGTAACCTTTCCGGTCCCGTCAATGCTGTAATATTTGCCTTCCACCTCCTGCTGGGGTACATTTGTCACCTTCAGGCCGTCCGCACCCACATAAAAAGCAACGGTCTGGCCGTCCGCCTCGTAAATGAACGCATTGGTGATCAGCGTGGCATTCCCCCTCTCGTCCAAGCGGTAATATCTGCCGTTTATCTCCCTCTGGTCTTCATTGGACACCTTGTTTCCGTCCTCATCCACATAGTACAGTACGGTCTGGCCATCCGCAGCATATATACAGGAATTGGTGATCAAGGTGACTGCGCCCAGCTCATCAAGCTGATAGAATTTACCTTCGATCTCCTGCTGGGGTACATTTTTCATGATTGCTCCATCCTCACCCACATAGCACCGGACCGTCCCATCCTGCCAGTAAATAAAGGAATTTGTGATCAATGCAGCTATACCTGACGCATCAAAGTCATAAAACTTATTATCTATTTCCTTATGTTTCTCATCAGTCACTTTTTCTCCAAATACATCTACATAATACAGGATATTACCGTCCGGGTCATGAATGAACGCATTGGTGATCATGACTCCTGAGCCGTCTGCCTCAAAATTATAATAATTGCCATCGATCTCCCACTCGGTCTTACTGCGTACCTTGTCGCCATTTTCATCTACATAGCATAGGATGTTGTTTGTTTCCGGATCACGGATGAATGTATTTGTAACCAGAGTGCTGTGTCCCTCTATATTAAACGTGTAGTACTTATCGTCTATCTCCAGTTTATCCAAATCGTTTCCGGTCACCAGATATCCATTTTCATCGACCCGCAGATCTTCAATCCATAGGGAACTTACGGTTTCGGCCGCCAACAGGCACTTGGTCTTTCCGGTTTCGTCAGACAGGAAGGAATAATGCTGCCGGTTCTCCCCCTCTCCCGCGCCTGCGATCCTGCCATCCTTGCCCGAGTATTGCCGCTTTCCGTCATTTTCTTCAAAAAATGTGTTAGGAATTGCGGTCCAATAGCCGTCTAAATCAAAGACGCCGTAACGCCCGCCCGCCGCCGTTGTCGTATTCCAAACCATATATCCTTCGATGTCCACAAAGCGGTATGTCTTTTCTCCGCTTTCATCCACGCCTTCGATCCACTGGTGGAATACCTGGGCCCCATCCTTATCAAAATAATAGGTGAACCCTCCCAAGGTAAAGAACGCTTCTCTTACCATGTTGCCCTGGGCATCCACACCGCACAGGATCGTTCCGTCTGCATTAGAAATAATGGAATCTGTGATCAGGCCAGCGTGTCCCTCTCCGTCAAAGTTATAGTACTTGCCGTCTATCTTATGCTGGCTGCTCTCCTGTCCGGTCAGCAGATAGCCGTTTTCCTGTACCCATAAATCCTCCACCCATCCGGATTCCGCCTGCTCCATGGTTGTTCCGTCCTCGGACAGCAGATAGCATTTCCTGCCGTTTTCGTCACTTACAAAGCAATAGTCCTGCCTGGCATCCTTTTCACCGATACCTGCAACTTTTCCGCCTTTTCCGGAATATTTTGTCACCTCTGTCCCGTCATCCAATTTATCTTGGAAAAATTGGTTTTCAATGGCGGTCCAGTAGCCCTCCATATCAAATTCACCGTAGTATCCGCCCACCACTTTCACATCACCATAGACCATATAACCCTTGCCATTGATATAGCGGAATGTGGCTTGGCCGTTTTCGTCCACACCCTCAATCCATTTGCGGAACACCTGGGCACCGTCATCACCAAAATAATAGGTGCGGTCACCATCGGAGACAAACTGGTTCTTCACCATTTCCCCATTTTCATCTACATAGCACAGGATCGTCCCATCCGCGTCATAAATAATGGAATCCAAAACCAGTGTACTGTGCCCTTCCTCATCAAAGGTGTAATACCGATCACCAATCTTTTCCGGCTTCATGTCATCACCGGTCATAAGATAACCGTTTTCATCGATCCACAGATCCTCAGCCCATGCAGATGTCACCTCTGTCCCTCCGGACTGGGACGGCAGCAGGCATTTAGTTCCATTTTCATCATTCTCAAAGAAATAGGGCTGCCAGCTTTCTTCCTCCTCTTTGGCTGCGATCTTTCCATCCTTGCCCGCATACTGCAGTTTTCCGTCATTTTCAAAGAATGTATAGGAGATTGCTTCCCAATAGCCGTCATCAGCAAAATTGCCGTAGTACTTACCTGCTGCCTTTGCCTCCTCACCCATGATGATCTCTCCGTTGCTGTCCGCATAACGGAAGCCGCCATCCTTGTCTCCTATCCATTTCTTTGTCTCTTTCTTCCCATCCTTGCCAACATGGATCACCGCGTTATCCAACTGGATAAACTCATTTTTTATGATCTCATCCGTTGGATCCCCGTTCTCGTCTGTTTTATAATAATATCCTTTTTCCTCATCAAACACACAGTCCTCATCCAGTACGATATACCAGCTTCCGTTCACTCTCTCCTGGGCTGCAGCAACCGGCTGCACTGGTTTTACGGTTTGGGCTGTCTGCTGTTCTTTTGCAGGCTGATCCTCAGGATTTTCGGCTCCGGACTCTGGGGTTCCTTCCGTTTCGCCGTCTCCGGCTTCAGGGTTCCCTTCTGTTTCGCCGTCTCCGGCTTCAGGGTTCCCCTCTGTTTCGCCGTCTCCGGCTTCAGGGTTCCCCTCTGTTTCGCTGTCTCCAGCTTCAGGGTTCTCCTCTGTTTCGCCGTCTCCGGCTTCAGGCTTCTCCTCTGTTTCGCCGTCTCCGGCTCCGGGATTTCCCTCTGTCTCCTCATTTCCGGCTCCGGGATTTCCTTCCGCCTCGCCATCTCCCTTTTCAGGATTTCCTTCCGATTCTCCATCTCCTGTTTCGGGGTTTCCTTCTTCGCTTTCCGTTTTATCCTCTGTCTCCCCATTGCCCGCTTCCGGATTGTTTTCCCCTTTGTCCTCTTTCCCCCCAGCTTTGTCCCCAGCTGCCGGATCTGATACCGGATCTGATACCGGATCTGCATCCGTATCTGCTTTCGGATCCGCTTCCTGTCCTGTAATACCGGCCTCCTTGGCATACGCAGTGGCCGTGCCCAACCCAGGGCTTGCCGCAACTGAAACGCAGGTCATCATAAAAGCAGATGCCACTGCAATTGCCCTTTTAGCACTTCCTTTTACTAATTTTGTCCTCTTCATTATGTACCTCCATTTATTCAGGGAGGCATTGATCCATGCAAGCCGTCCCCTTTCTGATTATTACACATTATAACGTATTTTCGTATATATATCAACGTCTTTTCGTTTTATTGTCTCAATTTTTCCTTGTCTCAGCGTTTTTGCACCTGGCATAGTGTGCGCGAAATAAAGCTCTCTGTTTTTTTGTCCCCAATTCAAGATATGGTTTTAATTGTCTTCGCTTTACCAGGCTCCTGGTCCGTATATATTCGTTGCATATTGTCCTATAGGAAAAGTCGTCAATTACCTGGCCTCCTTTGCAAAAAAGCTTGTGGTACAGAAAAAAACCGTATTCATCCCCCAATTCCATGGACCTCTCCAGGCAAATCTTTGCCAATGTCCGTTCCTCTATGCCGCCCGCGGCAAATACCAGGCCCAGCTTTCTGTACGCTTTTCCGGATCCATGTAATGCCTGGATCCAAAGCATGGTCAACCTGTCCATTGTCGTCACCACCTTTCTTCCATTATGATCATACCGCGTTTTTTTTAGTTTTCTTCCAAACGTTTCCGCTCCAAGTAACGTTTATTCGTCTTATTAATGACGTACAATAGTATCTGGGTTAATTGAAATTTCTCATATATAATAGAAATGGCCCAATTTTGACTATTTTAACAGTGAGGTTTTTCATGGATGATATGATAAATCCGTTGGAGCGCATTCAGGAGCTTTGTGAAGAACGGCATTGGTCCTACTACCAGCTCTCCAAAGCAGCAGGAATCACATATTCCACCTTAAACACCATGATCAATAAACAGAACATGCCATCCATCCCAACCCTTTTCAAATTATGTCAGGGATTTGGCATTACTGTTTCCGATTTCTTTGAACCAAACCGCAGCAAACAGGGTTTGACTTCTGAACAGGCCCTCTGTCTTTCACTTTTCACCACTCTTCCCCAGGAAGATAAGCAGCTGGCCCTCGCCTATTTGAAGGGTTTATCCAAGACGCTTTGATCCCAGAACCAAACATGGCTCTATACGCGATCAGCATTCCAAGCACGCAAAAACAGCAAGCCCCAACTGTTTCATCCGTTGGATCTTGCTGTTCTTTTTACATTAAATAATATGCTTTCGTCTATCTCCACTTCAGGTATATCCCATCATAGGTTGTGGAGTCCATTCTTTCAACCTCCCTTCCATTCTCATCATAACAGATGATCCACCGAAATCCGCCATCCTCAATGGGGTCTTTTCCTTCTATTACGGCATACCCATCTGATGAACTGCATGGTTTTTCCTGGACATCTATCATGGTGATCCTGCAAAGGATCCCATCCTGAGTATACTCATAGCAGATCCCTGCAAAGCCGTTTGCATTCATGCACATGGACCCGTCCAGATCCAGGTAACGGACCGTCAGCGGTTTATACGTATCTGTTTCCTCGTCATAACCCAATTCCAGAGTGCGCTCCCCAAAGCCAAAAGCATGCTTACAAGGCTTCCCTGTTTCATCCAGAAACCTTTGTCTCACAGAATACCCATGGTCGTAAAACCGTTCCTCAACAGCGTATCCGTTGGTATTTTTCTGAAGATTTCCATTTCCGTCAAAATAGGACACGTTTGTCACATTGCCCTTTTCAAACACAAATTCCAGATGCTCCGCTCCCTCCGGTCCCTTTGCCGGATTTCCGGCCCTGTCATAAAACCACAAACCGGTCCTGTTATGCCACTGGTCATAGCTAAGTTTTACCCGGGCCCATCCTTCCCGCCCCTGGACCAGGGAATTTTCCTTATCCCTGTATGTGCTTTCCACCAGGTTTCCGCGTTCATCATATACATACTCAACCTTGTATACCCCCTGCCTGGAAACTCTTTTTCTGTCCTGGTCCAGGTAATACTGGGCCGTCCTGATCCCAAGTTCATTGTACTCAAACTCCAGGCCGGAAATCCCGTTCTCATCCTTGCTGTAGCTGTCCGCATCCGTAAAACTGTTGAGAAACATATTGTAATGTATGTATCCCTCCTGGGTATAGTATTCCTTGATGCGTACAATATCTTTTCCCAGTTCACCGTAATCCTCATAGTATGCGTTCACGTTTCCAAAGGGAAGATTGTCCGGGGATTCACTTCCCGTACAGCTGATCACCCGGTAAGCCCCTTCCGCAGATTCATAGAAATCCTTTCCGTAGGAATAGGTAACATAGCCGGATGAAGAAAGGATATCTGCCGACCGGTAAGTGGTCTCCCCATTGTAATACAGCGGATCATCATAAAAGATTTCAATGTCCGCGACATCTGTGGCCCACAGGAAGGATCCTGTCCCCAGCCCCTTGGTGAATCGTTTTCCAAATATGGTTTTACTTTCATTGGTCCGGATGGCCCAATATGAACTCATCTGCGGCAGATCATCCTCTGTTACCGGATGTATCCCCTTGGGAACATCATAGACTTCTTTTATATCATGGTAGTATTCCGTTACCGCACCTGCTGCCGGATCATGTCCTTTCCCCGGCAGGATGCGGCCGATCCCAACAAAATCCAGGGCCGCCAGGCAAACCGTAAGGCCGATGGCCACCGGCAATCTCAGGCTATGCAGCCTTTTTTCATTGTCCCTCCCGCATTTGGCCAGATAATGCTGAAAATCATCATGGATCAATCCATAATATCCATTGCTGTTTTTCGTTACAAGCCCCAGATTTCCGTCAAGCTGTTCCGCCACTGCAAAATCAAACCATTCCATCTCGCTTAAGCTGCCCAGCATCATGCGGGATTTCCCAAGGTAATCCTTAAATTTCTTTCCGAACCCAATCTTCCTCAGATTTCCGTAATTCTGCCTCAGGATCTGATACATCTGGTCAAATGACAAAAGAGTGCGCTTCTTTCGCGTCATGGCCAGGGCAATGGCGGGCAGAAGATGCACCAAAATATACTTATGGCACAGCTGCATGGATTCATTTCCCGCATCGATCCGCAGCTGGGTAGTACAAAGATTCTCCATATACAGACGTACCAAGTCATCTGCACTGCGGATGCTCCTGTCTGATGCCACATGGGTCCGGTTATCCTTTTCCATGGAAATAATGCTCTTGTAAAGATCCAGCATCATGGGATTGGACAAAAGTTCTCTCAGGTTTGTCTTTTCCGGAAGTGGTATTCCATATTTTTCCAATTCATTTCTAACTGTCTGTGATGGCAAGGGGAGCAGTTGGGCAGACTGGAACATTGTAAGCCCATATTCCAGAACTTCTTCCGTTCTCTCTGTCACCAATACACCCACACCCGGTTTATCACCCAGGCCCTCGATTTCCCTCAGCAGTTTTTCCCGATTGCTTCCCGCTTCATTTAGGCCGTCTAACAGCAGGATCACCCCTGCATCCAAACCGACCCGTTGGTCAAAGATCCGCTCCAGTTCATGGAGTGCATCCTCTGTATCCGGCTGCCCTTCGGAAAAACACAGCTGCCTTAAAAAATATTTGCGGATAAAGCAGGACTCACCCTGGGTCTCCTGATAGTCTTTCAGCGAAATGTAGTAAACCACAGGAGCATTTGCCCGGTAGCTTTCCACATGCATTCCCCAAAGTTCTTTCAGCAGACTGGTCTTTCCCATTCCACCCGGTCCCTTTAAAAGAACATTATGTCCCTCTTTCAGATAATCGTACAGTTCACGCAGAGTAACCTCCCCAAAATCCGATATGGAAATGTTCTGGGGAAGGTAAACATGATCCATATCCCCTGTCCGGCGGTATAAGGTCCTGCTGCTTTCCCAAAGGGCGCTGTTGGAAATGCCTTTCCCGTCAATGCGCTCAACCAGTTCCTCCAAATCCCGCTTTAAGGAATCAATATCCGCGTATCGTTTTCTTGATAAAACCTGCAGCCCGCGCAGCAGGATCTGAATCGCTTTGGAAACGGCAGACTGAGGTTCGCCACAAAAGATCTCCAACCCGGAACAAAGCTTTTTCTGCATATGCCTGGGATCCATCTCCCGGTCCGTCATCCCATCTTTGGTGAGCATCCGGTAAAACACCGCGCACACAGAGTAAAGGTCTGAGGAATAGTCGATGGATGACACATCTTCTTCAAGGACCTCCGGAGCCGCATATCCCGCCTTCCCGGCAAACAAAAACTCACATGCTTCTATGTCCGACCGTCTAAGGACACTGTTGTAGTCAATCAGCATTGCCTGTTCCGGAAGGAGCAGGATATTGTCAGGGCTGATGTCCAGATGAAGCAGTCCATTCTGATGCAATCCCCTCAGCGCATCCAGAATCTTTATGGTGATGACAGCTGCCTGCCGAAGGGTTTTGGCGGGTTCCTCCCCACTTAGCAGATCCTCAAGTATCACTCCCCCGTGAACCGTCAGTACGGAATAATAGGTGCCGTATGCCTCATAGGAGTTATGATTACCGGATATCTGGGACGGGAGCTTTTCCAAAAGTTCCAGATTGACCTGATTACCCAGGCGAAAGCACTTCCTGCTGTGTTCGATCTTCTGCCCTGCCTCCTCCGTCCAGCAGATCTCGCCCTCCTCATTCCGATAAATATGCCCTCTGGGATCATAGGGATACAGCTCTTTGATCAGAACACGGTGTTCCTGATCCGTGTTCAGCCCATCCCGGTATGCGGCGTAGTACACCACAGAACTGCCGCCATAACCGGCAATACCTAAAATCCGATATGCGTTTTCTCCAAGATAGAGAACCTCACCGTCTTTCCGAAACGTCCTTGTGTACGCCATCCATCCGTTCCGCCTTTCTCCCGCAATGCTCTTGCTGACTTCCGTTATAAGTATATCAGGGGATCATCAGATATCCGCTTCCGTTTTCCGGTCCGCATCCATGTTACAGTCCACATTCATATTCCGGTCCATACCCATGTTCCGGTCCGCCCCATGTCCCGGAAATAACAGTTCCAGGGTCTGCTTCAGCCGGCTGCTCATGGGATCTCCTTCGCCTCCGCTGTAGCTGGCCCGCAGCGCGTACAGAACAAGACAGTCAAAGGCATTTCCCGGATCCAGCCGGTTCATACCGAACCTGTCAAGAAACAGATTCATCAGATGAAGACGTGCTTCCATGCGCTCGCCTCCGTCTTCACTCTCAATCCTCTCAAAATACAGATCATCCATCCCTGATCCCATATCGGAAGTTTCCATTTCCTCTGCTTCAAACTCTTCGGTCAGCAAAAACAGCAGCAGGAGTACCTTGCGGCTCACGTCATTTTCCCTGGATATCATTTTATAAAGGATATCTTCGCTGGGCCAGCTGTCCTTGATCACCTGCTGCAGATAAACATAATCCCGCTCCTGCCTTTTCGCCTGTTTTTTCTCCGGTTTACTCTCCGTTCTCACCGGAACATGCATTTGCATAAATTCTTCAACCACTGCCTTGATGGACTGTTTTCTTAAGCCTTCCTCCCTCTCCGCCAATCTGTTCAGAGAAGTCTCGTCAAACTCATCTTTGTGCTTTTTCATAAAGTCAAAGGAATCATCCTCAAACCCCTCATCCGGATCCTGCAGCCGGCCAAGCATTTTCATAAATTCCTCATATGCCGTATTATGAAGGATTCCCAGCATTTTGCCGTGGTCAATGAAAAAGGCGCGGAGTTCTTCCTCTGTCTCCACCCGTTCACTGAACTCATCTTTCATGTATAAGGTATGCACCGCTGTCTGTTCCCGGACTTCCTCCCTTGCTTCAGACTGTTTTGCCAATGCCCTCTCAGCCTCATAAATGGGGATCAACTCCTCCTTTAATCTTTGTGCCTCCTTATAGGTCCTTCCGGTTTTCAGACAGAATGCATAAATCAGTTCCACTGGATTTCGATAGTGAATACCCGTATCCGAGGAACTGGCCAGCAGCCGGTATGCCTGCTGCTCATCAAGGCGCAGTGCAAAACAAATCTGAAATAAACTTTCCCGGCTGGGTTCATTGCATCCCTTGATCCAGTTCTTTACATTGCGTGTAACGCTGTCCCGCTTTTTTCCGGTTATTTCCTCCAGTTGGCCAACCAGCACCTTTTGCAGGTCATTGCCGGGATAAACCTTGGTCAATACATCAGAAAATGTTCTGTAAATGGCTCCATGGTCCAGGAAATCGATCACTTCCCGGGGCGACAGATCAAACCGCTGGATCTTTGATTTGTTACACCTTGAAATACGTGTCATATCACTGGCGTTGTCCATAGTTTCTCCTTGGTTATGTTGATCAATAAATTTTTGTGATGAAATGATTGTATCGCATTTCCAGCCTGAAAACTGTATTTTCCCTCTCTGTTCACGCTTATGTCTGACTATGATTATACTATGTTTGGAATAATATCTCAATATGATCCATATTTTATAATTATTTTGTCTAGCAGGATTATTGCTTATATTTTTCTTTTTAAGATCAGATTTTCTATCCCATGCATTACTCCGCAAGCTCTCGTTTGTTTTGTTACCTTTTATTTCTAAAATATCACTTTCGCCGTCCATAGCCAATAGAACCTCAGCAGTGAGTACTTCTAAATCACCAGATACGCAAAACAGCTTTTCATTGATAAATCGATCTATATCATTATAATCTTCATCTGACTCCACTACAAACTGGAATATTAAAACAGGATGACTGAAACCATTTTCTCAGTCATCCTGCTTTTATTTTTTTGTTTGTGTCAAACAGAGCCTACTGAATTTTGACTTAATAAGACACTCGACCCGAGCCATCACACCGCGAACAGGTTCCCCAGTTGCAGTATAGGCAGTTATCCTTGAACTCTTTCCCAAAAGCTTATGGCAGGTATAGCCTTCACTCCTCCTCATCCAACACATAAGGCGTTGTCTGATAAACATAGTAATTCAGCCAGTTTGTATACAATGTATTGGAGGTATTTCTCCATGTCAACGCCGGTACCGAGAAGGGATCATTGTGTTCATAATAATTACAGGGCAGTTCCGGATCCAACCCCTTGTTTAAATCCCTGTGATATTCATTGTTCAGCGTCATCCTGTCATACTCCGGATGGCCCTGGACAAAGACCTGGCTGCCGTCACAGCTCATTACAAGAAAGACTCCCGCCTCCTCTGATTCCGCCAGCACCATAAGCTCAGGATGCTTTAAGATATCACTTTTGCGCACTTCCGTATACCTGGAGTGTGGCGCCAGGAAGTAATCGTTCAGGCTGCGCACCAGGGGCACCTTCCTGTTTAACACCTTGTGATTGTAGATACCGGACAGCTTCCTCTTCATTGGATACTTATGGATCCCATAATGATAATACAGTCCGGCCTGGGCTCCCCAGCAGATATGTATGGTGGATGTCACATGTGTCTTGCTCCACTCCATGATTTTGGAAAGTTCCGGCCAGTAATTAACCTCCTCAAATTCCAGGTTTTCCACAGGCGCCCCGGTGATGATCATGCCATCGTATTTTCGCTTTCTGATATCGTCAAATGTTACGTAAAATTTATTCAGATGGCTGGCCGAGGTATTCTTGGACACGTGGGTGGACAGCATGAGAAAGGTGCAGTCCACCTGCAGGGGCGTATTGGATAATGCCCGCAGAAGCTGTGTCTCGGTATCCTCCTTGATAGGCATCAGGTTCAGGATTAAAATCTCCAAAGGTCTGATGTCCTGCCTCATGGCACGGTCCTCATCCATGATAAATATATTCTCTGATTCCAGAATGGCTCTGGCCGGAAGTTCCTTTTGTACTTTTATTGGCATACTTGTTCTCTCCCTTCAAATGTTGTGTGATCCATTCACAAACAGCACAGATTCGCCGGCAATCCCACAGCCGCTGCATACAGGTTTTTGTCTGAACCATCCACGAGCGTGTTTGAATAATCATTTCCGCCATCCGTATGCCGGCCGAAACTGTGCTACAACATTCGCAGGAACTCCTCCTCGGATATGATGGGAACCCCAAGTTCCTTTGCCTTTTTATTCTTTGATGAATTGGAGGCCGCATCATTATTGATCAGATACGTGGTCTTGGCAGTGACAGAGCCTGTGGCTTTGCCGCCCTTGCTCTCGATCACTTCCTGCAGCTCCTTGCGGTTTGCAAAATGTTCCACCGATCCGGTGATCACAAAGGTCATTCCCTCAAAAACAGCCTCGCCTGTCTCCGCCTGCTCCAACTCAATGGTAAGTTCTTTTAGCAGGTGATCCACCGACTGGTTATTTTTCTCCGATGAAAAGTAATCCATCCATGCCTGGGCCAGCACGCCTCCGATCCCGTCCACAGCCACCAGCTCCTCAGCCTGGGCATGGCGCATTTTCTCAAAATCAAACTTAAACTCCCTGCAAAGCATCTTGGCATTGGCAAGCCCGATCCCGGCAATTCCCAGACCATAAACCAGCCTTGGCAGGGTAGTATTGGACGCAGTCTGTATGGATGCCATCAGATTGTCATATGATTTCTGCCCAAAACCGTCCATCTCCACGATCGTGTCCCTGTACTGGTCCAGATGGAAAATGTCGGCATACTCATGGATAAAACCTGCCCCGATAAATTTCTCCAGGGTCGCCTCTGAAAGTCCGTCAATATTAAGGGCATCGCGGCTTACAAATAATGTAAAACTCTTTATCTTCTTAGCCTGGCAGTCAGGATTGATACAGTACAGGCTTTTCACGTCATTGATCTGTTTGATCTGGGTTTCTCCGCCGCATACGGGACATTCCCCAGGTATATCTTTTACCCCGCTGCGGGTCAGATTGTCTGCGATCTGGGGAATGATCATATTCGCCTTATAAACAGTTATGGTATCGCCCACTCCCAGTTCCAGCCCCTCCATAATGCTCAGATTATGGACACTGGCCCTGCTCACCGTGGTTCCCTCCAACTCCACCGGATCAAACACTGCCACCGGATTGATCAGCCCTGTCCTGGAAGCGCTCCACTCAATGTAGTCCAGCCGTGTCTCCCGGATCTCGTCCTGCCACTTAAACGCAATGGAATTGCGCGGAAACTTCGCAGTCCTTCCCAGGGATTCCCCGTAAGCAATATCATCATAGGTAAGCACCAGACCATCGGAAGGAATGTCATTGCCCTCCACCGCGTCCGCAAATTCCTTCACCGCCTCAGGCAGGCTCTCTGCGGTTACTTCCGTAAATGCCACAACCTCAAATCCCTGTTCCCTCAGCCATTCAAACTGTCTCCTCCTGGAGTTGTCAAAATCCACCCCATCCGCCCTCACAAGGGCAAATGCCTCGAAATGCACGTTCCGCTCAGCCGTGATCTGGCTGTTGAGCTGGCGCACGGAGCCGCTGCACAGATTCCTGGGATTCTTGTATTTTGCATCCACGTCCTCGATTTCCTCATTGATCCTGCGAAAATCCGAATAAGTGATCACAGCCTCTCCCCGTAGTACCAGCTGTCCCTCATAGGAAATACTCAACGGAATATTGGAGAATACCTTTGCATTGGCAGTGATCACTTCCCCAATCTCTCCATTTCCCCTTGTAACCGCCTTCTGAAGGCTTCCCCCTTCATAGGTCAGCACAATGGTCAGACCATCCATCTTCCAGGACAGCAGGCCCTTCTGGGTTCCCAGCCATGCCTG
Organism: Clostridium sp. FS41; assembly: GCF_000954015.1. Lineage (NCBI taxonomy): Bacteria > Bacillati > Bacillota > Clostridia > Eubacteriales > Clostridiaceae > Clostridium > Clostridium sp. FS41. The sequence goes on from NZ_JYHN01000067.1 coordinate 400,845, forward strand.
CAGATCCTCCACGCTCTTTGTCTTATCCAGCGAAAGCATGGGAGAATCATGAGTTTCCTTGGGAAGCTCACTTAACACCTCATACCCTACCTTCTGGGTAGGGCTTCCTGACATGATGATTCCTGTCTCCTGTTCCAGAGAACTCAGCTCATCATAAAGCTTGTCATACTCAAAATTGCTCATGATCTCCCTGCTCTCCTGATAGTAGGCTTTTCCCGCCTGCCTCAGGATGGAAACCAATTCTTTCATTCTCTGAATTCTGTCTTCCATTCTGTTCTCCTGATTTAGATTACTGTCCGCCATGTCTGACCGGCAAACTGGTGGAATCCTTTAAAAGACGGGTCAGTTCCCGGTATTCCTCCGGTGTCACCTTCCTGCTTTCCCCTGTTTTAAGGTTCCCCAGACAAAGGTTCATGATCCGCACCCGGACCAGCTGTTTTACATGATATCCGCAGGCTTCGCACATGCGGCGGATCTGCCTGTTAAGTCCCTGGGTCAGTACAATGGAAAATGTCTTTTCCCCCACTTTGTGAAGCCTGCAGGGCCGGGTCCCCACATCCAGTTCCTTCAGATACACGCCCTTTGCCATCTGATCCATGAACTCCGCTGTCACTGCATGATCCACGGTGACAATATACTCCTTTTCATGAGCATTGCCGCTGCGCATGATTTTATTCACCAGATCCCCCTGATTTGTCATAAGAAGCAGACCCTCCGACTCCTTATCCAGCCTTCCCACCGGATAGATCCGTTCCGGATACTTCAGGTATTCCACTATATTTTCAGCCCTGTCCTTGGATGAGGTAGTGCACACGATCCCCCGCGGCTTGTTTACTGCCAGCAAAATAGGCTCCGGCCTTCCCGATGTCTCCCAAGACACAGGGATTCCATTACAGACCACCGTCTGCCCCGGTGACACCTTCTGCCCCATAACTGCCGGACAGCCGTCCACCAGCACCCTGCCTTCCTGAATCAGACGGTCCGCTTCCCGCCGGGAGCATACCCCCATCTGACTGAGCCATTTATTCAGACGCTCGTCCTTAACCGATTCGTCTTTCACTGATTCTTTCTTAACCGCTTCTCTCATAACGATCTCTCTCATATCCTCTGCAGCTACTGGTTCCCCGTTTTTGGATCAGATGCAATGAACATAGCATCCCCAAATGAGAAAAACCGGTAGCGTTCCTTCACAGCCTCCTGGTAGGCATTGAGGATGTGCTCCCTCCCCGCCAGTGCACTCACCAGCATGACCAGGGTGGACTCGGGCAGGTGGAAATTAGTGATCAGCGCATCCAACACCTTAAACCGGTATCCCGGATAGATGAAGATCTCCGTCCATCCTGTCTTTGTCTCCAGAATCCCCTCCTGGGTGGAAGCTGATTCCACTGTCCTGCAGCTTGTGGTTCCCACACAGATGACCCGGCCGCCGGCTGCCTTAGTGTCATTGACCTTCCTGGCCTCAGATTCCTCCACCACATAAAATTCCGAATGCATATGGTGGTCCAGCACATTCTCCACCTTTACCGGGCGGAAAGTACCAAGACCCACATGAAGCGTCACATGGGCGATCTTCACTCCCATGTCTTCTATCTGTTTTAAAAGCTCCTTTGTAAAATGGAGCCCTGCCGTAGGTGCTGCTGCCGATCCCTCGTGCTTTGCATACACGGTCTGATACCGGTTCTTGTCCTGAAGCTGATGGGTGATATAAGGAGGAAGCGGCATCTGACCCAGTTGATCCAGGATCTCCTCAAAGATCCCCTTGTAGCTGAACCGGATCAGCCGGTTTCCGTCATCCACGGTATCGATGACAGTGCCGGTCAGAAGCCCCTCTCCAAAATCAATCACAGTACCTGGCTTGGCCTTTTTTCCGGGCCTGACCAGGGTTTCCCATATATCATTCTCCCTGCGCTTTAACAGCAGTATCTCAATCTTTGCACCGGTGTCCTTCTTTGTTCCGAATAATCTGGCCGGTATCACCTTGGTATCATTAATCACCAGACAATCCCCCGGTCTTAAATACTCAACAATATCCCTGAATACCCTGTGCCGGATCTCTCCTGTATCCTTGTCAAGCACCAGAAGCCTGGAGGATGACCTGTCCTCCAGAGGATCCTGGGCGATCAGTTCTTCCGGTAAATCAAAATAAAAATCCCTAACATCCATGTCTTTCTTCCTCCAGCATCACTCTATCTTCACATTGGAACCGCCAGTGGTCCCTTCGGCCGGTTCCTGTCCGCTGGAAGCAGTCTGTCCCTCTAAGCCTTGTCCCTCCGAGCTTTGTCCCTCTAAGCCTTGTCCCTGGGATCCGTTTTCCCCTGCTGGGGAACCGCTCTCAGGCGAGACGGCCGAATCATCCTGGCTTCCCTCATTCCGGCTGTCATCGGCCTGGGTGCCATCATTGCCGGATTCATCACTTCCGCCATCCTCCAGGGATACAAAACTGTCCTGTCCATCCTCCTCGGCGTTTGAAACAACCGCACCGTTTCTCAGATCCTTATAAATTCCCGCCAGCAGGGTATCGGACTCAATAGCCTGCCTCAGGCGCTCATTAACCTGGTTGGATAACAGTCTCACGTCCTCGGACTGGTTCTGCTTTGCCACATAATCGGCCTCGTCACCTACCACATTTTCACGGATGATATAATTACCGCTGTCATCCTTCAGCACATAACACCACATCAGGCCGGGTGCCAGGGTATCCACTCTTCTGAACTTCACCTCGTAGGTCACATAGACCACATAGGATTCCTCTGTCAGACCTGGCTTTGTATAGCACACGATATCCTGATAATCTTCAATGTACACGGCTTCATTCTTCAACTCATCCTTGCGCGCATTTAAGCTCTCATCCGTTGCCTTTCCAAATAGCTGGAACAGCTTTTCAGCGTCCTGGTCCACCTTTGCCTGGAAATACTCGCTGATGATCAGGTTCACCTGTGGAATCTCGTCCTTCTGAAGCTCATAATCCGAAAAATCCGTTGTATACTGACTGTTGTCCGGTGCAACCGCATCCTGGCTCTGTTCTTCCTGCCCCTGGTCTTTCTGCCCCTGGCTGTCCTGGGAGCTGTGGCCGGCATCCGCTGAAGTCTCGGTTCCCGGGGCAGCAGTCTGCTTGTCCGATGGCTTTTTGTCCATCACCACAATAATGATGACCAGCACGATCACGATCAAAAGAGGGATTGCCGCCATACGAATGTATTTTATCTTGTCATCAGCAGATCTCCTGCTGGTCCGTCTTCTGTTCTGTCCCATATTATAAGTCCTCCGCTCTAATACCACTTCCATGGAATTTGATTCATTCAACTACTTCGTTTTATTCTAACAAAAACCACGGCAAAATGCAATGTTACCATCCTTTAAGAATTAATTAAAACACCGCAAAGGCAAGGTCTCCCCTACACTCTGCGGTATCAAAAAATGCAATCAAAAATGCGTCTGAGAGGAATCGAACCTCCGCACGCGGCTCCGGAGGCCACTGCTCTATCCACTGAGCTACAGACGCATCCCCATAATAATACTATATTTTCCCAAAAACTTCAAGCCCTATTTTTATCTTTGTTCTTTATCATCTTAAACATGGAGTCCATAAGGAACACAGCCATTGCAATGGCGCCTGCGATCTGCATGGTTTCGATCAGGTAATAGGTGGACTGTTCCCGGCTGCTGCGGATGATATTATATACACAGTTATAAATAGAGGTTCCCGGAACCAGGGGCAGGATTCCCGGGATCAGGAAAACAGACACAGGCGCTCTGAGTATCCTGGCCAGGATATGCCCCAGCAATGCAACAGACAGGCCGGACAAAAATGCGGCAAAGATCAGGGATCCCGTTTCCTCTCTGATCAAAAGATACACCAGCCAGCAGACCCCCCCTGTCACACCGGACCAGCCCAGATATTTCTTTGGCAGGTCTAATACGATCCCGAAACTGAGCACTGCCATAAACGATCCGGCCACCTGCACAGCTTCGGCTACATGACTTCCTACCATATGCCTCCACCTCCTGCCAGCTGATGGAATAATGCCATACTGGCACCCACTCCGGCTGCCACTGCAAGTGCTGTCACAATGGCCTCCAGCATCCTGGCTGCCCCGGAAGAATAATCCCCGTTCAGGGTGTCCCTCACCGCCGTGGTAAAAATAACCCCGGGCAGCAGCGGCATGATGGCGCTGATAATAACAATATCCGTATTACTCCCGGGAAAAAGCCACCGGTTCATCACCAGGGCACTGAGGCCCAATGAAAATGCTCCCAGCACATTGGTACAAAAGTCATTAAGCATGATACGGGATGCCACATATACCACCAGACCCAGTACGCCTCCAGTAACAGCGGCAGCTCCGCAGTCCACAGGGCTTCCCCCCAGCACAATACCGAAGAAAAAGGCAATGAACATATAGTTCAGGGCTTTCAGCCACTTCTTATACTGGGAGCCGGCCTGTATCCGTTCCAGTTCTTCATATGCCTCGGCGGGCGCCATTTCCCCTCCACACAGCTTCCTGGACACCTGGTTGACCAGATAGATCCTGCCCAGATTGGTGGAACGGTCCTCCACCCTGCGCACCAGGGTGATCGGTTCCCCGTCCCCGCTGTCCAGGCTTACGAAAATACCTGTGCTAAATACCATAGACTGCGCTTTCCTGCCGGGACAGCTGCTTAGGATATATTGGATCGTACCCTCGATTCTGGCTATCTCAGCCCCGCTTACAAGCATGATTTCCCCGGCCAGCACCGCAGTCCTTGCCAGGAGATGGTCTTCATTTCCCATGTTTTCACCTGTGTATTTTAATCTTACTTATACTCACATATTTCGCCAATTTTGAGTATAACAGCCATGCCGGTTTTCGTCAACAATCAGAAACGGATTCACCGCCTCCCTGAGAATGTAAAGAATTCATAAAATCCCCCTCCTTGCCATTGACAAAATGGGAAACATGGATTAAGCTAGGTTCAATTCTTAATTATTCTATCCATGATCCATCTTTTTCATCCTGTAGATTCTAAGGCTGCATATTTCTCAGCATTGATCCCAGGCCACCCTTATGGTCCGCATTCTTCATGGTCCGCATTCTTCATGGTCCGCATTCTCCATGATATGTAACTGTATCACAGTTATCATAAATATTATAAAAAAGGGGGTAGTTTCGTGATATACGAAGCATTTCTCAACAAAGTAACCAAGCAGATGACACAGGAACTGGGGGAGGGCTATGGCCTGACACTGCGCAAGGTCCCCAAGAACAACGGACAGATCCTGGACGGACTGTGCATCACCCATGGGGATGACCATGTGGCTCCGGCCATGTATCTGAATCCCTGCTATGATCAGTATCTGGCAGGACGGCCCATGGAGGATATTGTGGCAGAGCTCATTACATTGTATCAGAAGAACCACACGCCGCCCGACCTGGACTACGCCAGGCTGGCACGCTACAGGGATATGAAACCCCATATTGCCTGTAAACTGATCCATGCCGCTTCCAACCAATCCCTTTTAGAGGAGATCCCTCATATCTTGTGGCTGGATCTGGCCATTATCTTTTACCTGTGTATCCATGAGGATGACAGCGGCCTGATGACCGCCGTGATCCATAACAATCACCTGGATGTATGGGATATTTCCCTGGAGGAATTAAAGGAGACGGCACTTGCCAACACCCCATCCCTGTTTCCCCCTGTGATAACCAGCATGTCACAGATGATCGAAGACTTGAGCCGGGCCGTGGCAGAGGAGGAATCCGCATGTCTTCCCTCCTCTGACCAATCCGCGCCATTCTTTGTATTGAGCAATACATCCGGAATCAATGGCGCCGCATGTATCCTGTACCCGGATGTAATAAAAAACTTCGCAGAAATAATGGAAAAAGATATTATCATCCTTCCATCCAGCATCCACGAAGTTCTTCTGCTCCCTGATGAGGGAGACATTTCCTGCGATGAGATGAGCAGGCTTGTGACCCACATCAATCAAACCGAGGTTCCCAAAGAGGACCGTCTCTCCAATCAGGTATATCTCTATTCACGTATCCATCAGACCCTTACCCTGGCGTCCGGCTGTATGATACCGATCTGCTGATCCCATCTTACATGCGCTCCCTGCCTATCCAAACAGCAGGCTTCCCACCTGGAATACCAGTACGGCTCCGGCCCATGCGACCGCCAGCTGAAAGAAAACCATGCCAATGGTCCATTTCCAGGAACCGGTCTCCTTTTTGATCGTTGCCACTGCAGCGATACAAGGAGAATACAGCAGGCAGAATATCATCAATGCATAGGCATTTACCCCGCCGAAACCGGCCACAGACAGGCTGGAGGACAGCTGGGACATACCTGCCGCAGAGTTAATATTGTTAATGCCAAAAAGGACACTGAAACTGGATACCACCACCTCTTTGGCTGAAATACCCGAAATAAGGGCAACCGCCACCTGCCACATCCCCAATCCTGCCGGGCGCAGCACCGGGACCAAAACATGGCCGATAATGGCAGCAAAGCTGTCTGATACATCGGATACAAAGCCTGCCGGTCCCAGGTTGAGAACAAACCAGAGTACAATGGAAGCAATAAATATAGTGGTTCCGGCCTTACTTAAGTAGTCCTTTACCTTGTCCCATACATAGATGGCCACGGTTCTGCTGTTGGGGGTCTTGTACTCAGGCAGCTCGATCAGCAGGGCATTCTGCGAGCTGTCGTGCTTCTCATGCATATGGGCCACAAATGCCACGAAAATCGCCATGCACAGGCCTATGATATACAGAGAATATGCCACAAACAGGGCCTTATCCGGGAAAAACATATCAGCAAACAGCACATAGATGGGGAGGCGTGCGGAACAGGACATAAAGGGTGTGACCAAAATCGTCCTGCGCCTGTCCTTCACACTTTCCAGAGCCCTTGTAGCCATTACAGCCGGCACCGTACACCCGAACCCCAGCAGCATGGGCAGGAATGCCTTGCCTGAAAGTCCCACCATGCCCATTGTCTCATTCATCACATAAGCAACCCTGGCCATATATCCGCTGTCCTCCAAAAAGGCCAATGCCAGGAAAAGGATGAAAATATTGGGCAGAAAGGTGAGGATTCCTCCCACGCCTGCAATGATCCCATCCACGATCAGGGAAGTGATCCACTGGGCCGCATGGATATTGGTGAGAAATGCAAGGGACGCCCGGGATAACACGTCCAGCCCGGTCTCAAAGTATCCTTTGAGGAAATCTCCCACCGTAAAAGTCAGGAAAAATACCAGCGCCATAATCCCCAGGAACACCGGGATCCCCCACACCGGGTGGGTCATGATACGGTCTGCCTTGTCCGTGGTGGCTGCCTTTACATCCTTATTAAAAAGGCATTCCTGGATCACTTCTTCTATGTAATCGTACTTTTCATTGATGATCTGCTTTTCATAGTTCTTTGTAAGGATCTGCTCCATCTTTTCCAGAGGATGGTCGCTTATGACCACCTCATCAAACTCCAGGAACTTAATAGCATGCCAGCGCATATTGTCCATTTCACCGTATGTTTCATACAGCGCTTCCTCGATCCGGGCAATCTTCTCCTCCACCTCGGGGCTGTAGCGGATAACCACTCCCTGAGGTCCTTCCTCATAATGATGGACCACTGCATGCATCAGGACATCCAATCCTGTGCGCTTCCTTGCAGAAACCGGGACCACCGGAATTCCGCCAAGCATTTCCGGAAGGCGGTGCATGTCAATCTCCATGCCCCTCTCCTCCACGATATCCATCATGTTGAGAGCCAGGATGACCGGCTTCTTAAGTTCGATAAGCTGCATGGTAAGGTACAGGTTGCGTTCCAGGGAGGAGGCGTCCACCACATTAATGATAACATCCACTTCCCCGTCCTCGATACATTTTCTGGTCACCTTTTCCTCTATGGTGTAGGAGGTAAGGCTGTAAATACCTGGAAGGTCGATCACTTTGATGGGGCGTCCCTTGTAACTAGTCTCCCCTTCCACACGCTCCACGGTAACGCCGGGCCAATTGGCCACTTTGAGCTTGGCTCCTGTAAATGCATTAAATAAGGTGGTCTTCCCACAGTTGGGATTCCCCACAAATCCCACTGTAATGGGACGCTTGCTCCTCTCATGCTTTTTAGCCCCCGGCTTTCTCCCGTCAGGTTCCTTTCCAAGGATCACACTTCCATACGAATCGCTTCCCGATGCTCTGCCCTGACCGTTCATGACGCATGCTCCTCCCTGACAGTTATCCCTTCCGACAGGCGGCGGCCCAATGCCAGCCTGGTCCCTCTAACTTTGATGATAACGCTTCCGCTTCCCTTTTTATTCAATATATTCACAGGCGTGCCTTCATTGACCCCCAGGGCCTCCAGCCTCCTGGTAATGCTTTCATCCACCTGAACACCGGCCACCACATACCGGCCGCCAACCTCACACTCATTTAATCTCTTTTGCATTCCGACTTGTATCCTCCTGTAAAATCCTTCAAACCATATTCATTGTATGCTTAATAAGAAAAATTGTCAATAAGAAGAGTTTGTCACAACAAACTCTTTTTTAACAATGGGATGAAATGAGATAAAAATACAAAAAGACACAGAGAAATCTCTCTATGCCTTTATGGTAATATCAACGGTTTTTTCCGCAGCAGTTCTTATATTTCTTACCGCTTCCACAGGGACAGGGATCGTTTGGATATACCTTCTTTGCCTTCTCCCCCTGTCGCTGTGAAAGGCGGATGATATTGTCCTTTTTTATCCCGGATCCTAATGCTCCCTTATCAACCAGCTCCAGGGGCGTATATCCCCGGTTCATCAGCATGCGGGTATTGTTCCACAGTTCGCCGATGGCCTGGACCAGCTGCTCCATCTGCGCCTGACCGTTACATATAATATCATTTTCCACCAGGATATTTAAAATCTCCCGCATCTGGCAGCCGTCTGTGATCTCATGCTGAACCATCATCCCTGCATACTCCGCGGTCTCCTGATCCAGTTTCATTTTCTTTACCAGAAATGCAATAAAATTCTTCAGGAACCGGTCATTGGGCAGATACCCGGTCCGGGCCAGGTCACGGATCTCATCTCCTGTGGGTATATAAAACTCCTTATCTCCCTGTGCCATAAGAAGTCCTCTGTCATTGGGATAAAGGAGCTTGTTATAAAACATATCCTTCTTATACACAAACTCCATAAAGCAATCCGGTACCTGTTCCGCCATCCGGACCAATTCCTCGCAGCTGACAGAATCCCCGCTGGCAGCGGCAAAATACCGGGTCATGATCTTTGCCGGCAGGATCCCGCAAAGACCGGCTGCCGCATCAAAGCAGTCCACCAGGGCACTGAATCGTCTTCTTTTTTGCTCAAATTCTTCTGACTTTATGGATTGGTAAATATTCTTCACATCTTCAGGAATCACGATCCGGTCATCTTCCCTGACACCTATATAACAAGACTCATAAAGTCTCTCCAGCAATTCTGCCTCATCCTCATCACCGATCCCGCCATTTTTAATAATCTGCTCAAAGCGATTCAGCTCATCCGTTCCAATGCAGACAAAATACCGTATGGCCTCCTCAGCTTTCAGCATCTCCGCTGACAATGCGGTGATCAGCCGTTCCTTCCCATACTTTGAAAACTGATCCATGCCTTTGAGCTCTGCAATCTCCACCAGATCCTTTCTGGTGAAATCAGCAAATATATCTTTTAAGTAGACAGCCTGTGAGATCTCATCTTTCAAATACTGTTGAAATGCCTCCCTGTCATTCTCTAAACTAATGTCATACCTGTTGATATTTTTTCTTATAAGCTCTGCCATCATTTGTATGGAATCCTCCATCCTGTGACGGTCCGAACGGAGAGGAATGTTCTTATTCCGGTCTGATTTTGTTGCTTTCAGTCCAAATTCCCCATTCAAAAAATCCTCGTAAATCTCTCTGCCCGTGCGCCTGTCCCCTTTTCCCCAGATAAGGAAACAATCACTTTCAAGAATCTCATTCACCCCAAGCATATCATACGCTTCCTGATATCCCTGACACTCTGCCCATTCGCATCTCTCGTCATGCTCGGGATGGCCTTTATCAGCCATAATTTCAAGGCACTGGTAATATCCCTCGATCCCCCCACAGTCTTCCATGGGACACGCCCCTTTATATTTGATCACCTGTGGATAGTTAAAGGGATAATCCGCAATGATCTTCTCAATCGTCACCCGGTGTCTCCAGTAATCTCCCAGGTCATATATATAGGTAAACCAGTCATTTTCCTCCATATACTTGCGGATATAAGTGGTATTGGCTTCCCCGTAATTATATCTTCCGCCCTTGAAATACTCAAAATCTTCCACATTCTCCATAATGCATAATTCCAGATGATAAAACTCAAACTGGGACAAATGATACCCGGTCCATCCCATTACCTTATTTAAGATCACCCCCAATTGGGAAAATGTAATACCTGAGGGGACAATACACCGTCTCCAGATCGGCGGTTTGGAGCCATTGATCACAATTTTCAACTGATATGCCTTCATCTTTTTTCCTTTCTCCATCGTACCTTCACTGCACCATTGGCTGCAATGCTTTTCGTTATATAAAACCTGATGCTAGAATTATATCATTGATATGTAAAAAGGGATAGATGCCATTTTAACACCTATCCCTCCACCGGCTCACCCACCGGTTTATTTCCCTATACAATGGACAGGATCGGGAGTGCCGGCGGGCAGAACCAATCTGTAATAAGCCCCGTTCTCCGGCGGTTTACGGTTGCCGATTTCCACTCGCCCCCCCAGATACTCCATTCCGGTGCGCACCACAGAGAGCCCTATTCCAAATTCTCCTCCCTTGCCCTGGTAGAACCGCTCAAACACATGGGGAATATCCTCCATACTAAATCCCATTCCATCATCCTCAACCAGTATGACCGCCTGCTCCCCATCCGTTTCACAGCGGACCAAAACTTCACTTTTCCCATAGCGGATGCAGTTGGAAAGGACGTTTTGTACGATCCGCCCTAAAAGTTCAGGATCCGCCCACACATAAACATCCCGCTCTCCCGGTTCCATCCGCAGCTTACTCCCTCCCGCGATCCCTAGAAGGGCGTCCATTCGTTCTTCCAAAAATTCTTCCAGATCTATCTCTGTCATATGCATCTTTAGTTCATTGTTATCCATCTTCGTAAGTGTGAGGATACTCTCCACCAGATTCATCATGCGCATGCTCTCTGATAAGATGACTCCGGCGGCTTTTTTGTGGTCCTTCATCACATCACACTGGATGCCCTGGGCATATCCGATTATGGACGACAGCGGCGTTCTGAGATCATGGGATACATTTTGAAAAAAACGCTCTTTTTGTTTTTCACTTTCCCTGATCTTTAATTCCATCCGGTTGCATGCCTGTTTCAGCGTCTCCAGTTCCCGAACCGAATAAACATCTTCGATCTGCGCAGACTTCCCGTCTCCGATTGCCTTAGCCTGTCCGCATAACTGTTCCAAGGGCCGTGCAATACTGCCTGCCACCATCCATATCATACCGGCAGCAACAAAGACAGCCGCAATTGCTATAAATGCCAAAAGCTTTCCCGTATAGTTCCATAACAGCGCCACATCCGGTATCCTCGCTGCTGCAATAAAATATTTTGCCCTGACATTATTCTCTGCCTCTGCCTGAAAAAGACGGATGCTCCAATTTTCACCGCCCGCTTCTATATTCGTTCCAGCCGTCCGATCCAGCTGTCCGCTTTCGATCAGTTCAACACAAGCTGAAGTAAATCGGTCAAAGCCAGCCGTTTCATCCTGATCATCCGGGTAAATCTTCTTTAATTTTGAATTAAAGACCAAAAGCCTGCCGCCTGTCTCACCTGATTTTACACTCTGCTTAACCTGCTTTAATAGTTCTTTGGAATATGCTCTGTCTTCCTCAGGCGTTCTGTCCTCCGGTGCAGGTGCATCCCGGTAAATTTCCCCGGCCAGTCCCTCCACGATCTTTATGACCTGTTCCGCATCCCGTTCTGCCGTGACATTTACATACCATTGGGATGTGGAAGAAAAGATAAACCAGGCTGAGCCGGTCAGCAGAAGGATCACCAGCAGAACCAGATAAAATATACGCGTATGTATTCTGTTTCCCATTAAGATTGCTGCCTTTCCCAAACCGGCTGTTGTGTAAGGCGGTATCCATATCCCCAGACCGTCTCCACCATTGCAGATACATGCTTCTGTTTAAGCTTCTTTCGGAGACGTTTTACCAGGTCGTCCGGCATCCGCATTTCATCCTGGATTCCCTTGCATCCCCAAATCTGCTCCAGCAATTCCTTTTTAGAAACAGCCGCTTCCTTTCTCTCGATCAGATACAAAAGAAACTCAAACTCCGTAGGCGTAACCGTAAACGCCTCATCGCCCGCATACACTTTTCGTTCCTTTCTGTATATCCTTAGGTTACCGCACTCATACTCATCCTGGACCGGTCTGTCGCTCCCGGACTGTTCCCCGGACAGTTCTGACCTGCGAAACAATGCCTTTACACGGGCAATCAATTCCAGGGGCAGAAATGGTTTGGAAATATAATCATCACTTCCCATGGTAATCCCTGTAACCCGGTCCATGGGGCTGTCCTTTGCCGATACGATCATGATCGGCACCCTGCTTTCTTTGCGGAATGAAGTACATAAACTGAGGCCGTCCTCTCCGGGCATCATCACATCCAGAATGATCATGTCCGGCATCTTTTCACGGACCGCCTTACGTATACTATAGCCATCCCCAAAGACCTCCACTGCATATCCCTCATTCTCAAGAAATGTTTTCATCATCATTCGTATGTTCTGTTCATCATCCGCTATATAAATCAGTTTCTGCATCCTGCCCTCCTCTGTTGTTTTTTTCCAAATCGAAATATATGTCTATCATCATAACATTTTATCAGAAAATCGTAAACGGCTGCCACATATTTGCCACAAACATGCACTGTTAACCACCAAACTGAAACAGGTATAATAACCTCGTGATCAGCATTCACACGACTAAAACAAACCAGAAAGGAAGTATTTATTATGAAAAAAAATATTAAAATTTTATGTACCGCAGCTGTCATGGGCTGTCTCACGGCCTTTCCCTCATGGGCTGCAGAGACAAAAGCCGAATACAAGGAAGAGATTGCCCCGGTCCGGGCGGAGTTAAAAGCCCTGGAATCAGAAATGAAACCTATACGCGAAGAAAACAAGGCTTCTGCTGCCCGTTATAAATCGGTACGCCTTTCTAAAAAGGAAACCGGCTCTCTAAGTGTCAGCAAGGAAACATGGAAAAAAGCAAAGGAACTTCACAGTCAGATCACGGCGATCCGCAAAGATATGGGCAAATCCACCGGCAAAGACTTAAGACAGCAGATAAAAACCGCTGTTAAGGAGAAAAATTTCCATACGGCCATCCAAAGCATGGACCAGCTCCTGGAACTGAAAAAATCAAGACAGGATCCCATCAATGAGATCCATCAGATCTGGCAGCAGATCGATACACTACTTCAGCAGGGTTAATACCCGGAACTGGGATAACGGGTGCAACCGGAAAAATAGCTGCAGCAGGGATAGTTGCTGCAGCAGGGATATCATTTTATTTAAAATGCGATAGATGGTATTTCAGCCATCTACCGCATTTTTCAGCAAACCTTTATTTTACAAAAATTCTACAAACTTCAATTTTGCAAACGATCAATAGCCACATTTAAACCGATTACTGCACCCATGCTCCTGAACTGTCCACATATCTGCCGTCCGGTGTCCACGTACCGGCGTACATCACACCATTGCTGCCCAGGTAATACCACTTGCCGTTTACAGCCTGCCAGCCCGTTGTCATTGCGCCTGATGCGTCCAGATAATACCACTGGTTATTCATCTTTAACCAGCCTGTCTGCATAGCACCGCTGCTGTTCAGATAATACCATCTTCCATTGACAGCCTGCCAGCCCGTCTGCATCTCACCGCTGCCATTCATATAATACCACTGTCCGTTCACAGCCTGCCAGCCCGTTGTCATGACGCCATCCCCGTTCAGATAATACCAGGTCCCGTCCAGCCGCTGCCAGCCGGTCACCCGATAGCCTGAATTGTTAAAATAGTACCATGCACCGTCAATCTGGCGCCATGAGGAGGACGGATATCCGCCTGTGTCATAGGAGTACCACCATCCCTTCTGGTCCTGTACCCAGCGGCCGCTTCCTCCATAGGTTCCCAGTTCATCCTCATCCACATAGAAGGAATGGGAATCCTCGGACCACTCTCCTGTTTTGCTGTTATACTTTGAAATTGCTCTTACCCTAAAGGTGTAGTCCCCTTCCCGGTTAAAATAGCCGGCAAAGTTATAGGATGTCCCTGTGGTGCTGACCGTGGTCACTGTCTTGTCATCCCGCAGCAGTTTTACATCATAGCTTTTAGCTCCCTCTATCTCATCCCACACAGCAATGGTATCTTCCCAGTCCAGGTTTGATGCCCCTTCCAGCTTTCCGCCAATGCGCTTCAGCTCTGCATAAACTTCAATGTAGTCCCCGCTGTCATATATCTTGGCTTTCTTAAATTCCGCATTACATCCCGAAAGCTGAAAATGGCTTTTGGATGTGTAGGAAAAACGGTAGCCATCCTTAGCAGACAGTTCAATCTTTACCTCAGGCACATCGCCCACTGTCCAGGTATCCTGGTCCTCTGAATTCGTATACTCCGCTGATTCCACATAAAACTCGCTGCTTCCCGCTTTTACAGTGATATCGCCGATATCATCACCGCTTGCAGGCGCCTTATCATAAGAAAATGTAAGTTTTACCTTATCAATCTTAGTATCTGCTGCCCAAGACGTGATACCGGTACTAATAGCCATCACGGCTGCCAAAATCAGGCATAATCCTTTCTGTTTTCTCATAAACCTTCCTCCTTGCCTACAATTATATAAATTTTGTTTTAATTGCCTATCTTTATTATAGTAAATCAATCCATTTTGTACAATTTAATAATCCTTAAGAGAATATTACATTTTTAAGACCAGGGGGAGATAGGTTACAAATTATTCCATGTCTAATAGTATTTTCTTGATATCCATCATTCGGTCGCGAAGTCTTGCAGCCTCCTCAAAGTTAAGTTCAACCGCGGCCTGACGCATCTTCTTTTCCAGTTCTTTCACCAGCTTGTTAAGCTCCTTCACATCCATGGATTCCGGATCCTTCTTAAACCGGGCATCCTTCTCCTCCACTGCCTTGGATATTGCGATCAGGTCTCGGACCGCTTTTTTGATGGTTGTTGGAGTGATCCCATGTTCCTCATTATACGTTTGCTGGATCTGCCGCCGGCGTTCCGTCTCCTCAATAGCCACACGCATAGAGTCCGTTATCTTATCCGCATACATGATAACATGGCCCTCTGAATTTCTGGCAGCACGTCCCACGGTCTGGATCAGTGAAGTTTCAGAGCGGAGGAATCCCTCTTTGTCCGCATCCAGGATCGCCACCAGGGTGATCTCCGGTATATCCAGTCCTTCCCTCAAAAGGTTAATGCCCACCAGCACGTCAAACACATCCAACCGCATGTCTCTGATGATCTCAGCCCGCTCCAGGGTGTCAATGTCTGAATGGAGATACTTTACGCGGATTCCCACTTCCCGCATGTAATCCGTCAGATCCTCGGCCATTCTCTTAGTCAGGGTGGTGATCAACACCTTGTGATGATTGGCTACTTCCCTGTTTACCTCTGAGATCAGGTCATCGATCTGTCCTTCCACAGGGCGGACGCTGATTTCCGGATCCAACAGGCCTGTGGGCCTGATGATCTGTTCCACACGCATCAACTCATGTTCCTTTTCATAGACAGAGGGAGTTGCTGACACAAACATCATCTGGCTGATCTTATCCTCAAATTCCCCAAAGCTTAGCGGACGGTTGTCCAATGCGGAAGGCAGACGGAAACCATAGTTTACCAGGGTGGATTTCCTGGACCGGTCGCCTGCATACATTCCCCTGACCTGTGGAAGGGTGATATGGGACTCATCCACAATGATGAGGAAGTCATCCGGAAAATAATCGATCAGCGTACAGGGCGGTTCTCCGGGAAGCCCTCCTGTCAGATGCCTGGAGTAGTTCTCAATACCGGAACAAAAACCAGTCTCCCGCATCATCTCCACGTCAAAATTCGTGCGCTCCGAGATTCTCTGCGCTTCCAGCAGCTTATCTCCACTCTTAAAAAACGCAACCTGCTCCTTAAGTTCGGCCAGGATATTCTCAGTGGCCTCCATCATCTTTTCCTTCGGGACCACGTAATGGGAAGCAGGAAAGATAGCGATATGACCCAGCTGAGATTTTATCTCGCCAGTTAGCGTGTCAATCTCCGCAATCCGATCCACCTCATCCCCAAAAAACTCAATCCTGTATGCCTCACTGTCAGAATATGCCGGAAAAACCTCAAGCACATCCCCGCGGACCCGGAAGGTGCCGCGCTTAAAATCCATATCATTGCGGTCATACTGGATATCGATCAGTTTGTGGATGATCTCATCCCTGTCCTTTACCATGCCGGGTCTTAGGGATATTACCATCTCCTTGTAGTCAATGGGACTGCCCAGACCATAGATACAGGACACGGATGCCACAATGATCACATCCTCCCTCTCAGAAAGCGCAGCCGTGGCTGAGTGGCGCAGCTTATCAATCTCATCATTGATGGAGGAGTCCTTTTCTATATAGGTGTCTGTGGAAGGGACGTAAGCCTCCGGCTGGTAGTAGTCGTAGTAGCTCACGAAGTATTCTACGGCATTATTAGGAAAAAACTCTTTGAATTCACCGTATAACTGGGCTGCTAATGTCTTGTTATGGGCAATGATCAAGGTTGGCTTGTTCAGAGCCTGGATAACATTGGCCATCGTGAAGGTCTTTCCGGAACCGGTGACGCCAAGCAGTGTCTGAAACTGATTACCTTCCTGAAAACCTTTTACCAACTCGGCGATGGCCTGGGGCTGATCACCGGTTGGTGCGTATTCTGATACTAATTTAAAATGATCCATGATTATTCCCTCACATACTATATTTCAAGTCAAAATCAGTTGTTTTATGGTCTTCCTCTTAAAACCAATCCCAGTCCCACTCGAAATAGTTTTGGTATTTCAAAACTACTATCTGCCGATCCTCTACTCTGCTGTGCTTCTAACATCCCCGTTTCATACAAGGCTCTAATCATATCATCGCCTTTTGGCTCTAATCCAGACATCATCTCCCAAATCTCCTCCCGTGTATATCTAGCGGTATCTCTTCCTCTAAATCTTTCAAAATGGTTTTTTAACTGTGGAAATTCGCTCAGATATGTATCACATTTTGTAATAGACACTTTACTAAAAGCATTTCTTATTGCGTTTCCAGAGATTAAACAATTATCATCAAATTTCTCATTTTTTTGTTCTTCTTTTGAATAGTTTGCAAAGTTAATTAATTCTCTTGGATATTTTCCTCCCAATCCATCTGCTATTCTAGCTAAGAGCCAAGAGATCACTGTAGCCTCTCTTTTACCTTTATATACCTGTTTCGCAAAAATAGTATAAAAAACAGTCTTTAGATTAACAGAAAGCAATAATTCTTCTTCATCTAATCCAGTTTCATTGATAACATACTCTAGAACTTTATCATTATTCAAAATTCTTTTCATTAACATCTCTAATAAATTATTTTCATTCCACGATAATTCTACACACTTATCAGATATATGGCTTTTATTTACAAATTCTAAAGTTGACCAAATATCATTTCGTAAAAAGATTTTAAACTTAATTCTAGAAAATCGGTTAATAAATTTTAAATATGTACGAAATAAACTCTCTATACATAATTTTCTTTTTTGATAATCATTGGAAAACAATTCATCAATTTTATCAAAAAGAATCCAACAATCCATATTTTCATTATCTAATGTATCATTAATCTCTGTTAACATATCTTGAGTATCAATACTATACTTACCACCAATTTTAATTTTTACTCCTTTAACCTCTATATCTATTCCCTGTATTGGTGTTCCTATTACCATTCCCCATAATTGACGTAAGATAGATAAAATCCTGAAATCTTCAATAAGTCCTGCTTGTTTATAAAACTCCATTAGATTTTCACCGGTATAATAACCTGACTTTCCAAGTTTAATGGCAATTTTAGTTGCTATATACAACTCCCATATGCTATCAAAATCCGCCTCTTCTTGCTTTAACAGCTTATTAAAGTCATCTGTTTGTAACTCTTTAATATCATTAAATCCTGTACCCGTAACTATTAATACCTTATTTTCCTCTAAATGCGCTAATTCTCTAGCTTTACCTTCATACTTTGAGAACATTTGAAATAATGCACTCTTACCAGAACCCTTAGCCCCTAAAATTAATGCTTTCTGCGGTTTTAAAAATTCATTAAAATCTCTAGTCTTAATAAATTTATCATCTAAATTCTCTTCAGATTCAGAATCAACGGATCCAAATTCTAATGATTCTAAAAGTTCCTCTTTACTATCATACATACGTCTCGTTCCTCCTATATGGTATTTAATATTTTTCATAGTTAACTTCTGCAAAGTTCTACGCCTTTTAATTTCATATCTATCCTTATTCCTTATCAGCTTCTTCAATCCACTGTTTCAATTTACTCTGAAGCAATTTTTTGTCTGGTAAATAAAGCTTATATTCGGACGCATAAATGTTAGCATTGGGAGGCAAAGTTAATTTTACCATGGCTTCTTTATTCTCTTTACAAAGTAATATTCCTATTGTTGGGTTCTCAAACTCTGTACGCACCTCACGATCATAATAATTCACATACATCTGCATCTGTCCTAAATCCTGATGCGTGAGCGTATCGACCTTTAAATCAATTAATACATAACACCGAAGTAATCGATTATAGAGAACAAGGTCTACAAAATAATCGTCTTCATCAAATGTAAATCTTTTCTGACGCTTTTCAAAAAGAAATCCTTTCCCCATTTCCATGAGAAAAGCTTGCAATTTATCAATAATGGCTGTCTCCAAATCGCTTTCCACATACTCTGATTTTTCTTCCAACCCTAAAAATTCCAATACAGTCGGCTGTTTTAATAGATCCTCTGGCTTTCTAACAATATTTCCGTGTTGAGACAGTTGTAATACAGCCTCTTTATTTCTGCTTAATGCTAAACGTTCATAAAGGCTGGAACTATACTGTCTCTGTAATGTTCTATAATCCCATCCTTCATTGTAAGCTTCTATCTCATAAAAATGCCTCTCTTCAATATTTTCAATTCTCATTAATATCAAATAGTGTGTCCATGTTAATTTATAAGGCACTTCTTCATTTCCTAAAATCCGAATCAGTGCTTCGGGAATTCTATCCCCGAATTTCAAGTAAAACTTTCTCATATTTTCTAAATTATCAACAGAAAATCCTCGCCCATATTTTTCTGTTAATCTTAATGATAATTTTTTCAAAACAGCTTTTCCATACTTAGCCCGCACATTCCCTTGTTGTTCATCTTCTACAATTTGTTTTCCTATCAAAAGATTAGTAATTATTTGCATCAGGTTTATCTGTTTATAGGTATTCAAACGTGCACTATCCACGATCTCACTTACCTGTCCATATAGGCTATCAATATTATATTCTTCGATCATAAATTTCTTATCCATATATTTCCTCCCCTTCCATTTGCCACATTCTATTATCTATCAATCGGTCAATATACGAATGAAGGTCACCTGTCCCCCCAGTCCACCTGGTGTTATTCCGTCCATACAGTCCATATAGTCCACAAAATATGGTACAAATAGCGCTAAACAACACCAATCAGTAGTGGTTTGAAACTCATTTCATAGTAGCTCACAAAATACTCTACCGCGTTCTCGGGGAAGAACTCCTTAAATTCGCTGTAGAGCTGTGCGGCGAGGGTTTTGTTGTGGGCAATGATGAGGGTCGGCTTCTGGATTTGCTGGATGACATTTGCCATGGTGAAGGTCTTGCCAGAGCCCGTAACCCCTAGTAAAGTCTGGAATTGGTTGCCTTCCTGGAAGCCTTTTACAAGGGCTTCAATCGCCTGCGGCTGGTCGCCGGTGGGCTGGTATTCTGAGTGTAATTTGAACTCCATTTTCGCTTTTTCCTTCCTTGGTGACCACTTAAAAAGTTCGCCTATTAGGCAGAAATTCGTAAAGGAAAGCCTTTTTATCCTGCCTGATAATCGAACTATTGCTATTTTACGAATGATGGTCGCCAAAACGCTATTTTCTTGACACCGCAACACCAGATAAAACCTGGTGGAATTAGTAATACCAAAGGTCACCAAAATTATAACATAGCGGAAGAAAAAAGTATAGGCGCAAATGTGAACATTTGTTCTTTTTCTTGCGCCTGTTTGATTATGATATTTCAAGCACTTAAATGTAATTATAAATTCCAGAATGCAAGAGTAAATTCTATATTTCTGGAAATTAATTTTGCACAGATATTCGCCC